>JBAVZU010000043.1:0-5695 GCA_049588915.1 Candidatus Sulfotelmatobacter sp.
GGCTGAGTCGTGCTCACGGGTGATATCGCGTTCTTGAACTGTTCCTGTGCTTCATTTTTTTCCACTTCTGCACCCCTGTTCAACACAACCTTTCGGTTGCCCGGTGATTTTTCTTGCATCTCAGTTGATTTTCTTCCTTTTTTTGCCCAGCACAACAGTTGTTCCCCTGCCATGAACGTTAATTCGGCTGCGATCATCCCTGCGAGGCTAGCGGCGGTCGCTGCTCTGAGTACTTCAGGCAGAATGATCAGCAAAAATATTTTTGTTCAAGTACTCATTGCGAAACTTGCCTTGTGGATCGTAATGCTTGCTCAATTCAACAAAGTCGGGCATCTTTTTATAAATTCGCTTAAGTTCTAGCGGCGAGATGGTGAACAGCTTTCCCCAGTGCGGTCGCGCGTCAAAAGGAGCTAGCTCTTTCTCGATAATCGGCAGCAGCCGGCTGACCGCAGGCCAGTCAGGTTTCCAGGTGAAGTGGATCGTCACACAGTCCTGTTCGTGGCAGGGACTCATCCACAGATGGTCAGCGGCAATTGTGCGGATCTCAGTAATCAGCAGCGCCGGGCTCACCTGATCGTGGAGTCGCTCCACCGCCAGAATTGCTTCGATCGCGTGCTGTCGCGGAACGAAATATTCGGATTGCAATTCCTTACCCGCGCTTGGTGTGAAGCCCATGCGAAAGTGCGGCAGCCGCTCGTACCAGGCGCCGGGTACTCCCATCTGCTCAGTGCAATTTTCAGCCGATAATTCTTTGATCGGATGAAGGTTGCGCGTCGCGAGCTTTGCTCCGAAGAAGTCGGGCGTCGCGTGAAAGGCCCGACCTTCTTCCGTGCGGCTCTTGATCCAAAGTTCGTTGATTCGGTTCTTCTGCCAGTCCGTAAAAAGACTTACGCTATAGCCGCTCGATTCGATCGGATCAAAATGGTCTGTCAATTCCCTGAAAGGCAGATTTTCGTAAACGTACTGCCTCATCATGAAACTCGGCTGAATATCGAGGGTGACTTTTGTGATGATGCCCAGAGCGCCCAGGCCAACTACTGCGCCATTAAAAATTTCGGAGTCCGGTTCCCGTGAAAGAGTCACGACCTTGCCGTCCGCAGTCACCATTTCCAGGCCGGACGCCGCAGTTGCCAAGTTTCCATTCTTCTGGCCCGAGCCGTGGGTGGCCGTGCTGCATGCGCCCGCTACCGAGATGTGGGGCAGCGAGGCAAGATTGTGTAGCGCAAATCCCTTCTGGTCGAGATAAGGACATAACTCTCCATACGTAATGCCCGCTCCTACGGTAACGGTTCGCTTTCTAGGATCGAGAGATATCACTTGATCCATCGGTTTCAGCGACAAAAAGCTATCTTTGCTGTCGGCAATATTGTTGAAGCAGTGGCGCGTGCCAAGCGCCTTCAGCTTTTTTTGTGCCCTGGCGTAATTCTGTACCTGCTCTAGTGAAGTGGCGATTTGAACACGGTCGGTGCTGTACTCAATATTGCCGGCCCAGTTTCTGAGTTTTTCCGGTCCCGCCCAAGCCAGTAGGCGAAGGATCGCAGGAGAAGCAAGTGTGGCGCCGCAAAGCTTTAAAAAAGTTCTCTTCTTCATAGCTTAGTTCCACACACGCTTTGTGTTAAGCGTTACTTTGCTGGTAGCGACACCGACAGATCAAGAATACTTCCTGGGTTCATCCGATTGTCCGGGTCCATCGCTTGCTTGATACTCAGTGATCACTTCGAAAGCGGCCAACGGTTATCACTTCAAAACCGGCCAAGGGAAGGCGCCCGGAACATTCATGTTCTACCCTGTCATGCCCTGTCCAGGCAAGTTGTTGCCTACCGAGGTTCAGTGAATCTCGTTCTTGACCACGACCCCGCCCTTCATCACGAACTTCACTCGCTCAAGCTCTGTGATGTCCTCCATAGGATCGCCGGAGACCGCCACAAGATCGGCGAGCTTACCTGCTTCAATGGCACCGATTCTATCCTGCCAGCCCAATAGTTCTGCCGCGTCCGATGTGGCGGCACGGATAACATCCAGCGGAGGCATTCCCAGCTCGCGCAGCGACGCGAACATGGTCGCCGTTGCCTGGCCGCGAGTCTTGCCCGGATAGTCGAACCACATGTCTGACCCGATGGCGAACTTCACTCCGGCCTTTAAGACTCTCTGTACGCGAAGCGGAGCTTCTCTATTCGAAAGTTCCTCATATTGCGCAAACCCTCGCTCGTACTCTGGCGAAAGAACAACCGATTTCTGCACAAGCGCCCGCAACCGGCCACCCGCGAAAGTCTCAGTTAGATCGAAAAAGATTCCCTTGTCCTTCATCTGTTTGAGCATTTGGTCGGTGACGGCATCGCCGTGCTCGATGGAGTCCACGCCTGCATCTATCGACGTTTGGATGCCGGTCTCGGTCGTGGCATGCACGGCAACCTTCACCTTCGAACGATGCGCCTCTTCGACGATAGCTTTCATCTCTTCCGTAGTTACGAAACGGGGCTCATCATCGCCCACAACCTTGATAAAATCAGCGCCATAAAGCAGATTCTCGCGGACGGCTCGGCGTGCCTCATCTGGACTGTCCACCGGAAAAAACTCGAGATCGACGATCTTCTTGGCGATCGCCGGATTGAGGCGCACCGCCTGACCTCCCGGTGGAGTAAGCTTGCGGCAGGAGGCCTGGATCCGCGGTCCCGGCACCCAGCCCGCGTCGATGGCATCGCGAAGCGCCGCATCGCCATCTTCGCCGGAGTGGCCTACGTTGCGAACGGTCGTGAAACCGCCCTCCAGATCCTCGCGGGCCATGCGGGCGCCAAGCAGAGCACGTTGGGAAGCGCTCGTGCCAGCGACCGCGTCCAAAATGTTATTGCTCGGATTGACCGACGCTGAGGCGGCCATGAGCAGATGAGCGTGGGAATCGATCAGCCCAGGGAGCACAGTGCCCTTACTGAGATCGACGGTGACCGCGTCCTTCGGTAGATGAGGCTGTAAGTCGGCGAATGCAGCGACGTCCTTTATCTTGCCGTCTTCCACGAGGATGCCTTGGCCAACGAGGTATTTGCCAGTGCGCACGTCGAGAATACGACCGGCCTTGATCAGCGTAGGCTTGGGAGGAGTTGTCGCTACTTGCGCGCGCGCCAGCGTGGCGATGGAGAGCAACAAAATGGCCGTTAAGAGTTTTCTCAACACGGACTTTCCGTTTCAACCTAAGAATGCCACCATTGTACAAGCGTCTTGCTTCCTGGCCATTGCTCGAACCGGCTTCACACCATAACCATCTTTAGTTTATACGCGACGATCTGCTGCACCATTTCGCGACAATTGTGAAGTTGGCTATTGCCCCGGCGCATCAAGTTTAGTTCTCCAACTTCTCCAACTCCGGCTGCCGCCGTCGCCTAGCCAGGCGCGAATTCGAAGCAAGGGCCATCCGGGAGGGGTGAAAGAAGGCGAGATTCTGCTGTCGGTGTATTCGGATAGTTCGAAGTGTGAACGCAAACGGGATTTTTCGTCGAGCACCTTCGCCCCGTGCTAGACTTCCTCAATTTTAGTTCTAAGTTTTTCTGAGAGAATCGGCACATGCTCAATGTCGAACCGTTAGAACGAACCGGGATGAACGCGTCCAAGAACCCGTGCCTCATCACGATCTGGTCCATGGTGACGATCTATAACACCTTGTCGTCGTCGCTTCCACCTCCTCCATTCATCCCAGCCGAGGTCAGGTTAGCAACCCTGGAGCCTCATCTCACTTCAGCGTTGCATTTTGTTACATCCTGGATCACCGAGAAGCCCCCCAAGGCGACCGTGAAAAACGCCGCCCGCTGGGATGTCTTGCAGCAACTTGCGGAGGAGATCGGCGTTGAGGCACAGCAACTCGGGATCAGGTTCCTAACTGCCCCGACCAACCTGAAGAACATCGGGAACCCTACCGCTGGAGGGAATAAAGCGCGAAGTTACTGGCTGGAATATCTGGACCCGGTACATCGGCCGGGTTATGTATTATCGGCGGAGTTCGAGCGCTGGCTGGTTAGCAGCACGACCCGAAGCTTTTGGGACTTCATCGGGTCCGCCGGTCCGGCAGATCAACGCGTCAAGTACTACGGCAGCACACCGAAAGCCCTCAAGCGCAGGGTCATTTTCGGCAACTCGGGGCGACTGGAAAGCATGCACCCTCTGCATCCGGGGTTATTTTCGACGCGAAATCTCTCGACAGTATTCTCCGGAACTGGCTGGGGAATCTTTGTTGTGGACTTGCAAAAGAATCTGTATGTCCACAAGCATGTCGAGGGAAAATATCATCACTCGACGTTCCTCGGTGGCGGTCCGGCGGCGGCCGCGGGAGAGATTACAGCGGAGGATGGCTGGGTGAGGGTGATCACCGCCAAGAGTGGGCATTACATGCCAACGGTCGAGGATATGCTCAGACTGGTGCGGGCCTTCCCGCTTATTCTGGGCAATGCGGTGATCCGCCCGGACTTCGGCGACACTCGCGGAGGCAATCCGGCGAAGTGCTATTGGGTGGGCGAATTTCGGCGCGACGGGACAGCCGCTCCCACATTGAAGCGGGCGGATGTGTTACAGGCCATTCCAGTGTTCGCCCGGACTGTTGAGGCCCAGAGATGGATCGCTCGCGTCCCAGCTTAGAGCGCTTCACCAATCGTTTAGCCACTCGAACCCCATGAGAAGCTTGGCGGCTGCTATTCGCCGGAACGCAAAACTTGCAGTTGACCGCGCCGGAAGGCTGCCGGTTCGCGAGGAAATTACGGCTCGAAACTCGATGCCGACTAGTCGACCGCGAGGCCTTTCTGGCGAGTTGCCGGCGTGTCTCCGAACGTCTTTGTTTGTGAGAGGTCCAAAAGCGCCGTTCCCCGCTGCATTGGGAGCTCGACAACAAAAGTAGATCCGTTGCCGATCGAGCTATGAACGGCGATCGATCCACGGTGCTGCTGCACGATCCAATCGGCAATGGCGAGGCCGATGCCAGCACCGCCAAGCTCGCGGCTTCTCGCCTTGTTTACACGGTAAAAGCGCTCGAAGATTCTTGCCTGATCTTCCTTCGCAATTCCAATTCCTGAGTCACACACAGAAATGATCGCATTGCCATTCTGCGCTTCAAAGCGAAGTTCGATGGCCCCGGGCGGCGGCGTGTACTTGACGGCGTTGTCGAGCAGAATGGCCAGCAGTCGTTGCACGGCCTTTCGGTCCGCCAGGACCGGCAACTCGTAGTTTGCGAGCGCTTCTGTGAATTGCAGATTGCGGGACTCCACGAGTTGGCGCCATTCGTTTGCCGTCTCCGCGACCGCCGAACGCAGGTCGAGAGGTACGAGGTGTAAGCTTTCGCGGCCGGAATCGGACCGGGCGAGGGATAGCAGTTCTTCCACCAGCGACGAGGTCCTTTCCGCTTCCAGGAAGATGTGGCGCAACGCCTCGCGATACTCCTCGTTTCCTCTGGTCTTCCGGAGTGCAATTTCCGCTTCGGCGCGAATCAACGAGATCGGCGTGCGCAACTCGTGCGAAGCATCCGCCGTGAACTGGGTCACGCGAAGAAAGGCGCTTTCGATGCGAGCCAGCATTTCATTCAACGTGTCTGACAGGCGTTGCAGCTCATCGCCGGTCGTGAGTTTTTCCAGGCGGTCGCTTAGATTGTTGCCGCCGATGTTTCGCGCCGTCCGAGTAATTACGTCCACCGGAGACAGAGCTTTGCGGCTGAGCCAATATC
>JBAVZU010000044.1:0-23252 GCA_049588915.1 Candidatus Sulfotelmatobacter sp.
AGCGGGCCCTGGTCGCATGAGCAAAGCAACACCAACACCTAAACCTTTCCACGAAGAGGAAAGTCAAAACCCTTCGCGGGTCCACGTGTCTCTTGACAACGCCGACACGGTTATAGAGGGTGGCCCATTCGCCCCGCTATTGGCTTGAGCGGGGTAGCTCTGCTGCTGGACAAAGTCTTCCCGCCGTGGCATGGGGACAATCTGGTTTTGTCCGCTGGACTAGGCCTGTGACGTGTGAACATCCTCACTCAAGCCAAAACCGGGCTGGCGTGGGCCACAAGCCAAAACGCGCAAGAACTAGTATTCGGCACATCTTGTCCCACCCGCAGCCACGTAGGTATGTACTTTCGTTTGGGCAGCAACTCCGCGTAATCTACGATAAGGGACAATGGAAAATTTGCGAGACAGATTACGTGCCAAGTACGCAAGTTTGATCCTCGATATCGCCGAGAGCCTGCCGACATTCAGCGGCGGCATCGTTTCCATATTTCAGGAAAAACGCAAGTATCAGCGCGAGTCATCGAAAGAGGATACTGACAGGTCTCGAGTTCCCGACGGCGTACAAGTCAAGCTGCACTCATTCACGCTACTCCGGCTGTACCTTTTGGAGGATATAGAGAGGCTGATGGCGTCTTTGGAAAGGCTGTTTCCGGCGAGCGCCTTGGGCTGGGCCCGCGAGATAATCGGTGACAGCGACAGTTTGAGAGGACTCTCGTGGTCCTATATCGGGCATATCGTCGCGAAGCGGACGATGTTGTTCCCGGGGGCGGTTGCGATTTTTCCGGATCTTCCGAGCGAGATAGAACATATCGGGATGGAAGTTCATCGCGTACTCCCCTCGCTATTGGCTCTCACTTTCAAGGTCACGCTTGCCGACGATGTGTCAACAAGGCTGGCACGTCTATACAAACGCTCCTATTTGAGTGAAATTCGATTCAATTCATGGCTCCCACTGGGATCTCGCCGGTGGGGGAGCTCAGATTTGCACGCCGAAAGCATAAGGGAACGGACCATTCGCGACTACGTGGACGTGACCCGAACGACGGCAGAGCGGTTTGTTGCCCGATACACACCGCGACCCTCAAATTCGGGAGTACCGGGTTTCGTGTCGGTAGATCAATTTCGTCTCGCATCCGAGAAGGAAAAAGCACCCGATTTGAGGAACATGGCCGCTTGGTCCCGACAATTCGGTTTTTCTTGGAACTACAATTCTTTCCTGTCCCAAAATAACGCAATGTTCCTGGTCGCAGGCAAATGGGGCAGATTTGAGTACCCGCATCGTTTCGTAATCGCTGCCGATCCTCCACAAGGTGACATCGCGAACAGCGGGATCGAGAACACGATACATGAACTTATTCCGTTTCTGGCTATCCACCAGGTTCTCTCGGACTCAGAGGATCTTGTTGGGCAGCTAAGATTTCAGGTCTTCAGACGCATAGCAACGCGAGGCCTGAACGCCTGGCTTCGGAACAAAGTTCCAGGTTCATTTGGACGCGACGTACGCCTAAATTCGCGGCTTCAGTTATCGCGAATGTTGCTGGCTCGGCTGCGGCTCGAATACGAACAGCATACCGGCGCCCTCCGGTCGCGGCACAGTGGGCTGAGGGAGTTCACGCGAGTGGACGAGCCAAAGGCAACTCTCTTGGACTTCTTTCAGGGTGTTGTGTCGCGAGAGTTTGATGTAGTGTCCAGACATTTGCAATTGGCCGCGGAATCCTTCTCCCTCCACGTCTCCCTACGAAATATTGATGTGACATTTCGACTTAGCCGCTGGGTAGCTTGGCTGACGCTAGCTGTGACAGCCATGACGGGCCTCGGGCTTCTGGCAAATTGGCCTGCAACGTCCTCTGGCTTCAAATCGCTCATCGGTATTTTTCACAGGTAGCGTGGGGCAGTTCAGAGCTGAACAGAGAAATCCGACCCAGCCGCAACGTCCTCACCCACTAGTTTGAATCGCAACCCAGGGAGAAGCGCAGAGCAGCACACACCTCATTCATCCGGGCGGAACTAAGCTGGGCCAGACGTTTCCCCAGGCGCTGTTGCGATACCGTCACTGCATTGTGCAGGTTCACCGCGCACGGGGACTTCATGCCGTCTTCCTCATTCAGAATCACTTCCGATGGCACGCCGCGAATCGTGGAAGTGACAGGCGCAACCGTGACTGTGGATAAATACGGGATGGCGCTGTTGCGGGTGAGCACGAGGGCGGGCCGTTTTTTGTCTGGCGCGGCAAAGTGGTAGAGCCGAACCTCTCCTCTGGCGATCTGGCCTCGGGCTATTCGATCTCTTGCGGCCACGTGGCCTCCGATTCCCAACTCCGCGCTTCCGGGTCGACTTGCGACTGTCGGGAGTAGCCTTGGCGGTCGCGCTCTTCACTGGCTTGCAGTTCCAATCGGCGGAGATGTTCCCGCAGGGCGTCGCGCACCAAAGCGGACCGGTTTCGCCGGGTCCGCTTCGCGGCTTGGTCGGTGGCGTGTAACAGCTTTTTATCCAGCACGATTTGAACGATTTGCATATGTGGAGTCTATTCCACAGTATACTCCACAAGGAAGATATTTCAAACCAGGCTGATGCCAGCAGTCGGCGGCCCGTTTACTGCGCCGATTCAGGGCTGCGGTGGGATCGAAGAAACGGGCATTTCATGGTATAATTTTGACAGTCGCCAAAAGAACCTAAGTATAAGATATTTCAATCACTTGAAGTCAGTTCGTTGGCGCAGTCCGGAGCTGGGTTGGGGCGGGCTCTCTTAGCCGGTTTTTGAGGCGTAACCGGGCCCGGTTCTGAGAGAAAGTCGGGGCATTCTCCCGCGGAGCGGAATGGCCACCAAAGAGATCAACACTCCCATCGTCGAAACCAAAACAAAAAACGGAGTTGTGACGCCAATTACCCCCGGGAACGGCGGAGGCAATAACGACTATAACGCCGACTCGATCAAAGTGCTCGGCGGTATGGAAGCGGTGCGCAAACGTCCAGCAATGTATATAGGCTCGACCGGCGACCTGGGTCTGCATCACCTCGTGTACGAAGTGGTGGACAATTCCGTCGACGAAGCGCTCGCCGGTTTCGCAACAAAAATTGAAGTCACCATTCACATCGACAATAGTGTGACTGTCGTAGATGACGGGCGGGGTATTCCCGTCGACGATATGGACATCGATGGCGAAAAAGTTTCCGCGGCGCAGGTGGTGATGACGACGCTGCATGCGGGAGGGAAGTTTGATTCCTCCACGTACAAAGTTTCCGGCGGACTGCACGGCGTGGGCGTTTCGTGCGTGAATGCACTGAGCGAAGAACTTGAGCTGGAAATCTGGCGCGACGGTGCGACCTGGGAGCAGACCTACTCAAAAGGCGAACCTACCAGCAAGATGAAGAAGGTGGGCGCAGCCAAGCGGCGCGGGACGAAGGTCCATTTCCTCCCGGATCGAAGCATTTTCACCGCGACAGAATACAACTACGACACATTGGCGCAGCGGTTGCGCGAACTGGCATTTCTGAATAAAGGATTGCTCATCACGCTGACCGATGAACGCTCGACTGACGCCAAGACGGGCGAGGCCAAGCATGCGGACTTTAAATACAACGGCGGCATTGCCGAATTCATCAAGCATTTGAACCGCGGCAAGCAGGTGCTGCACGACAAACCGATCTACATGGAAGCGGAGCGCAGCGGCGTGGCCATGGAGATCGGGCTGCAATACAACGACGGATATTCGGAATCGGTGTTCAGCTTCGCGAACAACATCAACACCATCGATGGCGGCACGCATCTGTCGGGCTTTCGCATGGCGCTGACCCGAACCATTAACTACGCCGGTCAGCAGATGGGTCTGTTCAAGGACGTGAAAGAAAATCTGACTGGTGACGATGTCCGCGAAGGGCTGGTGGCCGTGATCAGCGTGAAGTTGCCCCAGCCGCAGTTTGAAGGACAGACCAAAGGCAAGCTGAATTCCGATATCGCCGGCGTAGTGCAGGCCTTCATCAACGAGCGGCTGGGAGCATTCTTCGAGCAGAACGCAACCGTCGCAAAGAAGATCATCAACAAAGCAGTCGACGCGGCGCGGGCGCGCGAGGCGGCACGGAAGGCGCGCGACCTGACTCGGCGCAAAGGCGCGCTCGATTCCGGCGGTCTGCCGGGAAAGCTTGCCGATTGTTCAGAGCGCGATCCGAACCGTTGCGAGTTGTTTCTGGTTGAGGGCGAATCGGCAGGTGGCACAGCGAAGCAGGGACGCGACCGGCGCTTCCAGGCGATTCTGCCGCTCAAAGGAAAAATTCTCAACGTCGAAAAAGCTCGTTACGACAAGATGCTGGCGCACGAGGAAATTCGCGCCATGATCACGGCGCTGGGCACCGGCATCGCGAAGGATGATTTCGATCCGACAAAAGTTCGCTACGGAAAGATCATTTTGATGACGGACGCCGACGTGGACGGTTCGCACATTCGCACGCTGCTGCTGACGTTTTTCTTCCGCCACATGCAGGAGCTGATCAAGCGCGGCAACGTTTTTATTGCACAGCCGCCTCTGTATTCGATCAAGAAGGGCAAGTCGATGCAGTACATCAAAGACGACGATGCCTTCGACAAAGTAATGCTGAAGCGCGCGGCCGACGGACTGATCGTGCGTTATGGCGAGGGTGCGGCCAAGCTGGAGGGAGCGAACCTGACGCGCTTTATGAGCGTGCTGAAGGAGTATTTGAATTTCTTCGACAAGGTGAACAAGCGTCTGCGGGATGAGAGCGTGGCGGAATTGCTGCCGAAGCTTGATCTTTCAAAGCACGCGGATTTTGAAGGCGACAAGAAGACCCCGCCGAAGAAAATCGAGAAGCTTGAAAAAGAACTGAAGCGCCTGATGAAAGACCGCAAGTTCAAGAGCGTGGAGTCGGTCTTCGACGAAGAACACAACCTGTGGGAAGTGCGCTTCGTGAACTCGCAGGGATCGGAACACGTGATCAACTGGGAACTCGCGTCCAGCGCCGAATGCCGGCAGTTGATTTCGAAGTTCAAACAGATCGAGCCTTATCTTGAGCCGCCATTTGTCGTCGAGGCGGTGACGAAGACCGGCGCTGCGAGCAAGGAAGATGACGCAGCCGAAGAAGACGCCGCGGATGATTCGGATGAGACGGATGGAAAGTCCGGCAAGAAAACCGCGAGGGCTGCGCCTGGAGGGAAGAGTCGCGCCGTCATTGAACCGGTGGAGAAAGCGACCGCGCGCGAGCTTTTCGAATACGTGAAGAAAGAAGGCAGCCGCGGCTACGATGTGCAGCGCTATAAAGGTCTGGGTGAAATGACGGCTCCGCAGTTGTGGGAGACGACCATGGATCCGGAGCGTCGCACGCTTCTTTCGGTCAAACTCGAAGACATTGCGGAATGCGAAACCATCTTCACCACGCTGATGGGCGAGGATGTGGAGGCGCGGCGCAAGTTTATTGAAGAGAATGCGCTGGATGTGAAGAATCTGGATATATAGCCGCCCCTCAGTGGGATTTATGGTTTGCGAACTGGGCGGGGTAGGAGTCTTGGCAGGGTAGCAGCTTGGCGTCCCTTCTTTTGCTGCGAGTATTTCTCAACCAGCAAGAGTACGTGTTCTTTTTGCTCAGGCTGAAGGAGAGGCCAAGCCTCCTCGATTGGACGTAACTCTGAATTGGCTCGGGTGAGTGCGGTTGGCAAGCGGCCATAGTTTCGATTCACCTGGTCAGTAGTCAATAGGTCCTGCATCTCCACGACGTCGAGGCTTAGAATGCGGCAGATCGACCGCAAGAGTGATATCGACGGGGGCCGGTCGCCTTTGACAATGCCCCGAATTGTCTCATACACAACGCCCGCTTCGAGGGCGAGGCCCTTTGCCGAGAGCGGCACTTCCTGCATCCGGGTGTGGATGGCGAGTGCGAGTGGCGTCCTGGGTTTTATTTCGGGAGGCACGGAACATAATTGTAGACACACAAATTAATTTGTTGTATACAACAATATATAGTGTTTGTGTACAAGCAACCGAATTTGTTGTGTAGCCAGAAGGGGAAGGGCGTTGTATAAATAGTGGGGCTCGCAGGTCCGCTCGACTCCTCCTCCTTCTAAAATTGAGTAAGTGAGGTGTAGCATGCATTCGGAGCATCGATTTTCTCATTTGGCAGACTCATTGAAAAACGGATTTCTCTTGGACGATATAGTTCTTGCGCTCGCCCGTGCTGAAAGGGGTGAGGCGCTGAGCGAAAAGGAGCGTCGTCTGTTAAGCGAGGCGGTCTCGATCTTGCAATCTGCGGAAGAAGGATATCGTTGGCTGGATCGGCCCGAGCTAACTGGCGACACGAAATCATCCGCGACGTTTTTTGCGAGAGCTGTGAGCGCGCTGCCGACCATTCACGCACCCGAAGCTTTTCTGGAAAATATTTCGGAGATGAAGGCAACAGCCGCGCAGCTCTCAAAGGGCGAGCCGCCTGCTGAGCCCGACAGGATTCGTCTGCTTAGGACCTTCTTCTACAATACATCGCAATTGGAGCTTGATCGGACGGACCGACTGGCTGGTGAGGGCTCCGCAGACGTTCTCCGATGGACAGTTACCGACGAATAGCCGAGTTAAAGATCCAAGCGGCGCAGGATAGGACGCACGCGGTTACGGCAGAGGTTTCGCGCGTTGAAAACAAGGTCTACGCGTCGCCGGGATCAAAGAGCATCTTGGAATTCGTGCGCGACGCCGCCCTGAGGATTGAGAGCCTACTCGAAGACCAAAAAATCATTGCCAGCTCAGGTCCCCTAACCCCTTCGCAGCTGGAGACCCGGCTGCATCGGGTTACACGATTGCTTCCATTTCTGCACGACCTTGTTGGCTTTGTTGATGGCTCAGATGTTCACCAGTGCCCGAGCCAGCTGATCCCAACACTCCGGCGCTATTCGAAATCAATCCTTCCGAATTCGGAAATCGTCGTTAGTTCTAAGCCCGAGCTGAACTATTCGATACAGGAAATCGCAACTCCGTTGAGGAAGCTCTTCTTTGGCACCTCCGTGGAATCAAGTTGCTCCCTATTGCCTGAGCTTCTCTTCGTCGTGACTATCCCTGCTGTAGAGTCCGGGCAGATCTTAATCCACGGAGTACTGGCGCACGAACTCGGGCATGCAATCTACGACAGGCACAATATCGCAAGAGACCTCCTCCCCAAGATCAAGGTTAACGAAGATCTCGTCAGGAAGCTTGCGGTGGCGATGATGGAGAATCAGAGAAAGGAGGGGGAGCCGACGCCGGAGTTGCGCCTCCGAAAGCAGGTCACTCAGGAGATAACGGAACGTGTCCACGGTTGGATCAAGGAACTATGCTCTGACGCGATTGGAAATCGTCTGTTCGGTCCGGCCCTGTTCTTTGCAGCTACGCATCTACTGACTTCGTTTATTCATCTTGACAAGGCCACTGAAACACACCCTCCACCACGACTCAGGGTGAAGCTCATGATGAGAATGCTAAGACAGCAGTATGGAGTCGATAAATGGAGTGAGCCGCTGCAGTCGTTTTCCAAGAATTGGGATGAGGTGTCCGCCGGAGCAATCCCGGTAACGAATTTCTACGATCAGGTCGCGCTAGAAACGATTAATGAGGCCGTGCTCGATATTATTTCCATAGCGAGCGATTCGGCGACATCGGCCTTCCGGTGTTATACGAGCGAGCAGTTCGAAAACGATGCCGCCAAGCTGGCCCCGATGTTCCTGAATCACATTCCTCCAGGTGAAATGCCGCCTTACGGGCGTGGCACTTCGGTTGAGCTGGCGTCGATAATTAATGCGGGCTGGCACGTGTATTTGTGCGACTTCGAGACGTTTAGGCAGAGTCTGAATCCCAAGGATGGCGATACCCGATTCGCTGCTGCCACGAAGCTCCACGAATTGGTTCTTAAGGCAATCGAGATTTCTGGGATCCGCATTTCATGGGAAGAGGCGCGCCGTGATTCTAAGCGCTGAGAAAATACGGGATCTGCTGCAGGATCCGCATGCGGATCCTGCAAATCGCTTGGTCATTAGCCCCTTGCTCGACCCTGAAAAGCAGCTTAAGCCTGGGACGGCGTCGGTAGACATAAGGCTCGGGCAGCGTTTTCACGTGCCCCTAAGAGCCAAGTTGTCCCAGTTGGACGTCATGTCTCCGACTCATCAGACGGACCTTCTCAAGTACAAGGACGACACCTTCGTCCCGATCGGAGACTATTTTGTGCTCCACCCCGGGCAGTTTGTCCTCGGCGAGACGCTGGAGTGGGTGCATCTGCCGACGGACCTAGTTGCGTTTGTCGTTGGAAAGTCGACATGGGGCAGGGATGGCCTCATAATCGCGACGGCGATTGGGGTGCATCCGAATTTCTCTGGAATCCTAACGCTTGAGATTTCAAACGTCGGGGAGATTCCTATCTATTTGTATCCCGGGCTGGCTATCGCACAATTGTTTCTGGCGTCGGTTGACGTTTCAGCAGAATCTGTGAGGCCGGTGCCCTCCGCCTTCCAGATTCAGACCACTCCGCGGACACGAAACGTGGATATTGAGGACCGCGATATCATTGATGTCTTCAGGAGGGGTATCAAAGCCCTTTGAGTTATCTGGCTAATGGATGTCGCCGCTGGAGCGGCCCGGTTCCGACGGTGCGGATCAGGATCGGGGCTGGAAGCGCTTGCCCACCCGAGATCAACAGTCGCGCGTGAAAATGTCCACTCTGAAAAATCTTGTCAATAGGTAGAAACTACTCGATTCGGGCTAGGATTAGGGAAATAAGGGGAATATAAATGCTGGGGTTGTGTCCCAATTACCCCTTTCAACTTGGTATTCTGGATATATAGGGTAAAGATTTTCGGAGGCGCGGCCTATGGGTCGCGCCCTTTTCTTTCTTGCGTCCTGATTCTGGCTTGGTCTGGGAAAAGATGAAGTTTTGGGAGAAGTTCAGAACTGTCAAAGAACGCGGCGAGTGGGTCGAGTTGCAGTTTATGGCGGAGGCTGCACGGCGGCGTTTTGGGATCAGCAGGCCGTGGAAAAGCACGGGGCCCTACGATGTGGGGATCGAACATGGCGCCAACTTTCTGCGCATCCAAGTGAAATCCACTACGTTCAGGTTGGGCCGAGGATACTGGTGCCAGTTCAAGCCTAATCACAAAACGAAGCGAGATTATAGCCTGAAGCAGATCGATCTGTTTGCCGCGTACGTGATTCCGATGAATGTGTGGTACCTGATTCCAGCGTCGCTACTGTTGGGCCGGTCGCGCATAAAGGGAACGATGGTATGTCCCCTGGCGCTGCCGGTGAGGAGGAACAGTTACCGTTATGAATCCTACAGGGAGAGTTGGCAGTTACTGACGAAGAGCCGATGGGAGTTGGCTAAGCATCAGGGCCGGATTTTTTAGTCGTAGAGGAGACAAAACTTGCTCCCAGCGCCAGCAAAGTAATGAGCGAGATATCTCCGAGCGAGATTACGCAGTAGACGCACCAGACGCCGAGGATGTGGGCCTCGATGTGAGCCAGGTAGAGCGAGTAGGCGAGTGCGGCCAGGGCCACGGCGAGCAGCGGGCGGAAGGCGCGGCGCCAGGCTAGAGCGGCCATGAGGAGATATCCGGCGATGCCGAAGATGGCGACGGGAATGCCGGCCAGCGTGGCGTAGGGGCTGTGGTTGACGATGCCGCAATCCCAGCGCTCGTTGATGCTGCAGGGCGAGTCGCCCGCGGTGCGGTAGTGCTCGCGCAAGGCGAGTGCGGAAACGACGATGCCGAGGGTGGCGAGTAAAATCAGGATGTATTTCACGCAGATATCCTACGTTAATTCTTGCACGCGCGGTTCGGTTGCGGAACCACCGGGGCTAAAGCCCATCGTGATGCGGGCGCTTTACGCGGCGCTGAAGCGCCGCTCTTCCACGTTAGCGCTTGGACCACGTTACTGCTTGCACCGCGTTACTGCTTCATCAAGTTAGCGCTTGCATCACCGCGATGCTCTGCGGCACGGCTTCAGCTCGCCGAGTGCGAGGCTGCGGCTATGTCATCCAGAATGTCATTCGCTTGCCAATCGGCGCCGTGATACCACTTGAGAATCCTTCCATCGGGAGAGATGACGGCGGTGCTGAGAGAGTGCGTGATGAGTCCGCCCTCTTCCTTGTAGGTGAGAGCAAAATAATCGGCAAATTCCGGCAGTTCCTTTTGCGGGATGGCGGAGAATTCCCAATGGGTGAAGAGTGCGGGATCCGTGCTTCCGGCGCAGGAAAAGCCGTAGGCGCGCAGAACCTTCGGAGTGTCGTGGACGGGATCGAAGCTGATGCTGAGCAGGTGAGTCTTGCCGTAGCGGGCGGGATCGGCGCGGACCTGGCGGTCAATCTCCGAGAACTCGTGAGCGACGCGCGGGCAGAAATCGGGGAAGGGACAGCGCGTGTAGATCAGAGTGAGCAGCAAAGTCTTCCCGCGATATTGATGGAAAGAGATGGTCTTGCCGTTTTGATTGACCAGATAGAAATCCGGCACTTCGTCGCCGGGAGTGGGGATGTGCAAAGTAGCGGCCGGCTTTTCGGCCGGAGGTTGCGAGTGCCCGATCACTTTCACGTTCTCCAGCCAATATTTGTCGGAGTCGACAACGACATCGGCGGTGATGGAATCGCCGGGCTGGATCTGGTTGATCTGAGCGGGCGGCTTGAACGTGTAGCTCATGATCATCGCGTCCATGAAGCCGGCGATGGGTTCGTTGTCGATGTTGGCCGTGCCCGCGTTCTTGTCCACCGTCATGACTTTTCCCTTGAAGGCATAGCGCTTGGCAGACTGCGAAGCTTCCGGCTGCGACTTTCCGCGGTTGCAGGCGGCGGAGAAAACGAGCGATGCGCACAGTGAGAAAAGAACTAGACGCAACGAAAATGTCCTGGGGCATTGCGACGTGATCAATTTGTTTTTACTCCGATGCTGGATTCATTTCACCACAGAAAACGCGAAGTGCGCCCACAGTCGATGATATGGATGCTTCGACTTCGCCGGTTATCCTTCGGACATATGGCTGCGCTCAGCATGACAATTTAGTGCTTCTACGCTGTACATCTTTTTTCCGAATCTTCCGCGATCGTCAACTTTAATAGTGAAACCGGTAGCGAAACTCGGCATAAATTTGCCGCGGATCGTTCCAATGAAATCCGCCAAAAGTCAGACTGTTATCCAGTTGCACGCGGCGGTTGGCTACGTTCAGCGCGTCCACGGAGAAGGTGTATTTTTCGGCGAAGGTTTTTCCGAGAGCAAGATCAACTGTGGTGTGTCCAGGCAGATAGTTGCCGGGATACTGCACGCCGGGTAACCCGTTCGTGAACCCGGAGCCGTAATACACGTTCGTTGAGGCATAGGCGTGCCAAGGGAGATTTGTATTGAGGCCCACGTTCAATGTGTTTCTCTGATCGTGGTCTACAGGCGAAAGTCCAGGCGGAATATCCAGTCCGCATGCCGAGGTGACGGGAGTTGGGCAGATCAAGCCGCCGGTGATGGGCGAAGTTGCCTGCGCGATTTGGTTCGCATAGGCGAGGTGAAACTGGCTGCGATGCCAGAGGTTGGGCGAGCGCAGAGTGAGTTCCCAGCCTTGAATCAGCGCGTATTGCCAGGTGATGGGCCAGAAGAGATTGGAGTCTCCGATGTTATTGTGGTCGAGCCAGTTCTCGGCTCGGGTTTCGTAATTATCGGCGCTGAGGTTCCAGCCGCCAAACGGAATGGTGACGCCGAACTGCCATTCGATATCGCGCTCACCGTGCAGAGGAGAGAAGGTAAAATTCTGGCTGTTGGCCAAATCGAGCAGCGCGCCGGTGGCGGTGACCAGAGGCGGGGCCTGATAGAAGTAACCGTAGAATCCGCGGAAGACCCAGTTCAGGTGAGGAATTCTTACCGCGACGCCGAAGCGGGGATCGGTGGCGCTTTCGGAAATGGAGGAATCAAATTCGGTTTGGCGAAGGCCGGCGATTAAAGTCAGCCAGGGGGTGACTTTGAATTTGTCGTTGATGAATAGAGCAGTGACCCCTCCATTCACGCCGATGGAGGACGCGGGGAAATTCGTCTCGCCGTCGTTGAATAAATTGTCGAAGTAGTTGTACTGGTGCTGGCCAAATCCGTACACTCCGGCTTGCAGATCGTTTTTCCAGAACGTGGCGTTGAAAGCGACTTGTGCGCCGACGTAGTCGGCATTCTCAGTCACGGATGAGGCGACCGGATAATCGTTTGGGTTGCTTTTATAATCGGCGCCGTTGTAGTGATAAAAGGGAGAGACGGTAAGCAGCATGTTCGGATTGAAGGTATGCACCCAGGAGAAAGTTGCGTAGCCATCCGGCTCGCGCTCGCCATCGCGTAGTCCGTAGCTGGGGTAGTTCTGATTTCCGATTGAATTAGGGTCGGGATCGATGGGAATCTGGTAATAATCCTGCCGCAACGAACCCACGATTCGAAATTGATTCTTGGCGTCGGGGTTAAAGATAAACGAAGCGAATCCTCCGTAGCCGTTGTCGGCACCGTGAACGACTTGCGGGACCGGCGTCTGAAGGCCGTAATTGCTGCGGTTTCCGTTCAGGCTGGCGTAGTAGGCAAATCGCTTCGTGTGTCCTCCGCAACTGATCTGGTCGTTAGTCTGATAGAAGTTTCCGGCGCTGATCATCAGGTCGCATTCCCGGTCGCGTTCGAAACCGGTGCGCGGCGCGACGTTGAAAATTCCGTAGGTGCGGTCGCCATAATCGGCATCGTAGCTACCGCGCTGAACTTCGAGGTAGTCGATATCCTTCGGGTCAATCTGCGGCCCTAGATTAGTGGCAATATTCGTGTTGGGGATGGGGACGCCATCAATAAGCCACTCGACCTGATGGCCTCCACGCATGTGCAGCATGTCATGTGTCACATAGGCAGCAGGGACGTAGTCCGTGATCATCTGCATGCCGTTGGTGCGGTCCGCTCCAGGTGTTTCCTGGATGTCTTGACGGTTCACCGTCGTCGTCGGCGTGACGGTGTCGGTCGTGGCTTCCACGAGAGTTCCGGAGACGGAGACGGTTTCCTTTCCGCCCGCGACAGCCAAGGCAAAATGCAGCACAGGACTGGTGTCAGACTGAACAACCGCGCCTTGTTGCGTTTGCTGAAAGCCCGGCGACGAGACTGTGATGATGTAATTGCCGATGGGTACTGCGCTAAATTCAAATTCGCCGCGATCGTTGGAATCCTGGGATTGCGTCCAGTCAGAGTTCTGAGCCTTCAGCATGACCATGGCCCCTCGAATGGGGCGATGCTGCGGATCGTGAATAATGCCACGAACGGAACCAAAAATCGTGGCAAAAGCGAGAGCACTCAAGAAGAAAACTAGGGCTGTCCAACCGAGAACTTGCCTCATAAAATGTCTCCGTGGAACCGTTCCCGGCGGAGATTCCGCCTAGGCCGCTTCCATGCGCCGTGTTCTACTTACTGATTTGGCAAGGCGCAGCGACACGTTCCGAAAGAATGATCGCGCGCTACGTAAAGGAATTAAGTCAAGAAGGAGACAGCGTCAGCAGGCCGGCGGGGCGCGGGTGGATTGGAACTCGGCGCAAGCGGAAGCCGCGCAACCAGGGGGAGGAGCGGCCAAGCGGACATTGTGGGTGCGCAAGAAAAATGTCGCGCCCTTCGGCTGCGCGTGAGCCCATCGGGCAGTGGTCACGGCGCGGCAACAATCACCGTGGCAGCAACTGGCATCCTGGATTACGGGTTGCCCGGTCTCCGAGCTCGACGAATTGCGGCAGTGATGAGCTTGCCGAACGCAGCAGGCATGTTGAGGTTCAGCAGTAACCGCCAGCGCCAGCGGAGCAAAAGTTCCCACCAGCGCAAAGAGCAACAGGAATCTGGCGGTCAATCGATACATTCTTTTTTTATGAACCGGAACCCAAGTGCGATCAGCATAGAACAGAATCCCGAACAGGCGCAAGCTAGTAGCGCAAATAGTGCATCAGGACGTAGGCTCCGCCGTCGGTGAAGGCGATGACCAGGTTCATCAGGACAAACATCAGGTCGTAATGCCAGCCTGAGGCTTTCTCATCACCCCAGAAGCCGGTGTGCCAGGCGAAAATCTTTTTATAGATTGCGCCGAACATGATGAGGATGAGGCCGAAGGCGGCAAGTTGAGTCAAGACGCCGAAGCCCACGCCGAGGCCTCCGGCAACTTCGGCGACGCCGAGGAAGATGGTGAAGCCCTTGCTCGTCTCGATGCTCTTGGCGCGGGCTGCGGGATCCTTTAGATGGCTGTAGCCGCTGGTCACAAAGACCAAGCCGACCATGAGTCGGAGGAGGAGCAATCCGAGATCGGTGAAGCGGGCGAGTTGAGGAAACATGACGATTGCCTCGGACGATGCCGACTTGAGTATGGTTGGTAGAGATCAGGCTTTGCCGTGGATCTTCGCCCACCACCAGCGTACGCCGACGAACAGGAATCGCCAGTCGCTGAAAAATTCGGGCGGCTTACCCTCGAAGGCGTGGCCAACAAATTGGAATATCCAGCCCAGGATAAACAGAGCCAGAGCATAAGGCCACAGGCGATGGAGGAAAATGCTGGCGAGAAAAAAAGGCAGTGACAACAAAATCGTCGGAATGCCCAAGGTGTGGCAGATCCGGTTCACTGGATGCTGGTGGCTGGACGAATATTGGGCGATCCACTGTTCATTGGTGTGATTTCCCAGCATGGCGAAGGGATAATACCACCCTGCCCAGCTTCTTTGCACGTTGGGTGGTGTTCTAATACGCGCTGCTGGGATTAGTTCTCCCCGAGTTGAGAGAGTATCCGCGCTGCGTCGGCGTAATCTGGATTTCCCTCCTCCTCACTCTTCACATATGCTAGGCGCTTAATTCCGGCGTCCCTGTTCCCGAGGTTTAGGTTCGCGATCCCGGAAAACAGATAAGGCGTGAGCCAATCTGGAGTCTTCTTGATCTGGTCTTCTGAAGCTTCCAACAGCCCTTTCCAGTCCTTCTGTTGTTGAAGGTCCAGCAGGTGCTGGAACACGGTGACCTCTGGTCCAGTATTCAAACTAATTACTCCCGGACGCTGATCCCGCTTTGCTCCATTGAAATCATAACCCGAGTAAATTCCATGGCGGGCTTGCTTAATACCTTCTACACAATCGCTAAGCCGAGACATAATTTCGGCGGTCTGATCCTTTTGCCCTTGGAGAATTTTGTTTATCAAGGATGGAATGCCCGCAAGCGATTTGGCCTGATCTGGGCTCAATCCAGAGCATTTTATTGTGATGGTGCCGGTATTGTTTGGAGCGATGGGACTGCATTGGGCTGAGGTCGTAGCGGATTGCTGAGCTAAGGCAAGAGCGGGAAACAATAGCAAGACTGCCACCTTCATTTTGGCCTATCCTTCGGCGGGGATGCTGCAGGTTTGGAATCGTCATTGCTAATCGTCACGTCGCCGCCGTTGTCAGGCATAATGGGGCTCTCCGGTCCTGTGGTGGTATTAATCGAGGGCGGTGCCGCTTTGGGCGCTGCAACGTTGGATTGCCCCGATTTGGATACTGTGGCTCCGAGGAATAGGGCTACCCCGACTAACGCCATCCCAAGGCCGGCTCGTTGCAGGGAATTAAGATTCATGCTGTTATTTACGATCAGTCCATAGAAAGCGGCTGCACAAACCACAATTAAAAACCGCTCAATAAATACAGGCACAATGGACTCACCCCACTTTCTCAAATGCGCGTACAGGGAGTCAAGATGCGACAGGACGTTGTCAGGTTGAGGCTTCCGCATCCCGCGTGGTAGCATCCTAAGTTTTGGCGGGTGATGTTGGGCTGGCCTGTCTACTGCACTGATTTTTCTTCTGGGCCTCCTCTGTTTCCACGCCTGCGAAGGAGCCTACTCGTGAAAGTTTATACCGGAGAAAACATTCGTAATGTTGCGATTGTGGGGCACGGGCATGCGGGGAAGACATCGCTGCTCTCGGCCATGCTTTACACCTCGGGTGCAACCCCGCGGCTGGGCCGCGTGGATGACGGTTCGGCCACCACGGATTACGACGACGAAGAAATCGCGCGAAAGATGTCGATTGCCGCATCCACTGCTTACGTGGAGTGGGGCAAAACAAAGATCAACGTAATCGATACCCCAGGCTTCAACATGTTTGTGCACGAGGCGCGGATGGTGCTGCCCGTGGTGGATGCGGCCATTGTGGTGGTTGATGGCGTGGCTGGCGTTGAGGTGGTTACGCAGCGGGTGTGGAACGACTGCGAGGAATACAAGACACCGAGGCTGATCGTGGTGAATCGCATGGACCGCGACCGGGCGAATGCGGAGCGCGTGCTTGAGTCCCTGATCAACGCCTTTGGCAGGAATGTGATTCCAATCGAACTGCCGATCGGCAGCGAAAAAAATCTGACGGGCGTGGTCGATCTGGTCCGCATGAAGGCCTACACCTATGAGTTGGGCGGCAACGGCAAAGGAAAAGAGACGGAGATTCCGGCCAACATGCGGGCGCAGGTGCAAGAGTCCCATGAGCAGCTTGTGGAACTGGTCGCTGAGGGCGATGACCAGCTGATGGAGAAGTTCTTCGAGGCGGGCACGCTCGGAGAGGAAGATCTGATTCCCGCGCTGCATAACGCGATTCGCGAGGACCGGCTTTTCCCTGTGGTCTTTGCCTCCGGTCTCGGCAACATCGGGGCCGACCGCGTGATGGATTTCATAGTCGACTACACTCCAGCACCTTCCGAGCATGAGTGGGTGCAGGGCGAACCGGCGGCTTCAGGCAATGGGGACGCGCCGAAGCGGCATGAAACCGATGCGGAACCTATGTCCCTGTATGTGTTCAAGACGATTTCCGATGCCTTCGCGGGACGCATTTCCTACTTCAAGGTTTTCTCGGGTGTGCTGAAGAATGAATCGACGGTCCAGAATTTCTCGCGCGGTTCGGCCGAGAAGTTTTCGCATATTTCCGTCATGCAGGGAAAAACCGCGGTGCCGGTCACGGAGTTGCATGCGGGAGATATTGGCGCCGTGGCGAAATTGAAAGACACGCTCACCGGCGACACCCTGGGAGATAAGGCAGCGCCCATCTTGTATCCGCGAGTGAAGCTGCCGGAGCCGGCGATTACGTTTGCCATTGAACCCAAAAGCCGTGCCGATGAAGACAAACTGGGCCCTGGCATCCACAAACTCATGGAAGAGGATGCCATGCTGCGCTTCTTCCGCGATCCGCAGACCAAAGAGTTCCTCATCGCCGGCACCGGACAGCAGCATATCGAAGTGATCGTCTCGAAGCTGAAGAAGCGGTATCACACTGAAGTGGTTTTGAAAGCCCCTAAGGTGCCTTATCGCGAGACGATTCGCGCCAAAGCCGACGTGCAGGGACGGCACAAGAAACAGACTGGCGGTCACGGGCAATATGGCGATTGTAAGATCAAAATGGAGCCCATGCCGCGCGGCGGGCAGTTTGAATTCGTGAACGACATTTTCGGTGGCGCGATTCCCAAGAACTTTATTCCCGCCGTGGAAAAGGGAATCAAAGACGCGGCAGCGCGTGGGTATCTGGCCGGATATCCTGTGGTCGATTTTCGCGTGATCCTGTATGACGGGTCGTATCACGACGTGGATTCGAACGATTTGTCATTTCAGATGGCCGGCCGCATCGCCTTCAAAAAGGCTATGGAACAGGCGAAGCCAACTTTGCTCGAACCCGTCATGACCGTCGAGATTACGGTGCCGGACGAGTTCGCCGGATCGATCATGGGCGATTTAAACAGCCGGCGGGGACGCATTCAGGGCATGGACAACAAGGGCGGCAACACCGTGGTGAAAGCCGAAGTGCCGATGGCCGAAATGCTGACTTACGGTGTGGACCTAACTTCCATGACGCAGGGCCGCGGCAGCTTCAACATGGAGATGCATCACTACGACACCGTGCCGGGGCAGTTGCAGGAGAAGATTATTGAGAAGGCAAAGGCTGAGCGGGGAGAGGTGAAGGAAGAGGAAGAGTAGAAGTGTGTTGTGTGGTTCTGTCATCCTTCACGATTGATAAACCTTTGCAGAGTCGTTGCGACTCAGGGTTGGCCGATTCTCGAGCGCATCTAACGGAAAGCCACCGAATCGCGATTGAGCGGTCGGTTCAGAGCTTCATCCCTTGCGCTTTCGCCAGCTTCGCCTGCCGCTCGTCAAACGTCCAGAATCGCTCCGCCTTGAGTTCCAGCGCGCAGGCGACGTGTAGGGTGTCGAGCGTGCGCATGCCGAGCTTTGGTCCGTAGCGGCGACCCAGGTCGGCGCAAACCTCAAAGGCGTTTTCAGGTATTGCTGTTTCATGCCACAAGCCTTCCGCGCGGTCGCGCCTCAGCGTATCGAAAATAAGATCGGCATCAGTCAAAGAAATCTTGCGATAGAAAACTTGTTTGGCGATGGCATGAGAACACTCGGCAGCAAGCACGGGATTGAAGTAAACGCGAGTATGTTCCTTCATGCGTTCTTCCGCCGCTGCAGAATGCACGTTTTCCACGTAGAGAGAAACGATAAAGCTGCTGTCGGCGTAGACGGTCAGAAGCGCCCTCGATCTTTTATCAGATCGTCAACTATTGTCAGCACCCGGTTTCCGAATATTTTCTTGCGGCGGGCGGCGAAGTCGGGCAAATTGATGGGCCTCTCATCTGCCCTCTCCGGAATGATACGTGCGATTACACGGTCCCGATCTCGCAGTTCGACGGTGTTTCCAGCCCGGAGCCAGGCTTTTAAGCGACGCGTGTCGCGCAACTCGCGCATGTTGACGGATGGCATGGGATTTAAATGTGACACATAATGTGTCACATTGTCAAGCTAGCTTTGCCCGCGCCCCCTTTTTATAGCAGCCCCTCTCCGCTCTGGCTGACGGCCGAGGCGGTTGCCCAGCATGCTTCGTGGTAACATCCGGCGAGTGGCTACCGCCAAGAACAATCCCAACCTGAGTTACAGCCCCGACCGGCTGGTGTCAGCGGCTGCGGTGGAGGATGATTCTTCCTTCGAGCTAAAGCTCCGGCCGCAGCGGTTGGCCGAGTTCATCGGGCAGAAAAAAGTCAAAGAGAATCTGGCGGTAGCGATTGAGGCGGCGCGATCGCGCGGCGAGGCCATGGATCACGTGCTGCTCTATGGGCCGCCGGGACTGGGTAAGACGACGCTGGCCAACATCATCGCCAACGAGTTAGGGGTTCACTTCCAGCCGACTGCCGCGCCGCTTCTACAGATTAAGGGAGATCTGACGGCGATCATCACCAACATGCAGGAGAAGCAAGTCTTATTCATCGATGAGATTCATCGGCTACAGCCTGTGCTGGAGGAGCTGTTGTACTCCGCTCTGGAAGATTACAAGTTGGACATTATTATCGGGCAAGGGCCTTCGGCTCGCACTCACACGCTGGAGGTGAAGCCCTTCACATTTGTCGGCGCCACGACCCGCGCAGGACTGATTTCAGCTCCCTTGCGGTCGCGCTTCGGAATCGTGCTGCGCCTTGAGTTTTATACAGCGGAAGATTTGCGCATCATCGTGGAACGCTCCGGGGAAATCCTGGGCGTGCAGATTGACGATGCCGGCGCCACCGAAATTGCCAGCCGATCGCGTGGAACACCTCGCATCGCGAACCGTCTGTTGCGCCGGGTGCGTGACTATGCGCAAGTGCGGGGAGCCGGCAAGATTGATTTGCCTACGGCGCAGGCCGCGCTCGAAATGCTGGAAGTGGATAAATACGGCTTCGATGAGGTAGATCGTAAGCTGCTGCTTACGATAATCGAAAAGTATCAGGGCGGTCCCGTAGGCGTGAACACCCTTGCGGCCGTGTTAGCCGAGGAGCCCGACGCGATCGAAGAGATATACGAGCCGTTCCTGATGCAGATTGGATTTCTGAATCGTACGCCTCGTGGTCGCGTCGCGACCCAGCTGGCATACGACCATTTCAAGATCACGCCAAGCCGAAGGCAGAGTTCGTTGTTCTAGAGCTCGTTGTTCTAAAGTTACGCGGGGGCCGCATCCTGATATCCCCATCGCTCAACCTGAACCGGCCTGCAGACGCGGGGTTTCGCGGTTGGTGCCCAGCGTTCATTTTTGTTCCTGGAGGCATATAGTGTATCTTCCTCAATTCCCCGTTTGGAGCGGCAGGATTGATTCTGGGTTTGATGTGTGGTCGCGAGATAAACAGTTTTGTGAGGTTGGCAGTGCTCGCCGCTCTACTGCCGTCCGGGCTTGCATCTGAGTCTCAGGCGGCCTCCGGGCTGCAAACTCCAATCCCTGAAAAAGCCGTCGCGGCGCCATTTCCGGCGACGCCCGGGCAAAATTCAGCTTCTCAAAATCCTCAAATTACGCCGCAAAATCCTCCACCTCCGCCCGAGGCGAATCCCGCGCCGCCCGGAGAGAAGCCAGCTCCGTCGCTGCAAAATCCGTCGCCCTCGGCTCAGGAGCCAGAACCGGCCGTTAAGAATCCAGAAGTGCGTCCGGCTTCGAAGCCAGAAATAGCTGCGCCGTCGCTCACCATACCCCGTTTGACACGCGCCCCAACCCTCGAAGATTTTCTGAGCATGCAGCCACAGGGCGAAGCGGCCACGCAAATGGCGAAGGTTACCGGCTTCGTGCAACGCAATCCGCATGATGGAGAGGAGGTTTCGGAGCCAACCACAGCCTATCTTGGGTATGACCAGAAAAATCTATACGTCGTCTTCGTTTGTTTTGACGACCCCAACAAAGTGCGGGCGCGAATGTCCCGACGCGAGGATATTTACGACGATGACAACGTCGAGGTGATGCTCGATACATTTCACGATCGCCGCCGCGCCTATGCTTTCCAAACCACTCCGCTCGGCGTGCAGTGGGATGCAATCTGGAGCGAAGCCACGCGTGAGGAGATCAACGGAAATTTCGATACCTCGTTCGACACGGTATGGGATTCGAAGGGCAAGGTCACAGGCCGCGGCTACGTAGCGTGGATGGCCATCCCATTCAAGAGCCTCCGGTTTCCTTCGACTAAAGAACAGGAGTGGGGAATCATTTTGTACCGTGGAATCGTTCGCGAGAACGAGGACGCATTCTGGCCGCAAGTTTCTTACAAGATCGCGGGCCGGCTGGGCCAGGCGGCAACGCTCTACGGGCTGGAAGGAATTTCGCCCGGACGCAGCATTGACCTGATCCCTTACGGAATTATGAGAGGCTTTCGAGGCCTGGACACGCGCGATCCAACCAATCCATATTTTCAAAACGCCGTGGCACAAGGCCAGTTTGGCATGGATGCCAAGTTCGTCATCCGGGATCACTTTGTCCTCGATCTGACTGCGAACCCCGATTTCAGCCAGGTCGAATCAGAGGATCCGCAGATCACGGTCAACCAGCGCTTCGAAGTTTATTTTCCTGAGAAACGGCCATTCTTTCTGGAGAACGAAGATTACTTCCGCACGCCGCTCGATCTCTTTTTCACTCGCAACATTCAGGATCCGTCGGCGGGGATTCGCCTGACCGGAAAAGAAGGTCCATACTCCGTCGGACTCATGTCCACCGACGATCGCGCCCCGGGACAAGCCGTGCCGCCTTATTTCCCGCTCGCGGGCACCCGCTCCTACTTCACTGTGGCCCGAGCCAGCCGCGATATTTTTCGGGAATCCAGCGTTGGCGTGCTCTTTACCGATTGGGAATGCCCGACGACGGGAGAGTTCAATCGCGTGGGCGGAGTGGACACGCGCCTGAAATTCAACACCAACTGGAGCCTGGATGCTCAGGCGGTGACCAGTTCGAGCAACTTGGTGGGAAACATTTATGCTGCGTCCGGCTACTCCAGCAATAACTGCGAGACCAACCTGTTTCCCTTCGACTCCGGGAACGTTGGGAACAGCGATCATTACGCCGGTCCGGCGGACAAAGTTGACCTCAAGCGCGACGGGCTGCACTTCTCTTACGAAGGAATTTATGACGACATCAGTCCTGGATTCGTCTCTGTGCCCGGATTTGTGAACCGCGTTGACATTCGCGAGCTTTACCAGACGGTCGACTACCGCTTTCGCCCGAAGAAGGGTTGGATCGTCGACTGGGGGCCTTCGGTGAATCAGCGCTACGTGTTCGATCATGAAGGCAATCGGCTCGATACGGACTACCAGCCCTATCTGGCAGTTCAAGGACGCGGACAGACCGTGATCTACTTGTTTCCGTATGAGGAATTAAGAGAGCGCCTGCGGCCGCAGGATTTTTGTTTCCTGGGTTTCTCCTGCCAGCCCCAACTCCTCAAGCAGGACTACCATGAGCACAACAGCGGCGCGTCGATCCAAACCAGTGTATTTCCTAAAGTGACCGCTGGCGCCACTTATCATTGGGGAGACGGCGCAAACTTTGTCGCGTCCACCACTGAATCTGCCCCGCTGAACTTGCCGTTTCTGGCGCGGCAAGATACTGCAACCGGCACGCTAACCATCCGTCCCGTAAAGCCCCTGAAGATCGAAAATACTTATTTGTTCGAACGCCTGCGAGCCGGCGAGGCAACCTATCTTCTGGCGCTTTCGCAGACACCCGGTGTAGGCAAAGGCATTTTTAACAATCACATTGTGCGCAGCAAGTGGAATTGGCAGTTCACGCCGCAACTTTCACTACGGCTCATACTCCAGTACAACTCTGTTTTGGCGAACACTCCCGGCAATGCGATATATCCCTACACTTATCTGCCCACGCAGAAGGAGTTCAATGCCGATCTACTTCTCACTTACCTTGTTCATCCGGGCACGGCAGTGTACGTCGGCTATAACAGCGATGTGCAGAACCTCAACGTGGTTCCGGGCGTAGGCGTTTTCAACACCGCCAAGGGTTATCTCAATGACAGCCGCCAGTTTTTTGTGAAAGTGTCGTATCAGTTCCGGTTTTGAAGATGCCGCCAGCTTTCAGCCAGAGCTTAGCTGAGAGGGGCCGCAACTTTGAGTGTTGTTCGTGGACTGATGGCTGACGGCGGAGAGCTTGCCGTTGCTGAATCCACGGCCAATCCGGTAGAATCTAATATCCAAATCGAGGTTAGAACCCCTATGAAAGCAGCCATTCATCCCGCTTACAACGAAGTTCGCGTGCACTGTGCGTGCGGTAATGCCTTCGTAACCCGGTCCACGCATAAGGGAGATATCGGCGTGGAAATCTGCTCTAACTGCCATCCCTTCTTCACCGGCAAGCAGAAGTTATTGGATACGGCCGGTCGCGTGGAGCGTTTCCGCCGCAAGTATGCCAAGAACGCGCCTCAGGCGGCCAACAAGTAATTTCCTGACCAGAGATTTTCACGGATTAAAACCGATATGGAAGCCCTCGCCGTGCGGCGAGGGCTTTGTTTTGCGG
>JBAVZU010000045.1:0-66595 GCA_049588915.1 Candidatus Sulfotelmatobacter sp.
ATCCGTCAGCTCGAAGTCATCCTTGCTCTTCGAGAGCGACGCTCAGATGGAGCGGCGGAGTCCGGACAAACCTTATGTGCCTCGAGCACGAATAGAAGCCTGTCCGCATCGCCGCCAAAAATACCTATGGACAGGTGCGCCCGTTTTCATAGAAGGATGACACGGCTGTTGTGCTGGGCGATGTGCGCTGCTTCAGCTCGTACTGCCGCAATGCTTCTCGTACCGTTGAATGATGAAATGATCGGTCATGCCGGCGATGTAGTCGCAGACGACACGCGGCAGGGATTCCTTCTCGGCTTTTTCGCGATAGTAGTGCGGAAGAGATGAGGGATTTTCCATCCAGAAAGAGAACAGTTCGGTGACGATGCGCTCGGCGTCGTCCTTTTCTTCGGCCAGAGACGGACTGTAGTAAAGATTTTCGTAGAGAAAATCTTTGATCTGTTTTCGCTGTGCCGCAATCTCGGAACTGAAAGCAGCCAGGCGATTCGGGTGCGCACGAACGTCGGCAAGGGTTGCGATCCCGACCTGCTGCAGACGCGCCTGCGTGTTGCTTACGAGATCACTAGCCAGGCGATTAAACACGTGTTTTAAGGCTTCGTTGAATTGCAGCTTTTCAGCCGCATGGGGATAAACCTTCTCGACCTCTTCGAAAAAATGTTCAAAGACTGGAACGCCTTCCCGGATTTGATCGAGGGTCAGCAGATGGGCTTCGTAACCGTCGTCGAGGTCGGCGGTGTTGTAGCCAATCTCGTCGGTCAGATCGACGAGTTGAGCTTCGAGCGGCGGCCTCTGGTCTAATAGATATTCCGCCAGTTCCGGATGCGTCCCCGCGTCATAATCGCGGGAGTGTTTGATGATTCCTTCGCGCACTTCGAAGGTCAGATTCAAGCCGCGGAAGGCAGCGTAGCGCTGCTCAAAATCTTCCACGATGCGCAGCGCATGAAGGTTGTGATCGAAGGACAGGCCGTGCTCGCGCATGACCGCATTCAGCGCCTTTTCGCCAGCGTGGCCGAACGGAGGATGGCCGAGGTCGTGTACCAGTGCGAGTGCCTCCGCGAGATCAGCATTGAGATGCAGCGCTCCAGCGACGGTGCGCGTGATCTGGGTCACTTCAATCGTGTGCGTTAGGCGGTTCCGAAAATGGTCGGAATAACGGCGGGTGAAAACCTGGGTTTTGTCTTCAAGTCGCCGGAAGGCTCGGGCGTGGATGACGCGGTCGCGGTCCCGTTCAAAATCGTTGCGATAAGGATGACGAGGTTCAGGGAAACGGCGTCCGCGGGAATGCTCTACCTGTACCGCGTAGCCGGCCAGCATGCTGGGAGTTTAGCAGAGTCGCTATAGTACCGAGTACCTGTACCGGGTTGCGAGCGGAACCAGACCGTCTTAGTTGGTATTTCGGACTCCGTACTAGGTCTAGAGTTACTGTTTTCCCGATTCTTCTTTTGCCAGGCGGACCTTGGCGGCATCGAGCTTGGTTTGCGTGGCCGCCAGCAGATCGGTATCGACTTCAGCGGGGACAGTCTTATTCCATTCCTTGACGGCGCGTTCCCAGTGAGCAGCTGCAAGTTTCAGGCGGCCGGTTTTCTGAAAGAGATCGCCAAGATGGTCCTGCACGGTCGGGTCGGAACCCATTCGAAGGGATGCCTTGTTCAGATTTTCTTCCGCCAGATCATATTTGCCGAGCTTGAAATAGGCCCAGCCGAGTGAATCCAGATAAGCGCCATTGGTGGGATCGAGGCTTACGGCCGTCTTGATGTAATTCAGCGACTCTTCGAGCTGCACGCCGCGATCAGCATTCATGTAACCCAGATAATTTAGAGTTACAGCGCTCTGCGGATTCGCGGCCAGCACTTTCTTGAATTCCGCTTCGGCCTGATCATACTTCTTTTCGTGCTCGTAGAGATCGCCGCGCAGGAAGAAGACGTACTCTTTCTCATCCGACTTCGTCGCAAGTTGCTCGGCTTTATTCAGAGCTTCCTCGGCGTCGCTGTAGCGCTTGAGCCGCGTATACATGATGGCCAGCCGGACATAGACTTCGCGATCTTCCGGCGTTCCCTTCAGCAACGAGCGAACATCCGCCAGAGGCTTATCAGGGTCGCTGGTGTCGGCCAGTTGGGCATCGAGCACCATGCGAAGCTCGCGGTCGTCCGGCATCTTCTGAACGGCTTCTTTCGCGGCAGCGGTTGCCTGCGGCCACTGTTTGGCTTCGCGGTAGGTATCGATGATGTCCTGATAGCCGGTTTTGGCATTGTCGTCGCCCAGAGGAATCATCTGGCGGAAGGCGTCGATGGCGGCTTGATAGTTTTCCTGGTCGCGATAAACCATTCCGAGGCGCTCTATGAAAATGCCACGATTATTGCGGTCGCCTTGCGAGTAGCTGCTATCGGGCTTTTCAGTTTTCTTGAGCAAATCCTGCAAGATCTTAACGGCTTCGTCGTAGCGACCCTGCGCTTCATAAACCACGGCTACGTTGTAAGGAACCTCAAGCGCATCGGGAACCATGGCTTCGGCTTTTTTCAAGCCTTCGAGCGCCTGCTCATACTTGCCCTGGCGGCGATAAATCTCAGACATCCGCAGATAGGTCTGCGCGTCTTCAGGATTAGCGTCGGCAATCACTTTGTATTGATCCAGAGCGGCATCGATCTGGCCATCATTCAGTAGATTTTCAGCCAGGCCACGGATGGCATCGAGATTGTCGCGATCGAGCTGGATGGCATGCTTGTAGGCGTCGATTGCGTTCTTGTAATCCTTACGTTGCTCGTAAGTTGTGCCGAGGGCGGCGTAAAGTTTGGCGGTGCGACCGGCGTCAGGCACCGAACTGAGCACCTGCAGGGCGTGAGAAGTGTCGCCTTCATCGCTGTAGAGCAAGGCCAGGGTGGTAATAGCTTCTTCGGAATCAGGACCGAGCTTGACGGCGGTCTTGAGCTCGTTTTCCGCTTTCTGCGAATTATTATCGAGGCGGTAGAGACGACCCAGCAGAAGATGGTCGTCCACATTGGTAGGCTCGATCTTGACGATTTGCTCGTATTGTTCGATAGCCAGCTTCAGAACGTTCTCCGAGCCATTGCCGTTTCCGGGCATATCACCGAGAGAGCGGAGATAAATTCTCCCGAGCAATTTGTGGGCTTCCAGATTGTTGGGATCGCGCTTGATGATGTCCTGGGCTTCGAGCACGGCATCGCGGATGCGTCCAGTTTTGACGTAAAGTTCGGCGAGACCGGAGGTGAGGAATTCAGAAGAGGGATCGGCTTCGATGGCAAGTCGATATTCTTCCATCGCCTTGTTGGCCAGTTCGCTGCGTCCATAGGCCGTGACCTGCTCCTCATATAAATGCGCCAGCGTGTAGTGGTAATAAGAGGCGGCATGGTCGACCTTACGCGGCGGGACCTGCGCGGGCTTAGAGTCCGGGCTTTTGGATTCGGCCGGTTTCGCGTCAGGCGCTGCGGACGGAGTGTTTTGCGCGGATGCGGCTGCTGCGAGGAAGGCAAATACCAAAGCTGCGCGAAAAATTCGATTCATGCTCTACCTGACGACACTGAAGTTGATTCCATCAAACGGTTCGTTGTGACGATGAGCGCGCCTGCCGAGACCATAGCCATTGGATGCAAGACCGCTGGGAATGGGGTGTCTTAATTCTAACCCGATCCGCATTGTATTGGGAAAAACAGTGAAAGCGATATGACGACCGCGAAACCCGGAAGTACAGGGGCTGCGGGAACTCATCAAGAGTAAATTGTCAAGTTAAGTAAAGCATTGCAAACGCAATTATGAAAAGATCACTCCTTATCGACAGATTCTAGTGGCGGAAATGGCGGACTCCGGTGAACAGCATCGCGAGACCCAAACGGTCACATGCTGCGATGACCTCGACATCGCGCTGCGACCCTCCCGGTTGAATGATTGCCGTAGCCCCAGCTTTGGCAATTTCCTCGACGCCATCCGGAAACGGAAAAAATGCGTCGGAGGCGGCGACTGTTCCCTGCAGCGGCAGCTGCGCTTTCATGGCGCCGAACTTGGCCGAATCGACGCGGCTCATCTGGCCGGCGCCGATGCCAACGGTCTGTCCGACGCGCGCGTAGACAATGGCATTCGACTTCACGTGCTTGCAGACTTTCCACGCGAATAACAGCGCGCGCGTCTCTTCTTGGGTGGGAGAGCGTTTGGTGGCGATCTTGAGGTCGGAAGATTGCAGGCGGTGGAAATCAGTCTCCTGCAAAAGAACGCCGCAAGAAATATTCCGGATCGCCCATTTATGAGGGGCAGCTTCGACTTCGACGAGCCGAAGATTCTTCTTGCTGGCGAAGCGAGCTTTGGCGGCTTCTTCGAACTCGGGCGCGGCAATCACTTCGAGGAAGAGCTTTTGCATTTGTTCGGCGGCCTCAGCGTCGACCGGGCGATTCACGCCGACCACGCCACCGAATGCGGAGACGGGATCACATTCCAGAGCTCGCTGGAATGCCTCAGCCAAATTTTTTCCCGTGGCGGCGCCGCAGGGATTGGTGTGTTTAATAATGGCGCAAGCCGGTTCATCGAACTCATGTGCGAGGTCCCAGCCGCATTGCAGGTCGACGATGTTGTTGTAGGAAAGTTCCCTGCCCTGAAGCAGGCGGGCATTGGCCACGCCGACTCCAGAGCCGTCTGAATACATTGCGGCCTTTTGGTGCGGGTTCTCGCCGTAGCGCAGGTCGAGCGTTTTCCGAAAAGACAGTCGCAGAGTTTGAGGAAAACTCTCGTCAGCCGGCGGCAGATGAAAATCTGAGGAGATGCGTTCGAAGGTGGATGCGATGGCGGAATCATATGCAGCGGTGGTGGCGAAGGCCTTCTGCGCGAGGCGCCATTTGGTCTCGAGCGAGAGCGCGCCGTGAGATCGGCCCAGTTCTTCCGCGATCGCCTGGTAATCGGACGGCGATGTGACCACCGCAACATCGTGAAAATTCTTTGCGGCGGAGCGGATCATGGAGGGCCCGCCAATATCCACATTCTCCATCAGCTCTTCGAAAGCAACGCCGGGTTTGGCAGCGGTTTTTTCAAAGGCGTATAGATTCACGACCACCATGTCGATGGGCTGAATGCCGTGCTCCGCGACAGTAGCGGCATGCGCAGGATTTTCCCGGCGATGCAGGATGCCGCCATGAACTTTGGGATGCAGCGTTTTAACACGGCCGTCGAGCATTTCAGGAAATCCGGTGAAGTCGGAAATATCTTTGACCGGAATCCGGGAATCGCGCAGGAGTTTGGCGGTGCCTCCGGTGGAGATGAGTTCGATGCCGAGGGTGGAAAGCTTGCGGGCAAATTCGACGAGGCCGGTTTTATCGGTGACACTGAGGATGGCGCGCTGGATACGGGAGCTGCTGGGGGACATGATCCGCCTTTGCGAAGAATTAATACGACTGAAAATTCTAACAGGAAGCAGTTGTTAGGCGGCGGCCAGTAGCCGTAGTCATTTGTCGTTAGCAGAGCGGTTCTAAAGAATTGCTGATTTTGGATTGATGAGTTTTTGTTGAAAGTCTTAACGTTCTGGCTTTCAATCAAAAATCAGAAATCATCGATCAAAAATTCTCTCTATCGGCGAGAGCTGCTTTTGTCGTTGAGATATCGGTTATGCGTTCTTGCGGAAGATAGCCGCCAATGGAGCGACTGGGCGAACGGATCTGAAGGTAAAGTCCCCCGCGTCACTCGGATTAACCGCCAGCAGTTGCTTATGTGGATTTCGAACGACGGCATCGACGGTTGACCAACGACGTCTCACGCTTTTGCCTTGGCCTTCAGCTTGACGTGGCCTTCGAGGAGTTCCACCGAGAACTCGACGCCCTCACACCCGTACTGCTTGCGGATTTGCTCGGTTTTCTTCTGGACGAAGCTGGAGAAGGAGTCCAGATTGCCGGAGACATTCTCTCCCGCCTTCTTCTTGGCGGCGACCAGAGTGTTGTAAAGGCGCTCGACCTGCTCCCGTTCGCTCTGATCCACTGTGTGGAGCATGAAGGGCTGGGGCGATGAAGCGGAAGCAGCCCCGGCATGACTCAAACCGTAAACCGGGTTGTGCTTTGGCTTGTGGTCTTCAGCGACCCGCACGCCTTGCACCGATAGAAGTGCATCCTGCGGGCGGCGGTAGCCTTCCTCTCGAATGCGGGACTTCTTACGCCACAGGTCGCTGTAAACGGCGTAGCGTTGGGCCATTTCGTTGTAACGGTAGCGCTGGGATGAGTTCATGCGTACACCGTCGGAGAATTTGCGAAGCAGCGAGAGCACCTTCCATTCCACGTCGGTGGGAGGCCGCTTGGTCGGATTGTTAAAAAAGACTTCGTACTCGATCTTCAGACGCCGCAATTGGGTCTCAAGTACGTTTAACTCTTCATCGGTGGTCACGAAGGGCCTCCAAGTCAACAGTGTAATGAGAAGGCGCACTGGGGGCGAGGTACCCGGTGGTCACCGGAGTTCATCGTACTGAAGTAAGCTACTAGCTCTCAGCTGCGGCTCGAAGCCAGCCCTTTAGTACCGGAGATGGCTGGCAGCCTACAAGACGGAAGGGCAAGCGGGTTCCTCGTCGCTGCGCTTCTTGGAATGACAATAATTTTGGGCGACCAAAGGTTTTAGCCCAAGGGGAAGCTAAGAGCTGATGGCTTATTTCGCATTCGACGCCATCTTTTTGACCATGGCGAGAACGAGTTTGCGGTCGCTTTCATTGAGGTTTGTGGCGTAGCGGCGAACCTGGCTCAAAAACCGGACTTCGTCATCGGAAAGTTGTGGCAATCCCTTGGAGCCGTTGGCATGGCCCGATTCGGAGAAGAACTGTGAGAGTGCGATCTCCATGGCGCCGGCAATCTTCGAAAGGGTGTCAAGCGAAGGAATAGTGTGGCCGTTCTCAACGCGGGATAAGTAGCAGCGCAGGAGGCCGGTGCGCTTTTCGATATCTCCCTGAGACATGCCTTTCTGCAGCCGGTAGTTTCGAATGGTCTCGCCGATGTTGATGGTTGGAAGCATTGCAGGATGCGCCATAGTAAACAGATCGGCATTTTCTGGCAAGTGGAAATTAGTGCCATATAAAAAGCTGTTTTTGAAATGGTGCTTGACAAATTTCCGGGTGTAGTTTTCCCGGGAAAACGCGCAACCTATTCGGTCGCACGATGTAAGGATAGCCACCAAAAAGCGACTGTACATCTTCCTGCTGAATGGTTCTGATTATTACTTCAAATTTTATTTCTTCAAATTTTCCGCGAAAAAGTTGACGGTGCGTTGCCATGCGTCCGCCGCGTCCGCGGCGCGATAGCCAGTCTTATTACTGGGATTTTCGAAAGCGTGGCCGGCGTCCTCGTAGATCTTGATCTCGATTTTCTTGCCCTGCTGCTTCATCGCCGCCTCAAACTTATGAACGTCATCGGGAGTGATGCCCTGATCCTGCGCGCCGAAGAGGCCAAGAATGGGCGCATTGATTTTTTTGATCTCTACCGGGTCGGTGACCAGGTGGCCGTAATTAATTACATCGGCGGCGAGACTGGGCTCGTCGAGCGCTACATCCAGCGCATAACCACCACCCATGCACCATCCGATTGCACCGATACGTTTCTTGTTGACGTTCGGTTGGGATTCAAGAAATTCGAAGGCGGCATGCAGGTCGCGCCTGGCGCGGTCGTCTGGAACGCCGCGCATTAACTCATGCGCCGTCTCAGGCGTGGTGGCAACTTTGCCGCGGTAAAGATCAATCGCCAGCGCCTCGTAGCCCTGGTCGGCCAGCTTGGAGGCTTGCTCTTTCACCCAGTCATTCAGTCCCCACCATTCGTGGATGACGATGAGCGCGGGAAACGGACCTTTGCCTCGCGGTTTATAGAGAATGCCTTGGACAGTCTCGTCGCCGCTTTTGTAGGAGACGGGTTTGCCATCGACGGCAAAGCAAGTAGAAGTAAATGCTGCGATAAGGATCAGAAAACAGATCTTCTTCGTGTTCATCACGTCAAACCCTTTCATAACTTTGTCACAACTCGGAATTGAAGATTCAAACTGCTACGCCGGAAATCACAATTCCAACTCCATGTACATTGCCCCGGCAATCGGGTTCGGGCGGTATGGCGCAACCTCTTTGAAACCCAGCTTCCGATACAGAGCAACCGCATCTTTCATCATCGGTTCGACGGTATCAAGCCGCATGAAGCGATAGCCGGCCTGGCGAGCTTCGACAATGATGCGCTCGGCCAGCAGGCGTCCCAGACCTTTGCCGCGAAATTGGGGACGAAGATACAAGCGTTTCATTTCGCAAACTTCAGGCTCCAATCTACGCAGTGCGACGCAACCTGCAAGTTGTTTTTCATATTCTGCCAGCAACAAACGGCCCTCGGGTGGTGCGTAATCGCCAGGAAGTCCCGCAAGTTCTTTGTCGAAGTTCTGAAAGCAGAGGCTGAAGCCGAGGGATTGTGCATACTCGAGAAATAACTCGCGGGCGTGCGTAATCTGCTCGGCCGACTCGGAATGAGCAAACTTAAAACCCTTAACCACAGAGGCCACGGGGGAATCTAGCTCAAGTGGGTGCTCGCCTTCCATTTTCCTCTGCGACCTCTCCGTCCTCCGTGTTGCAGGTTTTAGATTCAGCCCATCAGCATGCCGCCGTTCACATTCAGCACATGGCCGGTAATATAGGATGCTTCGTCCGAAGCGAGAAAAGCGACGGCATTGGCTACGTCGGCGGGTGAGCCTACGCGGCCGAGCGGAATCTCTTTGGCGGCGTTTTGTTTGAACTCTTCGCCGAGCACCTCCGTCATGGCGGTTTCGATGAATCCCGGCGCAACCGCGTTGCAAGTAATGTTGCGCGATCCCAGTTCGCGGGCGACCGCCATGGTAAGGCCGATCAGGCCCGCTTTTGATGCGGCATAGTTCGCCTGCCCTGCCTGGCCCATCTGGCCGAAAACGCTGGAGATGTTGATGATGCGACCCCAGCGCTGCTTGAGCATGGAAGTGGTGACTTGCTGGATGCAGAGATATGCGGAGGTGAGGTTGGTTTGCAGAACGGCGTCCCAGTCGGCGCGCTTCATGCGCATGACGAGCTGGTCACGAGTGATGCCGGCGTTATTGACCAGAATATCGATCTTGCCAAACTCTGCAATGGCACCCTTGATTGAAGCTTTCACCTGCTCTTCGTCAGTGACGTCGAGTATGCAAGGTACGGCTTTGCCACCTCCGGCTGAGATTTCCCTGACCAGTTCCTTCAGCTTTTCCTGATTGCGTGCGGCAACCGCGACGGCCGCGCCGTCGGAGGCGAGTTTGAGCGCGCAGGCTCGACCGATACCTTGCGAGGCGCCGGTAATGAGCGCGACTCGTCCGGAAAGGGACATGTTTTCTCCTGACACTTGTGCGAAGACGAATGAAATTTGTTATGTCGGAACGTGAGATTATACGCGTCGCGGCTCTATTCGGCGCATGCCAAAGGCCAGATCAACACCTCCAGCTTCCGGGCGAATAAAAGATGCGGCAAAGTTTGGGGCAACGAGATCCCGGCCGCTGCAGCCATAGTGTTGGTCTGAAAATCTGCTTCGGCTCTCTGCAAAGGCCACGGCGCGTGATGAATCTCTCCTCGGTAAACTTGACCGCGATGCGTGGCATAGAGACAGTAGCGCTCCGTGAGCCAATGCTCGATTGATGCCTTGCCGGCGAAAGTAGCTTCGCTCGTTGGATGATAGCGTGCTCGAAACTCAGCTCTGTCGCGATAGCGGCGGGAGCGATACAGGATCTCGCTGTCGCGTTCTTCCGTATTCATCTCCGCATGAAAATAAGGTAAATGGTAGAACGCCCGTGCGGCCAACACCGCCGGAAGGTTAGGCGGCATCTAGGCTAAAGAAATAAACACCGGGCTTACCGCCGTAGATAACGTAGGTGCGCACGTTGAGTTCCGGGAAGCGCGAAAGACCGGGCAGCGCGGGAAACCCGCGACGACGAATCCCAGTCATGTGAAAAGGAATGACTCCCACCCAACATTGGCCGTCGAAAAGGTCCAGGGAGAGTTGCGCGGGAACGAGCGGCCGCATGAGCGCCTCAGACATTGGCCAGTGGGCGAAAAGCAGGTCGTTCCAGGTCTGGGTCATAACCCATGGGCCCGACTGCACTGGCCAGGGACGATGGTCCACATGCTCAAGTAAACGGTGCACTGAAACAGTTTAGGGCAGAGCGGGCGATCGGTCCTGCGGCGCCTCGGCACGTGCACTCGTTCGAGCTCTTGGCTCGAACTCTTGGTTTGAACTCTTGGCTCGAACTCTGGAGTCGCATTCTGGAGCCGTCCGAGGTTTGCCAAATATCCACAGCGCGTGCCAGCAAACGGATTGCGCATTGCGCTTTCGCCGGTTAACATTCGGACAATCTTATGACGCCGATTGTTAGCGATGAAGTGAGCACCATGCCCGAACCGTCGAACGAAAAACCCTCCAGTTCTGCGCCGCACACCAGCGGGTCGGGACACCGATCAACGCAGAGGGCGTTGCCCGCGGACAGCCCCGCGCCAGTGGAAAAGCCGCAGTCGAATGCGCCCTCCACCGACGTGTTTGCCGTGTATGGGGTCGAACCAGAGATCCAGGCCTACGCAATGGCGAAGTATTCGCGCTCGGCGCTGTCGATGAAGGAGTCGCTGCGCGAGATCAGCTCGCAGAAGGCAGAAAAGTTTCTCAATACGTTTTATTTTCAGTATGGTCATCGCTCGATTGCCGACCTGGCGCACGTGGCACTGGCGGTGGAAAGGCTCTCGATTCTCGCGGCTATCGAACTGGCCGACGAGCAACGCTGGGACGGTCAAGAGCGCTCCACACGTTATCAGGATTTCAAGAAGAGTGGCTATTTCGTCCCCGACTTTGGCACCGACGACCAGGCCCGCAAACTTTACTGCGAGACCCTCGATTTTCTCTTTGGCGAATACGAAGCATTCTCGATGCACATGACGCAGCACCTCATCAGCATCACGCCGAAACCTGCCGAGATGAGACAGGAGTCGTACGAGCGGACGCTGAAGGCGCGGGCCTTCGACATCACGCGCTACCTGCTTCCGCTCGCTACGAACACTTCGCTAGGCGAAATCGTCAACGCGCGCACGCTGGAAACGCAGGTGGCGCATCTGCTTTCACATACGCACAAAGAGGTGCGGGTTTTGGGCGAATCGTTGAAGAAGGCGGCAACCGCAGCGGCTTACAACGTGAATGCGGAATCGTTGCGGGATTTGGTGGAGGAGATTGAGAGACTCAGTCCCGAGTTGGGCGCGCGAGCCAGGCAAGAATTGCTGCATGAGGTTCGGGTTGCACCCACGCTGGTGAAGTATGCGGATCCGAATCCCTATGAAATGGAAACGCGGCGGGAGTTGCGGCAGGCGGCGCGGGAGCTATTGAAGCACGAACCGGTCGCGCCGTCGAAGGCGATCGTCGATTTGCTTGATGAAGAGCCGCTGGAAGTTGAGATTGCGACCACGCTGCTTTACGAGCACTGTCATCATTCTTACCGGCAGGTGCGGCAGGCAGTGCAGGTTCGAGGTGAGAGATACCGGCGGGAGATTATCGATCTTGGCCTGCGACATCGCGGGAAGTACGACGAAATGTCGCGCGGTTTCCGCGCCGGGCAGCAGTTCCGCTTCGACATCCTCATGGATACGGGCGGCTTCCGCGACATGCATCGCCACCGGCGCTGCATCCAGGTGATGCAGGGATTCACCACGCAGCATGGTTACGAGATGCTGCTCGACGTGGAAGACGCCGGCATGCGTTCGCGCTACGACACAGCTATGCGGCGCACGCAAACCGCGATAGAGAAGCTCGCCGCGCGCAACGTGCCTGAGGCGGATGAGAATGCGCAGTACGCGATTCCGCTGGCCTATCGCAAGCGCGCCCTGTTCAAGATGGACTTCGCCGAGGCTGTCTACATCTCCGAGCTGCGCACCACGCCGGCGGGACATGTTTCCTACCGCAACGTGGCTTATGCGATGTATGAGGCCGTGGCGCGGAAGTATCCGGCGCTGGCTAAGTATTTCCGCGTGCACGATGTGACGGCGCCGGTGGATTTGTTGCAGAGGTAGCAAGGGCGTTCTTTCAGCTTGGACGGGGCGAAGTTTACTTACAGACACTTCCATACGAGGCAGCGGTCCGAACCGTTCCCGCTGGACACGGGGGGGCCTGCTCGGATGAGGCGCTAGCGGTTGCCGCTGGCGGAGTCGCGGCTGACGTCTCCGCGACGGACGTGACTTCACGGCCGGCTACGGCGTCGTATTCGAAGCGCAAGCCCTCGTCGTTGGTGTAGACGAAGGCCCTAGCTTTAACAGCGCGAAGAGCAGCCAGCGCCTGTGCGTCGGAAATTTTAGCGTGAAATCTCATGGCGCTGGCTCGTTCGGAGTGAATGACGAGAACGTCCCCTTTGAACTCCGCATAGCCGGCGACTCCGTTTTTCGCGAAGGCGCGCCGCTCACCATCGATGAATTGCTGTCTAGCAAGCGCGAGCGGGAGCTCCCCCGGACAGACCCCGGATAACGCTTGACCATTCACCCTGCCAAGTCCAAGGTTCGCCGGGATGCTGGCCGCAATATTTTTCGACACCCTTCTTTATTTTGTGTCTGAGCATCGCATTGCTGATGCCGACGCCGATAGCGTTACCCATATCGTTAAGTTGCTTATCCCGTTCTGCTTGCTGTGCCTGCTGTTGCGCAATCTGGGCCGCGTCGCTAGTGCTGGTGCTCGTGCAGTTGGCTGTGTTCCCGTTCAGAGAGCAATCGGTGTTAGTAGTCGTAGTTTGGCCCTGCATCGACTGGCACAAGACGAATGACAGGACGATCAGCACTACGTTGTGAGTTGCCCTATTCACCGTCATAATTAGCGCTTCTCCCCTACCTATAATTCTGTTTCTCAGAGGCCGCCTTGTCGAGTTACTCATGTGCCACAGCCGCCGCTGAAAATCGACGGGTGGGGCGTTTCATAGTCAATTGGCGCTGGCTACCCATTACCACGGTAACTTGTCCGGAGAATTGCCGACCCGCACACTTGCGCTCGGAGGGAGCGCTCCGGCCTATCGGCTGTAGCGCGAAGATAATGACAATGACAATGAAGCTCATTTACATCCGAAAAACAACGAGCCAGGAGGAGCATGACGAAATTGTCAAGTCCTTGGAGGCAGGCAAAGAGCCAGGCGTTAAGGTCCATAGCGTAGCGGTTATAGCGATGAACCCAGGCGACGTTATACCGGACAAGGGCGGTGATTATCAGCTACTCGGGCTCTGGAACGAAACCGACCCTCGAAAGTTGCAGCTGCTCTACCGTCGCTGAGACCGGGCCCCTGAAGGATCGGAGGGATTTATGAGCGAAGACGACAATTTCCCGTTGTTAGCGGTCATGAGGAAGTACAAGGTTCCCATGACGCGGGAGGAGTATCTCAGGCTAAAATTTGGGGGGAACGTTCCTGACGAAATCGGCCCCGAAGAAGAAGCAGATTTACCAGAGCAGTTTCAATTGAGATATCCGACTCATGAGGAAGCGGCAGCTTTCGAGAAACTCACTTCCAAGGACAAGCCGGTCAATTGACCTTGCACCTCGATAGTGTTGAAGAGAGGCCTTCCGATGACTCTTAGGATGATGATGGATGCAACTCTCTGCGTATTCCTTGGCACAGTGCTCGGACACCTCTTTCTCGCTCAACTGCGGAAAGCCAAACGGCAGGACATTGAGAACAAAAGGTCGCAGGCTTTCAATGCGAAGTACGACCGCTACTACGCCATGCAGGATAAAACAACTCCTGAAGCAATGCGGCTGCTGGAGGAGCTAGCACAAGAAGGGGAAGAGTCCTTATGAGCCATGCTCCCCTCGCATGCCGGCGGGCGGTAGGCGATGGCAACCTTCGGTCCCGGCCTGCAGCAACATCTAGATTCATCTTGCTCCCGCCAGTCCGCGCATCTAGAGTCTGTCCAAGAGGCACTCATGCCGCGTACCGTCAAGATCACCTTAGACATCGATGCCAAGCTTTACGGGGAGCTCGTCTCCGTGGCCAAGGAGAACGGGCAGTCGCAGCGCTTTGTGCTGGAGCGGGCGCTGGAGCATTACCTGCACAACGTGGTCCCTTCGCAGCGCATGGTGAGACCTGAGGTGATGGCCGCCCATCGCCGCTCCAACAAAAAGTATCGTGGGCTATACAAGCGGCTAGCCAAGTAACGCTCCTGCCCATTTCGGAACGATTTCCACTGTTTATTATCAAGATTCGCCTTTTATTCGCTTCATTCCATATGTATAATCCGCCCAGACGCACTAAAAGGCACTCTAAGGAGCCACACTCCCATGGCGGATGAACGCGGCAAGGCAATTGAGTTAGCATTTGCGCAGATCGAGAAGCAGTTCGGTAAGGGTTCGATCATGCGATTGGGGTCGAAGGAAGCGATCGTCCCCATCTCGGTGATTCCAACAGGCTCGATCTCTTTCGATGCGGCGCTCGGGGTGGGCGGATTTCCGCGTGGCCGCGTGGTGGAAGTGTTTGGGCCGGAGTCTTCCGGCAAGACCACCATCACATTGCAAGTGATTGCCGAGGCGCAGAAAACTGGTGGCATGGCTGCCTTCGTCGATGCCGAGCACGCGCTTGATCCCGCCTATGCCAAGAAGTTGGGCGTCGACGTGGACAACCTGTTGGTTTCGCAGCCCGACTACGGCGAACAGGCGCTTGAGATCACCGAAGCGCTGGTACGTTCAAACGCTATTGACGTGCTGGTGGTGGACTCGGTGGCGGCGCTGGTGCCCAAGGCCGAACTCGACGGCGAAATGGGAGACAGCCACATGGGACTGCAGGCGCGACTCATGTCCCAGGCGCTGCGCAAACTAACGGGAACGGTTTCCAAGTCGCGCACTTGCCTGATCTTTATTAATCAAATCCGAGAGAAGATCGGCGTGATGTTTGGCAATCCCGAGACCACCACGGGTGGCCGCGCATTGAAGTTTTATTCGTCAGTGCGCGTGGACATTCGCCGCATCGCCGCTATTAAGGATGGCGACATCGTTACCGGCTCGCGCACTCGCGTAAAGGTGGTGAAGAACAAAGTGGCGGCGCCTTTCCGCGAGGCCGAGTTCGACATTCTCTACGGCGAAGGCATTTCACGGGAAGGCGACCTGCTCGATATCGCGGTGAACAATAACATTCTCGAGAAATCCGGGTCATGGTTCAGCTATAAGGGTGAACGCATTGGTCAGGGCCGCGAGAATGCCCGCCAGTTCCTCAAAGAGAATAAAGACACGATGGCCAAGCTCGATACGGAAGTGCGCAAAGCGCTGGGATTGATCGCAACTCCGGCGCAAGGGGCACCGGCAAACGGGCAGCCCGCGACCCAAGGCGCGCGAGTTACCACCATGCCGAGCACTCCTCCAGAGACAGCGAAGGCACCGATCGCGGCGAAGAGATAGAACGAACTGCCTAGGATTCTCATCTCGAGCGAAGCGGGGGGCTTTGGTATTTGCCTATGCCGTCACCGTCCTTTGCCATTTACCGGTAGTGTCTAACGCTGCCCGTATTTAAGACACTACCCACTTCCTTCCCGATTGCCATCCTTACTCCCGCCCGAATAGAATCCCTTATTAACTTGCACTGCGGCTTCTACGAGGCAATTTGAAACAAGTCAGCGCTCTTTACCCGGGTTCGTTCGATCCGCCTACCAACGGGCACCTCGATCTGATTGAGCGGGGGGCCAAGATTTTCGAAGAGTTGGTGGTGGGCATTTTGAAGAATTCGGAAAAGATCCCGATGTTCAGCCTGACGGAACGTCTTGAGATGCTCAAGACCCTTACCGCACATTTGAAAAATGTGCGCATCGAAGCTTTTCACGGGTTGATGGTCGAGTATGCGAAATCGATCAGCGCGACTTGCGTGTTGCGCGGCATTCGAGCGGTGAGTGACTACGAGTATGAATTACAGATGGCACTGATGAACCGCAAACTGGAGCCGACGCTCGAGACTGTATTTATGATGCCCGCCGATAAGTATTCTTATGTCAGTTCGCGGCTGGTGCGCGAGGTGGCGCAGATCGGTGGACCGGTGAAGGGACTTGTCCCCGAATTCGTCGAGCAGAAGCTCCGCGAAAAACTCGAGCCGGCGTACAAGTTTCACGACGAGATGCAGGAAGTTTCGGCGCGTGCGCCCTCGAAAAGAGAAAGGAAAAGAAAATCATGACGACCGCAACCACGGAAGCGCTGCGTCTCACCGACAGGATCAACCGCATCGAGCCCTCCGCCACCATGGCGGTGGTCGCCGAGGCGGACAAATTGCGGACGCAAGGCATCGACGTGGTGGACTTTGGCGCCGGCGAGCCGCATTTTGCCACGCCGCAGCACATCAAGGATGCAGCTATCGCCGCGATTCAGGGAAACTTTACTAAGTACACGGCGGTCCCGGGCACTACCGAATTGCGCGACGCCATTGTGCACCGCCATGCCGTCGACTTCGATTCCGACTACCGCCGCGAAGAAGCGATCGCGTCCACCGGTGGCAAACATGCACTCTTCAATGCCATCCAGGTGCTGGTGGATCATGGCGATGAAGTGATTCTTCCGGTGCCTTACTGGGTTTCGTTCAAGGACATTGTGCGTTATGCGGGCGGCGAGTGCATGTTGTTGCAGTCGGATGAATCTCAAGGATTCAGAGTTACAGCGGAGATGGTTGCGAGGCTGATCACGCCGCGAACGAAAGTCATTATCCTAAATTCGCCATCGAATCCTTCCGGTGCGGTGATGAATGCGGATGACCTCACGCAGGTTGTTCGCCTGGCGCACGAGGGCGGAATCTGGGTGCTCTCCGATGAGTGCTACGTTTATCTCAATTACACCGGCCGAAATTTTTCCGTAGGATCTCTACGCGATTATAAGGAACGCCTGGTGGTGCTGGGCTCGCTCTCGAAAACTTATGCCATGACGGGGTGGCGTATGGGCTACGCGCTGGGCCCGGCTGCCGTGGTGAGCGCAATGTCGAAGCTGCAGAGTCAATCGACCTCGAACCCAACGTCAATTGTGCAGAAGGCGGCTGTGGCGGCGCTGATAGGGCCGCAGGACTGTGTCGAGCAAATGCGCGGAGAATATATTCAGTTGCGTGATCACGTTGTGAAGGGGCTGCGCTCAATTCCCGGAGTAACCTGCACTTTGCCGGAGGGCGCGTTTTACGCCTATCCCAACATTTCTGCGTTCCTGGGACGCGCCGGGGTGAAGTCGGCGTCGGACGTGGCTGGAAAGTTGCTTCGGGAAGCACATGTGGCCACTGTGCCGGGGGAAGGATTCGGAACTGGCGAGCACATCCGCGTCTCCTACGCGACGTCGAAAGCGGAGTTGGATCGTGGACTGGAACGAATGAGGAAGTTCTTTGCCGCGCTGTAATTGCAAAGGTTGATGGTTCGACTGAGGCCGTTTGCTCGCGAACGGCCTTTTTTGTCGCATAGATTTTTCATGGGCACCCTCTATCCACTCTTAATGCTTCCGCGGTTCGACCCGCGTCCCTGGGGGACGCTGGATCTTTCGCCAATTTATCCCAATCACCAGTTTGCAGAAAAAATTGGCGAAGCGTGGCTTACCGGCGATGACTGCAAAGTAGCTAACGGGCCGCTGAGCGGGCAAACGCTCTCGGAAGTCAGTGAGAAGTATCAGCGGGAGCTTGTGGGCGATGCCTCGCGTGATGCGCAGCGCTTTCCGTTGCTGCTGAAGTTTCTTTTTCCTCATGAAAAACTTTCTGTGCAGGTTCATCCGGATGACGAAGCGGCCGTCCGCGTCAACCAGCCCTGGGGTAAGACAGAGTGTTGGTATGTGGCGCACGCCAAGCCGGGAGCACAGATCGGCTTGGGTTTGAAAGAGGGCGTAACCGTCGAACAATTGGAAAAGGCAATTCAGCAAAACTCCGCCGAAGAATTGCTTAACTGGCTGGATGTATACACCGGCGACATGATTTATGTTTCCGGCGGGACGGTGCATACTCTGGGGCCGGGCTCTGTGATCGTGGAGACGCAACAGCAATCGGATACGACCTACCGTTTGTACGACTACGGACGACCGCGGGAACTGCATCTGAAGGAAGGTTTGGCAGCGGTGAAAACACAAGTTACCTCCGGCAAAGTAATCAGAGCGGCTCCGTCGCAGCTTCGAAACAACAATCGGGTCGCTTTGCTGGTAGCCGCTCCTTATTTTTCTGTGGACCTGTTTGAGATGAAGAATGCGCAGGAGTTCAGCACGCGCGACGATTCTGGAAAGAGTTCTGCGCAGATCATGGTTGCGCTCGAGGGTTGCGGCCTGGTGGAGTCGGGGGGAACGGGACCTGTGGCGATGGCCAAGGGTGACGCGGTAGTCGTGCCGGCGTCACTGGAAAGCTTTACAGTACGGCCGCAATGGACGCTGGAGTTTCTGAGATCACGAGTGCCCGGTGGTACGGTAGCGGAGCCCGAGACACGACTGTACTGAATTTGGCATCCTAAGAACGTGGCTAAGAATTTAAATTTCTATCCTGTGATTCTCGCCGGGGGGCGCGGGACGCGGTTCTGGCCCTTGAGCCGGAGGAAGCGCGCGAAACAATTGCTGGCGCTCGATGGCGAGAAGACGATGATCCAGCAAACGATGGCGCGACTGCTGCCGCTTGCTTCGCCGAAAAAATTTTGGATCATCACCAATGATGATCTTCGGCCCACTGTTCTGAAGCAGCTTGCAAAGTTGCCGAAAGAACAGGCTATCGCCGAGCCTGTTGGACGCAACACGGCGCCCGCGATTGGCCTGGCGGCATTTATTCTGTTGCGCCAGCATCCCGACGCGGTAATTGGGATGTTTCCGTCCGACCATGTGATTGGTAACGAGAAAAGCTACCGGTCAACAATTGAACGTGGCGTGGAGATTGCGTCGGCAGGCCAAAACATTGTAGTCCTTGGCATCCGGCCGAAGCGGGCAGAGACGGGATATGGCTACATTGAGGCCGGTGGCCCGTTTGGCGGCGAGGCTTTGCGCGTACGTCGGTTTACTGAGAAACCTGGTTTGGACACGGCCGCTGCATTTGTGGCTGCGGGAAATTATTTCTGGAATAGTGGAATGTTTTTGTGGAGTGCCCGCACGCTTAGCGATGCGCTTCGCGAGCATCTTCCTAAGACCGCGCCACTGCTGGAAGAGATCGCCGCTGCTTTTGGTACGCGCGGATTTACCGGGGTTTTTCGCAGGCTCTATCCCAAGTGCGAAAATATTAGTGTCGACTACGCGATTCTAGAACCTCGTTCGGCGAAGGGCGAACAAGCAGGGAATATTTTCTGTCTCCCGGCGGATTTTGGCTGGAATGACCTGGGTTCCTGGACTGCGCTGCACGAACACCACGCCAGCAAAGGCAAATCGATTAACGGAAACATCATTCATGGCGCGGGGGAGTTCATTCTCAGCTCCAACGGAAATTACGTTCATGCCCCGAACAAGTTCGTTGCGGTCGTAGGGGTGAGCGATCTGGTGATTGTCGATACGACGGATGCGTTGCTGATTACGACACGGCAGCAGGCGCAAGATGTTGGTAAAGTCGTAAAGCATCTGGACGAGAGGAAGCTGCACAAGCTCACGTAAGAAAGTGGTCAGTCATCCGTGATCGGTGTCTCAGAAACGGACCGACCGCTGATTGCTGACACTGAATTCTTATGGCTCAAGAGATCAAATTTGGAACGGACGGTTGGCGGGGCATCATCGCTGACGACTTTACGTTTGACAATGTAAGGCGAGTCGCCGGTGCCATCGCTTCCTACGTATTGAAATACGAGGACGCCAAGCGAGGTGTTTTCGTTGGCTTTGACACACGTTTTTCCTCGCAGCAGGCGGCACACATTGCAGCCGAAGTGATTGCGGCCGGCGGCATTCCAGTAAAGTTAGCAAACGATTACACCGCCACGCCAGCCCTATCCTACGCGGTTAAGAGCGAGGGTGCGGCGGGTGGAGTGATGATCACGTCCAGCCATAATCCGTGGAACTGGAATGGAGTGAAGTTCAAAGGAAAGTTCGGTGGATCCGCAACCCCGGGCATCATGAAGCGAGTGGAAGAAGAGTTGCGCCGGGGTGCTGCTTCGAGCGTGGGAAGAGCCGCGATCGAGGAAGTCGATCTTACGACGAACTACATTGTCGCGGTTTGTCGTTTCGCTGACATGGCATTGATCGGCAAAGCGAAATTTAAAGTCGCGATCGATTCGATGTACGGTTCCGGATGTGGCATTCTTGCCGGAATCTTCCAGAAATCCGATGTTAAGCATGTTGCGATTCGCCAGGAAGTAAATCCTCTCTTTCCGGGAATCAATCCCGAGCCCATTGAGCCACACATTGCGTTGCTGCAACAAACAGTCGTGAAGGAGAAATGTGACGCGGGATTGGCCACTGATGGAGATGCCGACCGCATCGGCGCAGTCGCGGAAGACGGCAGCTTTGTGGACTCGCACAAGATTTTCTGCGTGCTTTTGCGGTGGTTGTTGGAGCGCAAGAAGTGGCCCGGCGATGTGGTGCGGGCCTTCAACACGACTCGAATGCTTGACCGCATTGCTGCCAAGCACGGCCGCCGACTTCACGAAACAAAGATTGGATTCAAATACACGGCGGACCTGATGATGGAGCACGACATCCTGATTGGCGGGGAGGAGTCCGGAGGGATTGGCTATTCACGATTCCTGCCGGAGCGTGACGGTGTCCTGAATTGCCTGATGCTGGCCAATGCGATCGCAGAAGAAGGCAAACCCCTTGGCCAATTGGTGGCGGACCTGCAACGTGAGTTTGGACCGCATTATTACGGACGGCGCGATATGCACGTTGCGGAGGAGATTAAGCAGAATGCGATTCAACGGGCTGGAGCAGAGAGCACGCAGAGTCTGGGGCGGTATCGCGTGCTGAAGAAGGAAAATCTCGATGGCGTCAAGTTTTTTCTTGATGCGCCGACTCATGACAAAGGAGCGGAAGCTTGGATTCTCTTTCGCGCCTCGGGAACCGAGCCTCTGCTGCGCGCGTACGCGGAGGCCTCGTCACCGGAACTGGTGACAGAAGTACTTACAGCCGCGGAGAGCTTTGTCCAGCGCGGCGGCTAGCGGTGAGCAATTGCAACACACACGAAGCGCCGCGATAGTGCGATACTTTCAGACAGCTATGAGTTTCGTTGAACGCACATCCCCCGCGGCAGAGGATTCCCCGGAGGCGCGCCGCTACAATCGCATCCACCGATGGTTGGGGATCGCTGATTTCGTTATCGGATTCATTTTTCTCGCAGTGCTGCTGGCAACCGGTTGGTCTAACTGGCTGCGCGATCTCGCTTTGCGGCGCGGATTTCAGAATTACACAGTCGCCTTGTTCCTGTATCTGTTCTTTTTGCTTTTGATCAGTAAGGCGCTCGGCTTCGCTCTGGATTATTACGGATTCCGGCTGGAGCGGAAGTTTCAACTTTCCAACCAGAAATTCCGGTCGTGGCTGTGGGATGAAGTCAAAGGATTTTTAGTGGGACTGATACTAGCGGCACTGGTCGTGGAGTTACTTTACTTCATGATTCGGCAGTTCCCGCAGCATTGGTGGCTGATCACGTGGGCCTTGTTCATAGGTCTTTTTGTTTTGCTTGCTCAACTTGCGCCAGTGGTACTGCTTCCTATCTTCTACAAGTTCGAACCGATGGATAATGAAGACCTGCGACGCCGACTGGTGCAATTGGGGGAGCGAGCTGGCACAAGGGTGCGCGGGGTGTACCGCTGGAAGCTTTCCGAGAAAAGCAAAAAAGCGAATGCAGCCCTGACCGGCCTGGGCAACACGCGAAGGATCATTCTGGCCGACACGATGCTCGACAACTACGCACCTGAGGAGATCGAAGCTGTATTGGCCCACGAACTGGGGCATCATGTTCACAAGCACATGCTGAAAAGCATTCTGGTGCAGGCAGGAATTACTCTGTTGGGCTTCTGGATGGCTAATTTTGTGTTGCATTATGCGGTCGATCATCACATGTTCGAGGAGCTCTCCGATTTCGCCAACTTACCCCTGTTGGCAATGACCGCTACCGTGCTTTCGCTGTTGCTGATGCCGGCTTTGAACGCTTATTCGCGCTACAACGAGCGGCAGGCTGATCGCTACGCTTTTGAATCGATCGCCAATGTGCAGCCATTCATTTCGTCGATGAACAAGTTGGCACAGCAGAACCTGGCGGAACGTACACCTTCGAAGTGGATTGAACTGTTGTTCCATTCACATCCATCGATTTCAAAGCGTGTGGCGGCGGCGGAGGAGTGGGACCGCACGCAAATGGCCCGCCCCCAGGTGTAATCAGTCTTACAGGGCGCACGAAAGAAACTATCGCTTGCGCAGGACTTCCGCCGCACGTTGAAAATCTTCTTCGGTATCCACGCCCACGGAATCGTATGGGGTTTCGCCCACGTAAATCGAGACCCCGTTCTCCAGGAAACGGAGCTGTTCCAGCCGCTCACTTTTTTCCAGCGTGGATTCAGGCTGGCTTACAAAGAAATCGAGCGCGGATTTCCTGTACGCATAAAGGCCGAGGTGCTTGAAATAAGGGGGATTGGCGGTGTCGCGATCGAAAGGGATGCTGGCGCGCGAAAAATAAAGTGCGCGCCCATTGGTCTCCGTCACTACTTTGACGGCATTTGGATTACAAATGTCTTCTGGCGGACAAATCGTCTTCAGCGTCCCGACCTGGATAGACGGCTCTTGCATTACATTCAGTAGAGTCGCGATTTGTTCAGGACGCACCAGAGGCTCGTCGCCTTGCACATTGACGTAAATATCAGCAACGACACTGTCCGCGACTTCCTTCACGCGCTCGGTCCCGCTGCGATGAGCGGAAGAAGTCATGCGAGCTTTCCAGCCGTGAGCACTGCAGATCGTTAAGATCTCTTTTGAATCCGTTGCAATAATCACGTCGGAGAAAAGTGGTGAGGAGAGAACCGCTTCATAGACCCAGCCGACGAGCGGCTTCCCGGCGATCTCGCGCAGCATTTTTTGTGGCAAACGGGTGGACGCGAGCCGAGCGGGAATAATCGCAGCAGTTTTCATGTGCAACCAGTTTCCAGTTTTCCGCCTTCGTATGGCAAGTATCGAATCGTCGGAGCGTCAACAAGACCCGGGGGTGTTTGACACTTTTTTGCAAGCGCTCTTAGAATGAAAAATTGGGCACGGCGCAACTCGGGTCGTCCGGTCCAAACCACGAGATTCGCCGGTTTGCGAATCGTCCTCTGGTTGCATTCACACGACGATGGCGGCGTAGCTCAGGTGGCTAGAGCGACGGTCTCATAATCCGTAGGTCCGTGGTTCGAGTCCACGCGCCGCCACCAAATTCGACGCGAAGCTCTTCTAATTTTCGTTTCAACGAATTCCAAATGTAATATCTTTTTTCTCTGGCTTCGGCTGGGCGAGTCGCGAGATTGTAAGGGTCAGTCGCCCGGCCAAGTCCCACTTCATTTTCCTGTTCTTGTCGCCGAGCGGAAATTCCGCGTCGAACGGCGTCTCACTGCCGAGGTGTAGAAGCAGACGGAACAATGCAGGGCGAGCGGATGGTACAGGGTCTGAAAAAGAAAGATTATTCTCTCCCAGACTTTTATATCCTGAACGCTTGATAGTGGCGACTCCTGGATAAATTCGAAGCCGGCAGAAACTTATTGCTTGGCTGGGAGCGAGATTTTTGCTTCTCTCGATCCTCGGTTTAAAATACTCTATGTCACAGGAAGCAGCGGGGCCATGACTCTAGATTCCCTTACGATCTCACCAATTTCGCGCTTTCGCGCCGCCATGATCCTGGCCATCATCGCGGACGCACTGCAAATTGGCATTTTTCCCCTGTTTGTCGAAGGCGCTCTGTCGCCCGCCGATGACCTGCTCGATTTCGGCGTTGGGGCCGTTATGGTTCACTTTTTAGGCTGGCATTGGGAATTTCTGCCATCGTTTGTAGGCAAACTCGTCCCCGGGGTGGACCTAGTTCCCTTGTGGACGATGGCGGTGGCAAATGTTTATCGCAAATCGAAGCAGATTACCGTGACCTCGAAGGAAAGTCGTGAACCAGCGAAGGCGCTGACCGACGCAGAAGATTCACAGGTCGCCAAACGACACTAGAGACTTTCGGCCCTACTTTAACGCATCGGCCGCCCAGCTTGCATTTTGCGAAAACAAGCGAACTCGAAACCGAGTACAATTTCTGCATGCCGCGACGGTGTCTATTTGCGATGCTAGTCGTTTCCCTTCTTAGCGGCTCTATGGAAGCACAGCGAGGAGGAGGCGCCTCTCACGGCGGCGCCGCGGGGCGACCATTCGGCGGTCGAAGCTTTTCAAGCCGATCCTTTTCGACGCGCGGATTCCGAGGAAACGGTTGGCGCAATGGCAACTTCGGGTATTTTGGCTTGTTTGACTTCGACGGGTACGATGAGCCACTGCTATATGAGCGACCCGACTTTGAAGGACCCATGAATGGGAATATGCCTCCGCCTGTGGTTCGGCGAGCACCGGAGCCTCCGCTACCTAAGGGAGAGTTCATCGAAGTTCCGGGAGCTCAAAACGCGACTGCAACGAAAGTGCTGCCGCCGACTGTATTCGTTTTGGCAAATGGAGAGCGATTGGAGTCTTCGCGATTCGTTCTGACCGCAAGCGTTTTGTCGGTTCGCATTGGTCGTGAGCAGCGCACCATTCCGCTTCAAAATCTGAATATTGATGCCACAGTTGCTTCTAATCACGAGCGCGGAATTGATTTGCAAGTTCCCGACGACCGGAATGAGATCTCGTTAAGTTTTTAGACCTCAATTCGCGTCCCGCCCTTCGTAGTCTATCCTCTTCTGCTCTCGTTGCAGCCGCTGAGCAGAATCTCCATATTTTTCAGCATTTTAAGCATTACTGAAGTTTTCCGGCGATGACCTCAAGTTATTGTTACGGTCGCCATTCGCTGTTTATTCTTGAGTGGGTCTGGCGCGCTGGCAGCACAATGCGCCGCCTTCTAGAGTTATGTCCGCTAGCACAAACTCGTGGAGAGGTCTGCCCGTCGAGGGACAAGTTTTCGTCGGCTTGGTGATTGCCGCTGGGACTGCATGTTTGCTGCAAGGAACCATCCACCAGAACAGCAAGAACATTGCGGAATTCATCTGCTATACCGGCGTTGCGATTTTGGCGTCGCGCCTGCAGGTCACCCTGCCCGGCATTCCTGGAACTCTTTCAGTGAATTTTCTGTTCATTCTTGTAGGAATGGCAGAGCTGGGATATTCCGAGGCGCTCACTCTGGGCGCGATCGCCATGTTGGTTCAGAGTGTGTACCCCGGCCGGCCTACGCCCATTCAGGTCACGTTCAACATTTGCACCGGTTCCTTCTCAACCGCTGTAGCCTACTTGTTTTATCACAATACTTTGTGCAACGAGATCATCGAAAATCGCCCGGTGATTCTATGTTTGACTGCCTCCATCTACTTCATCGTCAACGTGGGATGCGTCACGGCGGTCATCTCGTTCGGCGAAGGCAGGCCGTTGCGCAAAATTCTGATGGATTGCTACTTCTGGTGCTTTCCCTACTATTTAGTTGGGGCCGGCATTGCGGGGGCAATTTCCTGGATCAACCACCGCTTCAACTGGGAGACCTCGCTGCTGTTTGTTCCGGCCATTTATCTAATCTACCGTTCTTACCGGCTCTATCTAAGCCAGCTGGAAGATGAAAAGCGGCACGTGGAGGAGATGGCGAACTTGCATCTGCGAACCATCGAGGCGCTCGCCCTCGCCATTGAAGCCAAAGACCAGACTACCCATGATCATTTGCAACGGGTTCGCGTCTACGCCATTGAAGTAGCAAGGGAACTTGGGGTGAAGGGCGCGGAACTGGAGGCGCTTCACGCGGCCGCATTGCTTCATGATATCGGCAAGCTGGCCGTCCCGGAACACATCATTTCGAAACCGGGAAGGCTGACTCCCGAGGAGTTCGAGAAGATGAAGATCCATACCGTCGTCGGAGCGGAGATACTCGAACGTGTTCGCTTTCCTTACCCAGTGGTACCGATAGTGCGCGCTCACCATGAAAAGTGGGATGGTACCGGTTACCCATTCGGGCTAAAAGGCACGGAAATTCCAATTGGAGCGCGAATTCTTTCCGCTGTCGATTACCTGGATGCCCTGGCGTCGGACAGGCAATACCGGCGCGCCATGCCACTCGATGACGTGATGAAGCGAATTTCGGAAGAATCGGAGAGATCCTTCGACCCCCGGGTGGTAGAAGTTCTTAAAAGGCGTTACCAGTCTCTGGAAAATCTTGCGCAAGCGAAATCGTCGGAAGAATCCGGTATGGCGCTATCTTCGGAAATCAAAATTACGCGAGGGCCCGCGCCAGCCGCCGGGTTCGAGAATGCGGCAGTTGCCGACCGGCCAGGAAGGGAAACGAGCTTTCTGTCGTCGATTGCAGCGGCGCGCCAGGAGGCACAGAGTTTGTTTGAGTTGAGCCAAGACCTGGGAGCGTCACTCAGCCTGGGTGAAACTCTGTCGGTTTTTTCGGTGAAACTCAAACCGATGGTTCCCTATGATGCAATTGCCATCTACGTCCGACGTGGAGATGAGTTGATCCCGGAATATGTGAACGGCGATAACTACCGCTTATTTGCATCCCTGCGAATTCCGGTCGGCGACGGTCTCTCAGGGTGGGTGGCGCAGAACAAGAAACCGATTGTGAACGGAAATCCTTCGGTGGAACCGGGCTACTTGAACGATCCCTCCAAGTTCAGTACATTGCGCTCAGCTCTGGCTTTGCCGTTGGAAGGAGTGACGGGGGTAATCGGAGTTCTGGCACTTTATCGCGCCGAGCGTGACGCGTTTACCTCCGACCATTTGCGTATCCTTCTGGCGGTGAGCGGCAAAATGGCCTTGGCCATTGAAAACGCCCTGAAATATCAGCAGGCGGAAGATTCAGCCACAACGGACTACCTGACGGGTCTACCGAATGCTCGGTCCCTGTTTTTGCAACTCGATCGCGAACTGGCGCGTTGCAAGCGTGACAAAGTCCCGCTCACGCTCATGGTTTGCGACATGAATGGATTTAAGAAAATCAATGACCGATTCGGGCATTTGGAAGGAAATCGAGTTCTCCGTTTGTTCGCGCAAGCGCTGAAAGACAGCTGTCGCGAATATGACTACGTGGCCCGCATGGGGGGCGACGAGTTCGTGGTCATCGCTCCCGGATTGGCGGCCGAGGGTGCGGCGAAGAAGGTAGAGCAGATCCGCCCACTTGCGCGGCAGGCGGGCTTCGATGTTTGTGCTGAGGACATCCTGTCGTTAAGCGTAGGAATTGCTGTGTCACCGGTCGATGGAAATGACGCTGAGCAATTGCTTACCGAAGCCGACCGCCGCATGTATATCGAGAAGCAAAAACAGCCAGTACAAAAGGATCAGCGTCTGCACACCCGTATGAGATGCCGACTGACGGTCGAACTTCATTCGGCCGGCGCGGCTCCGGTGTTTGGTAATTTGATCGACCTAAGCCTGGGAGGTTGCTATGTGGAGACCAGCGAGATATTTACCCCGGGCTCCAATTTGAAGGTGGTGTTCTCCATCGACAAAGCAGATTTGAGCGCGGAGGGCACCGTGGCCAGGATCCATCCCGGATCAGGGGTGGCGGTGCAGTTCAAAGAGATGAGCCGTGACTCTCGCGATAAGATGTACCGCATTCTGGAATTCGTGCAGAGGACGACCACGATGTATAACGACCGCTACCTGCGGAGTCTTTCCAAGCGCTGAGGCTGTAAAGACTATCGTTGCGAGTTTCAAGCGCGGCTTGAACGCCTTCGCGGCCGCCCGTACACTAAAGAAATGCACGTCCACGGTCATCGCGGGGGCGGTCCCAAGCGAGTACTGAAGATTTCGCTGGGTGTGACTCTGGCCTACATCGTGCTGCTGGTAGCAGCCGGGATTCACGCTCACTCGTTGGCGCTGCTATCCGAGGCTGGTCACAATCTTTCGGATTTCCTTGCCTTGCTGCTATCGCTGGTTGCCGTGTATCTGCAATCGCGACCGGCCAGTTCCACGAAGACCTACGGATACCATCGCGCGGGAGTTTTAGCGGCGCTGGTCAATGCCGTGTCGCTGGTAGCGGTTGCCTTCTTCATTTTCTACGAAGCTTTCCGCCGCCTGCAGCATCCGGAGCACGTGCAGGCTTCGGTGATGATGTGGGTCGCGGCTGCAGGCGTGGCGATGAATGGAGTGATCGCGCTGCTGCTCTATCGTTCGGGTGGCCGCTCTGGGGGCGACGTCAACATCCGGAGTGCGCTGCTGCACGAAGTGGGAGACACACTCTCCACTGCAGCCGTGATCGCCGGGGGCTGGGCCATCCTGACAACTGGAGACTATTGGATTGATTCTGCACTTTCTGTTGGAATCGGAGCTCTCATCCTGTGGTCTGGTTTCGGCATCGTGCGGGAAACATTGAACATCCTGCTCGAAGGCACGCCGCGCGGAATCAAGCTCGAACTAGTAGCGAGCGCCATCCGCTCGATCGAGGGGGTGAACGATGTGCACGACCTTCATTGCTGGAGCATCGGTTCAGAGACTCGTGCCCTCTCCTGCCATATCTCGATTGCTGACATTCCGCCTTCAGTCAGCGAACGCATCCTGCGTGATGTGAAAGACCGGCTGCATCATCACTTTCATATCGACCACACCACCATTCAGTTCGAGCATGTGGAATGCGAGGTGGCGCACGGATGTGTGATTCCGGTTGGCGACAGCGTAGAGCATCACCACCAGAGCCATTGAGTCTTTCCTACGATTCTAAGAGTTCCCCTTTTGTCTCTCGTATATCTCGCGCGCCCGCTCAATTGTATCCGCATCCGCAGCCGATTTATCGGGGCGAAGCCGCACGATGCGCGGAAAGCGCAATGCGTAACCGCTTTCATGCCGCTCGGATTTCATCATGTTATTGAATGCCACTTCCAAGACAATGTTTGGCTCGACGGTTCGCCGGAATCCTTGATCTTCGATGGTGTGATCGAGAAACCATTTCGTCATTTCTACAATCTCCGCGTTGGTTAGCCCGGAATACGCCTTGCCGATGTTTACTAACCGATCTCCATTCCACACACCAAACGTGTAGTCGCTCAGCACGCTCACGCGTCTGCCATGCCCGTGCTCGACGGCGGTGACGACTACGTCAAGGGTGGCCAGTTCGCGCTTCATTTTCAGCCATGATTTGCCGCGTTTTCCCGGGGTGTAAGCTGAGGCTAGATCTTTGATCATCAATCCTTCATTGCCCCTCGCCTGGGCGGCAGCAAATAACTGCTCCAGTTCCTCAATAGACGCAGCACGAAATACAGGCGCCCGAATAATGTGAGCCGGTAACAATTCTTCCTCGCCGGCGAATGTCAGATTCCTCTGCGCGCCGGCCTTCCCTTGTGGCGGTCTGAGTTCTCTGTAGTAAAGATTTTTCTTTGCTATCAGCTTATCTAATACGCCCGCCCTCTGCCGCAACGGACGATCAAACAGTAACTCACCTCCGGCATATAAGACGTCGAATACCAAATATGCCACGGGAATTTCCTGCAGCATTTTCTGACTGACTTTTTTCCGGCCCAAGCGTTTTTGCAAAACGGAGAAGGGCCGCGCGTGGCCGAGTCCAACAGCCTTTTCCTCCGCTACCTCCGATATCGTCTGATCGACCACTTCCTGCGTTTGCTTCAGATTCACGGGATATTCCCATGCCACGATCTCGCCATCGAGGATCGCGTCTTCTGACAATCCTGCGATGGCAGCCGGCAATTCAGGGAACGATTCCGTAATTTCATCGCGCGTACGCGAAAAAAACTTTACCGCTCCAGCCGAGACGTGCGCCTGGGCACGGATTCCGTCATACTTATCTTCAACCGCAACCTCTGAGAAATAACTCAAGCCCTCTTCAGCCGACTCGACAGGGCTGGCCAGCATAAAACCTAGCGGATGAAACATTCGCATCTTCGCCTCCGTCAGCTTGCCCTCCGCTGCCAGGCGAAGCGTGCCTCCGATGTCCCCAAGCAGCATGTTTGCACGCTGGACTTCCGCGAGGGTGCCACCGTAGGCTTTGGCGATGGCGTCTTCCACCAGGCTCTCTTTCAGTCCAATTCGCAAATCACCGGTCATGATTTTTACGATGTATTTGGCTTCCAACGGAGTGGCCTGCGCGAGCAGATGGCGGACAAGCGTAGCCTTTGGCACGGAACCGCGAGCGGCGGCGATTTGACGAAAGACGTCAGCGACCTCTAGAAGCCGCAGACCTTGCCCAGATCGTTCCGGCAGAAGCTCGCCGGCGACAGCGCCCAAATCACCGTGCTTGCGATAGACAGCGGTAAGTGCATCCTCACTTTTCCCCGACAACTCTGCGACCACGCGCCACAGCAGAGAGCCCCCGACTTGCATGGTGATTTCCTCCCAGCTAGCAAACGCTCCGCCGGAGAGGAACACCGCCGAGACTGCGGCTTCGTCGGTGGTGCGGGACTTTAGGTAATTAGCCACGATTGCCGTCTTTTGCAGCTTCTTTGTGGTGGCAGCGAGTGCCTCGCAGCATTCAGCTAACTTCCGCATGGTCTTGAGATGCGCTCCCGAAAGGGACGATGCCTTCATGGCTTACGATTCTGCATGGGGAGATGCTTCGCCAAGTCGTGCAGCCGCGCCAAGACGGAATCTCACTAGCTCCCTGTGGTAACCTAGATGCTGGTGCTTTTGGGCTGCTGAAGCATCAAAATGTGAGTATCTAACTACAGTGCGTTCATTTAGAAATCTCGTTCGTTTCCTGGTGGCGGTGCAACTTTTGCCCGCGCTCGAGAGTGGCGAAGAAACCCTGGTCGGCGGCCAAGCCGTGCTGGAGGGAGTGATGATGCGTTCTCCGCATGCATGGGCAATCGCATGCCGCAAACCCTCCGGTGAAGTGGTTACGATGAGCCAACCACTGGATCACCCTTCGGACAGACATAAGTGGATGGCATGGCCGATCGTTCGCGGCGTTATGACATTGGGATATGCTATGTCCCTCGGCTATCGCGCGCTGCGTTTCTCGGCAAATGTTGCGATCGAAGACGTGATGCAAAACGACGATTCCACAACCCGCCATGTAGAGGCGGCCGACTTGGTCGTCCCGCTGAAGGAAAGCAAAGCGGAAGGTAGCCCGTTCAAATCGCAGGCCGGGGAAAAAGCCGCTGCGATGAGCGGATGGCTATCTGCCGGCAACGTTATTCTCTCACTTGCCTTTTTTATCTTCATGTACAAATATCTGCCCTTGCTGGCGGCCACAGAGCTCAAAAAGTTTAATCCGGCACTCGGTGGTCAGGTGGTATTCAATCTGATTGACGGGGTGGTGCGCCTGATTCTATTCCTGCTGTTCATCTGGGGTGTTTCTCTATTTCCAGACATCCGGCGCGTCTACCAGTATCACGGGGCTGAACACAAGACTGTATTCGCCTTCGAGAACGGCGATCCGTTGGAAACCGCGGCCGTGCAGAGATATTCGACATTTCATCCCCGCTGCGGCACCAGCTTCTTGATGACCGTAATGCTCATTTCAATCGGCTTTTACATGCTGATTCCCTTCACCACTTTCTGGCTGCGCTTTGCCTCGCGCATCGCGCTACTGCCGGTAATCGCCGGAGTTTCTTACGAGATTATTCGTTTCGCCGCCAAGCATCGCGGCTCCCTCTTCGCATTGATGACGGCCCCCGGGCTATGGCTGCAGCGCATTACGACGCAGCCTCCATCCGACGATCAGGCGCAATGTGCTATCGTCGCCCTCGACCATGCCATGGCTCTGGAGAAAGATAACGGCGGCGAATTGGTGATTGCATAGGGGTTCCCACCCCGAACTAGTTCCGGTTCCTCGGTACCAGCCAAACTTTTAGAATAAGTTTCGTTCAACTTTGATTGGGCGTGCGTTGGAACTTGTGCCCGGGATTGAACAGCGGCATTTGCAATTGAAACCTAGAAACAAGAACTGAGAACTAACATGTTTGACCGTCTAGACCAAATCGAAGCTCGTTACGAAGAACTGACCAGGGCTCTAGCCTCGCCAGATATCGTCAGCGATTCGATGAAATACCAGAAAACTGCGAAGGCCCATAGCGAGATCGCGCCCGTAGTCGAAAAGTATCGCGAGTACAAGGACCTTACGCGCGGTATTGCCGAGAGTAAGGCGATGTTGGCCGATGAGAAGGACGAGGAGATGCGAGCCTATGCCCAGGAAGAGCTGAACAAGCTGGAGCCTCGCGTCGTGGCCATAGAAGAAGAATTGAAAATTTTGTTGTTACCCAAAGATCCGAACGACGAGAAAAACATCATCTTGGAAATTCGGGCTGGGACCGGAGGAGACGAAGCAACTCTTTTCGCGGCGGAAATCTTCAGGATGTACACGCGCTACGCTGAAACGCAGCGCTGGAAAGTGGAAGTGCTTTCTTCTTCGGAGTCGTCGGCCGGCGGATTGAAGGAAGTCATCGCCATCATTGAAGGCGATCGCGTCTATTCTCAACTCAAGTATGAGAGCGGGGTGCACCGTGTGCAGCGCGTTCCCGCCACCGAACAGCAGGGACGCGTTCATACATCGGCTGTCACGGTTGCGGTGCTGCCCGAAGCCGAGGACGTCGACATTAAGATCGAAGCCAAAGACTTGCGGATTGACACTTTCTGTTCCTCAGGGCCCGGAGGTCAGTCGGTTAATACCACGTACTCAGCGGTGCGTATTACGCACATCCCCACCAATACCGTGGTCAGTTGCCAGGACGAAAAGTCACAAATCAAGAATCGTGAAAAAGGCATGCGCGTGCTGCGTTCGCGCCTCTATGAAATTGAGATGGAAAAGCAACAGCAGGCACTGGCCAAAGAGCGCAAAGCTATGGTAGGTTCCGGCGACCGTAGCGAGAAGATTCGTACTTATAATTTCCCGCAGAATCGCTTGACGGATCATCGCATCGGGTTCACGATTCACCAACTGGAAGCGGTGATGGACGGGAAGTTACAGCCACTGATCGAAGCGCTCACCACCTATTATCAGGCCGAGAAGTTGAAGCAGGAAGCCAGTGCGGTAGTGTAAGTCAGCGTGCGGGTCAGTTATCGATTCATTCGCGTCGCAAAATATTAACAATGCAGCAACCCCGCACGATGGGCCTAGCAACTAAGGTGCGCTATGTCTAAAGGCAATTCTCACTCTTTACTCGCGCTTACTGGCTTCGGACTCGCCACAGCAGGCGCCGCCTGGTATGGCTCCCGTTACAGCCGCAAGGAAAGCCGAGGAAGTTGGTACCGCAACCTCAACAAACCGAGCTTTACGCCGCCCAAAGAAATGTATCCGGTGGTTTGGACGGCACTTTATGCCATGATGGCGTGGTCGGGATGGCGTATCTGGAGCGCGGCCCCATCGAGGGAGCGCAACAAGGCGCTACGTTTGTGGGTTTCGCAGCTGGCTACCAACGCGAAATGGTCCAAACTTTTTTTTGGAGAACACAGTCCAACGCTCGCTTTGGCTGATGCCGTTGCTTTGGAGAGCATGATTTTTTCCTATATGAAAGCAGCTCGGAAAGTCGACGCCGCCGCAGCCAATGCTTTCATTCCTTATGCGGCTTGGGTAGCATTTGCCGCAGTGCTGAATTCGGAAATTGCCCGGCTGAATCCGCGAGAGGATTAGCCGAGGGCCCCGCCAGCCCTCCGCAATAAACGGTTGCATCAACGTTGCTCATCGTCACACCCGCTTCGGCGATGTGGTGAAATAGTCTGGTGCAATTAAGACAGTCTCTTACTTCCGCCGCCGCTCGCTTGCAGGCGGGAAACGTCCCGTCCGCTCGTATGAACGCAGAGCTTCTCCTGATGTTTATTCTGGGATGCGATCGTGCTTACTTATATGCGCATCCGGAGCGCGTCCTCACTCGGGAAGAGAACTCTCGCTTCGAAACTGTCCTCTTGGAACGAGGGCGCGGAATACCGGCGCAATACATCACGAGGCACCAGGAATTTTGGGGCATGGATCTTATTGTTACTCCAGCCGTACTCATTCCGCGGCCTGAGACCGAACACGTCATTGAAACTGTGGTTGAGCTCGCGGGGATGAATAAGGTTGGCGATCAAAGCTATCCGCTCCGCACGAGTCCGCTCCGCATCGTGGATGTGGGCACCGGATCCGGTTGTATCGCTCTCGCGCTTGCCAGGGAACTGCCGCATGCGGAGATTCGAGCTGTCGATCTTTCAGAGGCAGCGCTTGAAATCGCACGCGCCAATGCCGCGCGGCATCAGCTCGAATCTCGCATTCAATTTCACCAAGGCAATCTTTTGGAAGTATTCGAAAAAAACTCCTTCGATTTCGTGGTTTCGAATCCTCCGTATGTAGGTGACTCAGAGGAAGACCAGGTGCAACTTGAGGTGCGCAAGTTCGAGCCGCGCGACGCAGTCTTCGCAGGTCCGACGGGAGTAGAGGTGATCGCGCGCTTGATCCCGCAGGCGCAAGCGGCGCTCAGGCACGACGGCTGGCTGGTCATGGAAATCAGCGGGACGATCGCGGAAGAGGTAATGGGGCTCCTGCGAGATTGGAACCACGTTAAAGTCAGACCGGATCTTCAATCGATTCCGCGCGTCATCCAGGCGCGGAAATAGTTATCGTGGAATAGCCATCGGGAAATGGTTATCGTGGAAGACCAGCTGGCTGAATCTCCTCCACATCCACAATATTCGTAGGATATTTGCCGGTGTAGCAAGCTGAACAATAGGAAGTTTTTTCTCCGTCGCCGCAGGCTTTCTTCAGCCCGTCCAGCGAGAGATAGGCGAGAGAATCCGCGCGCATATACTGGCGAATTTCTTCGATCGACTTGTTGGCGGCGATCAATTGTTTCTTGGATGGAGTATCCACGCCGTAGTAACAAGGAGAAATGGTCGGCGGACACGAGATGCGGATGTGAACTTCCTTAGCCCCGGCGTTTCGGATCAAACGCACAATCTTGCGGCTGGTAGTTCCGCGCACGATCGAGTCGTCGATCAGGACAACGCGCTTTCCTTCCAGAAGCGACCGGACAGGATTCAGCTTCAGCTTCACACCAAAGTCGCGCACACTCTGGCTCGGTTCAATGAACGTGCGGCCAACGTAGTGGCTGCGAATGAGGCCAAAGCGGAACGGGATGCCGCTCTCGGCGGCGTAACCCACGGCCGCAGTCACGCCTGAATCCGGCACTGGAACAACCAGATCGGCCTCAACCGGCGCCTCACGCGCCAACTGCCGTCCCAACTCTTCGCGGCTGGTCTGCACCGCCCGGCCAAACACCATGCTGTCCGGACGGGAGAAGTAGACATGCTCGAAGATGCAACTCGACTGCGGAGCAGCACTCGAATAGAAACGCGAAGTGATTCCTTCCGGGCCAACCACGATCAATTCGCCGGGCTTCACATCGCGTTCGTAGGTCGCGCCAATCAAATCGAAAGCGCAGGTTTCGGAAGCGAAAACAATGGTGTCGCGCTTCTGCCCTTCGAGTGCTGGAATGCGCCCCATCGCCAGCGGCCGAAAGCCGCGCGGATCGCGGGCGGCAATGATGCGATCGGGACTCATGACCACCAGCGAAAATGCGCCTTCCACGCGCCGCAGAGCATCCGCTATCGCTTCCGGCAACGTGTGTTCGCGCGACAACGCAATCAGATGGACGATAACTTCCGTATCGCTGTTCGTTTGAAAGATCGATCCTTGCCGCTCCAGCCGACCGCGAATCTCCGACGAATTCACCAGGTTGCCATTGTGCGCAACAGCGATGGCTCCTTTATTCGATTGCACCAGAATCGGCTGCGCGTTCAACAGCGCCGAATCTCCGGCGGTCGAATATCGGGTGTGGCCGATGGCCAGCGTGCCGCGTATCTGGGCAAGCACTTCCTCGGTGAAGATGTCGGCAACCAGGCCCATCGCCTTGTGCACGCGAGAAGTCAGGCCATCGGAGGAGACAATTCCGGCCGACTCCTGGCCCCGATGCTGTAGAGCGTGAAGACCGAGATAGGCGAGTTTCTCCGCTTCAGGGTGCGCAAAGATGGCTACCACTCCGCACTCGTCGTGGAATTTGTCGGAAATCGGCATTTAGCTCCTGGGTCTGACTTACGGCTCTGGCCTGTAACTGTTCGCTCTTAATTTATTTATCCCCAAACGGCGGCCTATGTTTTGGATACAAATATTTCAATCCGCTGCCCCGGGCACGGGATCTGTGCGTAGCAACGATTGCAACGCGCTTTCGTACGCCTCGCCCAACTCAGTAACTGTTGTTGACACGACCAGTTGGTTGTCGATTGAAATTTCCAGCCGCTCCGGAATCGTTTCCCCGAGCACATCTGCGACGATTCCATATTTCTCCCCTATGTCTTGGATTCCCGCAACATTCCCCGGGTCGCACGAGAGCACGATGCGGCTTGCATCCTCCCCGAAAAGCACAAACTCCGTGGGAAGCCCGCCCGCAGGGAAATTGACTCGCGCGCCCACACTCTTGGAAAATGACTTTTCCGCGACCGCCACGGCCAGTCCGCCATCCGAGCAGTCATGCACGGAATCGACCAAGCCATGCTGAATCACTTCAATGATTGCTTTCTGCAGCGCAGCTTCTCTTTGGACATCGATCTCGGGAGGATATCCCCAGAGCGTTCCCAGGATTTCCTTTGCGTATTCCGACGAGCCGAATTCATTCTCTACGTCGGTAATATTGGCCGCCTCGCCGCCACGCAACAGCATGATGGTGCGTCCGCTGGATGCGAAATGCATCTTCGCGGTTTTGTGCACGTCGTCTAAAATGCCTACTACGCCGAGGACGGGCGTGGGGTAAATGCCATCGCCGAGCGTCTCGTTGTAGAAGCTGACGTTGCCGCCGGTGATAGGAATTTCAAGCTCTTCACAGGCCTTGGTGATGCCATCGATGGTTTGCGAGAACTGCCACATGATGTGCGGTTTTTCCGGGTTACCAAAATTCAAGCAGTTGGTTGCGCCCACCGGAGTCGCACCCGAACACGCCACCTTGCGTGCGGACTCGGCAACAGCATGCATCGCGCCCAACCGCGGATCGAGATAACACCAACGGCCATTGCCATCGAGCGCCATGGCCACCCCACGTTGCGAACCCTTGATTCGAATCACGCCAGCGTCGCCAGAGCCGGGAGCCTGCACGGTGTTGGTCTGCACCATGTAATCGTATTGCTGCCAGACCCAACGCTTGCCGCAAATATTCGGACTGGCAAGAAGCTGCTTCAGATCCCGCGCGAAGTCACCGCCATTTAGCTGGATACCTTCAGGCATTTCGCGGGGCACAGGTGGCTCCCAGCGCGCCAGTGGACGCTTATAGACCGGTGCTTCGTCCGTGAGAGCTTGATTCGGAATCTCGGCAACCACTTCACCGTGGTGCAGCACGCGCAATTTATTATCGCGAGTGACTTTGCCAACTTCAACAGCATCGAGCCCCCATTTTTCAAAGACACGAAAAATCTCCTGCTCTCGGCCTTTCTGAGCCACCAGCAGCATGCGCTCCTGCGATTCGCTAAGCATAATGTCGTACGCGGTCATGCCGGTTTCGCGTTGCGGAACTTTGTCGAGTTCAATCTCAATGCCCACGCCGCCGCGCGCGCCCATCTCGCAAGTCGAGCAAGTGAGTCCTGCCGCACCCATATCCTGAATACCGACAATAACTCCGGTCTGCATCGCCTCGAGACAAGCCTCTAGCAACAGCTTTTCCAGAAAAGGATCTCCCACCTGAACATTGGGCCGCTTGGCTTCCGACGCTTCGCTGAACTCTTCGCTGGCCATCGTGGCGCCGTGGATGCCGTCCCGGCCAGTTTTCGCACCAACGTAGATTACCGGGTTGCCTTCGCCCGCTGCTCGCGCGTAGAAAATTTCATCCTTGCGTACCAACCCCATGGCGAAAGCATTCACCAGCGGATTGCCGGAGTAACAAGGTTCGAACTTGGTCTCTCCACCGAGGTTGGGCACACCGAAGCAGTTGCCGTAAGAGGCAACGCCGCTCACCACTCCTTCAAGAATGGAATGATTGCGATGGATCTCGGCCTGTGTTGCCACAGCGTGTGTGCGAGCCTGTGTCTTGCCTAGTCCGACCGACCCGAAACGCAGCGAGTCCATGACCGCCACTGGCCTCGCGCCCATGGTGAAAATGTCGCGCAGGATTCCACCCACTCCCGTGGCTGCGCCTTGAAAGGGCTCAATGAAGGACGGATGGTTGTGCGATTCGATTTTGAAAGCGCAAGCCAAGCCGTCGCCGATATCGATGATGCCGGCATTCTCTCCCGGACCTTGGAGCACCCGTCTGCTGCGGGTTGGCAAACGTTTCAGGTGTACACGCGATGATTTGTAGGAGCAATGCTCGCTCCACATGACGCTGAAGATGCCGAGTTCGGTGAGGGTGGGCTCGCGTCGTCCGAGAAGCTGCTTGATTTTTTCATATTCATCGGATGTGAGGCCATGCTGCCGGACTATGTCCGGAGAAAAGGCAGAGGTCGTGGAAGTGGCCATGGGGAAGTTCTATTGTCGCATAGTTCTATTGTCGCATTTACCAGGACGACTGGGTAGGGCCATTCGGCGGCATTCTGGCCGGCAATTTTCGCAATCTTAGAGATAGTGGCTTCCGCAGAAGAGCAAGGGTTTGTGGGACGGTGCGCAAGTCAAGCGTTGCCGCCCGTCTTTTCAATTGCGAACAGCTTTTCCGGTAAGATGCCAACCAGATGAAATCTATCATCGTAGGAACCGCGGGGCACATCGACCACGGCAAAACCGCGCTGGTAAAGGCTTTGACGGGGATTGACGCGGACCGACTGCAAGAGGAAAAGCGGCGCGGCATCACCATCGACCTGGGCTTCGCGCATATGGAATTGGTGGCGGAGAATGGCGAATTGTTGCGCCTGGGCTTCGTCGATGTTCCCGGACATGAGCGCTTTGTGCGCAATATGCTGGCGGGAATTGGCGGCATCGACCTCGTGCTGCTGGTGATTGCGGCGGATGAAGCGATCAAGCCGCAAACTCGAGAGCACTTCGACATCCTGCAACTGCTGGGTGTGGGACGCGGCATCACGGTCCTGACAAAATCCGATGCTGTGGATGCGGATACGCTCGACGTGGTTCGGCTGGAGGTGGAAGAGTATTTGCGCGGAACGTTTCTCGATACCTCGAGATCTCCCATGCTAGCCGTGAGTTCTGTCACCGGTGCGGGGCTGGAAGAATTGAAGGGAGCCCTGGTTTCAGCGGCTGCCAATGTTCAGCCGCGAGATTGCCACGCGATTGCGCGTCTTCCGATCGACCGCGTGTTTACCATGAAAGGTTTCGGCACCGTGGTGACGGGAACGCTGGTTGCAGGAACGATTCTTCGCGAGGACGAACTGGAAGTCTTCCCCGCAGCTAGGCGTCTTCGGGTGCGTGGAGTGCAGGTGCATGGACATGCTGCAGAAGCGGCTGTTGCCGGACAACGCACCGCGCTGAACCTAGCAGGAGCCAGGACGGAAGACTTATCACGAGGCATGACCCTGGCGGCTCCTGCCACGTTTGAAACAACGCGGCGGGCAGACGTCTTTCTACGTCTGTTGGCATCCGCGGAGCGCTCATTAAAAGACCGCGGTCGGGTGCACTTTCATTCTTACTCGATGGAAACGGTAGCGGAGGTTGGGCTGCGCGGGAAGAAGCAAATTAGTCCCGGCGATGAGGCGATTGCGCGGATCAAGTTGCCGGGACCTGTACTGCTCCTGCCGGGAGACCGATTCATCATTCGGCAATTTTCACCCGTGGTAACGATTGGTGGCGGGACTGTGCTGGATGCGGCGCCGATGCTGCGCATATCGCGGCACGCTGACTTTGACATGGTGCTTGCGGAGGGAAATGCCGAAGCGATTCTCACGGCCAGAGTTAAGCGACGACAGCACGCCGGAATTTCCATGTCGCGACTGATCAGCGAAACTGGATGGGCGAGAGCTGCTCTTGAAAATCATCTTAAGAAACTGACAAGCATGGGTGTGTTGGCGACCCTGGGGGAGGTGTTCGTACATGCACCCGCGCTCGAGGCTCTGAAGGTGAGCATCCTGAACACGACTGGGAAGTTCCATCAGAAAAATCCTCTCGCAGATGGAATGAACAAAGAAGAGCTGCGCTCGCAAGTGGAGGCTTCGCCGGATGTATTCGAGGCGGTTGCGAAAACCCTGATGCGGGAGAACAAGGTTGAAATTCTCGGCGACGTGGTCCGCCTTTCTGGTCACCGGATTTTGATGAAGGATGAAGAGGCAGAATCCAAGGATAAAATTGCCGATGTCTTTGCGGCTGCAGGGCTGAAAGTGCCCGCACTGCACGAAGTGATTGCCGGCCTCAAAGTCGACAAAACGCGAGCGCAGAAGATTGTGACGCTGCTCTTGCGAGATAAGGTTTTGATCAAGGTTTCCGATGGCTTGGTGTTCCACCGTAGCGCGCTGGAAGAGTTACGGCGGAAAATGACAGCATACAAATCGAAATCGCCAACCATTGACGTTCCACAATTCAAAGATTTGGCAGATGTCACCCGAAAATATGCGATCCCGCTACTGGAATATCTGGACCGCGAACATATTACAAAGCGCATAGGCGATGCGCGACAAATTCTTTAATTCAGCCGCAGATTCGCGGATGACAGCGACAACGCGCATCCTTTGTTTGGAATCGCCTGTTTATCACACGCCTGTATATCAGTGAAATCAGTGTGAATCGGTGACGGCTACATCTTCTCTTCCGGAAATTCCAGTTCCAACCCGAGCGGGTCGGTAAAGCGATTGGTGAGATTGGCCAAGCCTGCGAGCATGTGGATGTCTACGATCTCAGGATCGGAAAAGTGCTTTTGCAATTCGGCATAGTCTGTTTCGCTGATTTCATGCGGCGCTCGCGTCAGCTTCTCGACGTAGGTTAACGCGGCGCGCTCTTTCTCGGTAAAACTCGAATAATTTCCCATCTTCAGCGCTGCCCAATCTTTGGCCGTAAGGCCGACGCGTTTGGAAGAGGCCACGTGGTGCTGCGTGCAATACTGGCATTTATTGATAAGTGAAATTCGGAGGTAAATGAGCTCGTACAGCTTGCGGTCGAGGGAACGGCCTACGCTGGCGTAAAAACCTAGAAAATTCTTAAGCATCTCCGGACGGTGAGCCAGGGCTTTCTGCACGTTGCCGGGTTTACCCCGCAGAGTTGTGTCGTAGATCTCGCGTACTGCCGGAGACGCTACCTCCGGGGCGATCAAACTGATGCGTGCCATGAAATCTCCGGGATTAATATCGAATGATCTCATGATAACTGTAAATTCGACTCGAGATGGCGGATGAGACATACGCTGATCTTGGAGACTCAAGGAAAGTGATGACGGCGCCGATACTACTCCGAGGAGCCTTCATGAAGCACACCGTTATTGCCTTGACTCTAATGCTCTTCGCTCTGACGGTTGCGCAGGCGCAGAGTGGCACCGACCAAGGTGCAGAAACCAAGATAATTGCTCTGGAACACGCCTGGAATCAGGCAGAAGAACGGAAAGACGTCAAGGCACTGGATACCATCCTCGATGATTCGATTATTTATGTCGACTATGACGGGGTTCTTCGAACAAAAGAAGAGTTTCTGGCAAGATTGCAATCGAGTGACCAGCATCTGCAGCAGGAGATAACCCATTCCATGATCGCTCACATGTTTGGGAGCACTGCGGTCGTCTCCGGTATCTACATCGCTAGAGGGGTGGAGAAGGGAAAACCGTACGTGAAGCGTGGACGTTTCATTGATACGTGGGTCTACAAGAACGGTGTTTGGGTATGCGTAGGCAGCCAGGCCACGGCGATTTCGCACTAACCTACCCGTGCTATCGCTGATGATCACGCGATTGATGCGAATTGATCTGGCAGTGGGCCTGCGCCGATCAGTTCTGATGTCCAGTTTTGCTCGATTCACAACTAAGGTATTCTTTCTTTATTGTTGCTGTCACTAACCACTAGAGATGTCGCGCTTCTTCGTGCGCCGTGCCGTCACCAGTTCAGGACGGCACTGTGAAGGTAGAAGTGCGCATTATTGGAGGTGGGCTCGCCGGTTCAGAGGCCGGTTGGCAATGCGCGAGGCGCGGCTTGAACGTGGAGTTGTTTGAAATGCGACCCGTGCGATCGACTCCGGCGCATCAGACAGGGGATTTTGCAGAACTCGTGTGTTCGAATTCCCTGAAATCTGAGTCGGAGAATACCGCTCCGTGGCTTCTGAAAGAAGAGATGCGGCGGGCCGGTTCCCTGCTCTTGGAAATCGCGCGGGAATGTGCGGTTCCAGCGGGGCACGCGCTGGCCGTGGATCGAGTGGCTTTTGCGGCGAAGGTAACTGAGGCCATTTCCCGCGAATCCAGGATCATGGTGCGGCGGGAAGAGGTGACTCAAGTCGAGGAAAATCGCGATCACATCACGATCGTCGCCAGCGGGCCGCTTACTTCTGACGCACTGGCGGCGGAGATTGCGCGGCTCAGTGCGTCCGCTGCGAAATTAACGCCCGGGGAGACAAAGGTGCCCGGCACAGATAACTCAAATCCGCATTTGTATTTCTACGATTCGATCAGCCCGATTGTTGAGGCGGATTCGATTGATATGTCGCGGGTGTACATGGCGGCGCGGTATGACAAGGGGTCGGCTGACTATATCAATTGTCCAATGACGCGCGAGGAATACGACAGGTTTTACGAGGCGCTGGTGTCGGCACAATCGGTGGAGGAACGCGATTGGGAGAAGCTGAATTACTTCGAGAGTTGCCTGCCGATTGAAGAAATTGCACGTCGCGGACGAGATACGTTGCGATTCGGCCCGATGAAGCCAGTGGGTCTGAAGGATCCGCGCACTGGGCGGACGCCCTACGCCGTGGTGCAGTTGCGGCAGGAAAATCTACGGGCAGACTCTTATAACCTGGTCGGATTCCAGAATCACCTGAAGGTAGCGGATCAAGCGGTTGTGTTACGACTGATTCCAGGCCTGGAGAATGCGCGATTTTTACGCTACGGGCAAATTCATCGCAACACCTACATCAATAGCCCGGCGCTGCTGGAGGAGACTTTACGGATGAAGGCCCATCATCGAGTTTTGTTTGCAGGCCAGATTTGCGGCGTCGAGGGCTATATTGAGTCGATTGCGACAGGCATGATGGCGGGGATCCACGCGGCGGCCCTAGCCCGAGGCGGTCAACCGAGTCCGCCCCCTCGTCCTTCGGCGTTCGGGTCGCTGACGCACTACGTGACACAAGCGGATGCTAAAACATTCCAGCCAGCGAACATTACATTCGATCTTTTGCCGCCACTGGAGAAGAAAATTCGCGATCGTAAAGAGCGCCACCGTATGCAATGCGAACTGGCGCTTCAAGCTTTTGACGGCTGGATGAAATCGATCCCCGCTCCGGCCTAGGCGATTTTCTAACTTCTTGCAAATCTGCAGCACCCTCCGCTCAACTTTTCTGCAACATATTGCAAATCGAATTCGTATCTGACAGTGGGATGGAACTGGACGGAGGCTTACTTTCTCCGCCCGGTCGCGTCCAATCAAAAGCCGGATGACGCTGCGAGATCTTATTGTCGATGTAACGCGGACTCTCTGGGCGCACAAACTGCGGGCATTCCTCACAATGTTCGGCATCGCCTGGGGAATTGTTTCCATCGTCCTGATGGTGGCCGCCGGTGAAGGTCTGCGGAGGGGACAAGAGGAACAGTCGAAAACGCTGGGCAAGGACGTGATGATTGTCTTCCATGGCCGCACCAGCCTGCAGGTGGGCGGAACACACGCGGGACGACTGGTTCACTGGGAAGATCCCGATGTGCCGGTAGTCCAAGCGGAGGCGCGGGATTGCGAATATGCCATCCCAGAACTGGAGCAGGAAACTGTTCCGATCCATAGCAACTTCAACAATGCCTTATTCGAGGTAACTGGATCCTACCCGCAGTTCAGTGAAATTCGCAGCCTTAAGGTTGGGTTGGGACGGTTCTACGACTGGAGCGACATGCGCGAGGGGAGGCGGGTTGCATTTCTCGGTTCAGATGCGGCCAAGCAATTGTTTCCCGGCCGCAATCCTGTAGGGGAAAACGTTTATTTGAATGACTTCCCTTTCGTTGTCATCGGCGTAATGGAAAAAAAGAAACAGGACTCCAGCTACGACGGGTGGGACGTGAACAAAGTCTTCATTCCTTTTTCCGCGATGCGACGCGACTTTCCTGATAAACCTCCGGGCACACCGTCGACTTTCGATCAGTTACTAGTGACGCCGAAATCGGTCGAACAGCATGAAGCGTGCAAACACGAGGTGCGGGTCGCTTTGGCGCGCATGCACCGCTACGACCCGAATGATAAAGAGGCTTGTCCCATCTGGGATACGGTGCAGGAAGCCAAAGCATTTCGGCAGATGACCGACGGGATGAAGTATTTTCTGGGAGCGGTGGGGATCGTGACGCTATTGCTCGGCGGCCTGGGCGTAATGAATGTGATGCTGGTCGCGGTCCGCGAGCGCACACGAGAGATCGGAGTACGCAAGGCACTTGGCGCCCCGAGGGGAACGATTTTGCGACAGTTCTTCGTCGAGGCGTTAATTATCGCGTTAATCAGCGGAGCTGTCGGCCTGGGGGTGGCCTTCGGATTTTGCGCGCTGGTGAACTTGTTGCCGATGCCGGATTTCTTCGCCGGATTAATTCCCGACTGGACCTCTGGCCTGGTCGCCGCAGGGTTGCTCGGCGCCGTTGCGGTGGGTGCAGCAGTGTACCCGGCGCGGAGAGCGTCGTCGATTGATCCTATCGAGGCTTTGCGGTACGAGGCGGGGGGCTAGCAGCATGCTGATTGAAATCATTCTCGAAGCCTGGATCGCGCTGAAGCGAAATCTGACGCGAAGCTTCCTCACGATGCTGGGCATCGTTTGGGGTATCGCGACGGTGACCCTCCTGATTGCATATGGCAGCAGCTTTCGCAGCATTCTAGTGCACGGCTTCGACGCGTTCGGCAAGAGTGTCGTGATTTGCTGGCCGCAGCAAACCAGCGAGCAGCCGGGCGGGCAGCGCGCTGGGAAAAAGGTTGTGATAGAACAAGCCGACGTCGACATGGTCAAGGCCGCGGCGCCTCTGGTGAAGCATGTTTGCCGTGAAACCGTGGCGCGCCCGGGAGTCGCTTACGGGGACCGCATGGTGGGGACTGCGGCAGTACGGGGAGTCTGCCCGGAATACGGAGAGATGAGGAACGAAGTGCCGTCGGAAGGGCGCTGGATTGACGTAACGGATGAACTTGAGCGCCGACGGGTGATCTTTCTCGGTGGACGCATCAAGGAACAACTTTTTAGCGGGCGTCCCGCCGTCGGTGAGACAGTAGAAGTCGGAGGCGTACGCTTCACGGTGATCGGGGTGATGGCGCGCAAGATTCAACTCAGCAATTATTTCAGCAGTGACGACGAATCCGCGTGGATTCCATATTCCACGGCCGGGGACTTATGGAACACGCGCTACGCCAGGGTGCTGGTATTCGAACCGATCGCCCCGCAATTTGAGAAAAGGGCGATGGCGCAGGTGTTGGCCGCCGTGGCTACGCGACAAAATTTCTCGCCCACCGATCCCAAAGCTTTTCAGATGTTTGGTCGCGACGAGTTTCGTCCGGTGATAGATGCATTGACCATTGGGTTGCAGGTTCTGCTTGCTTTCGTTGGAACGTTGACCTTAGGAATCGGGGGCGTCGGCGTGATGAACATCATGCTGGTGTCGGTCGATGAACGAATCCGCGAGATCGGCTTACGGCGCGCTCTGGGCGCAAAGAAACGGCACATCAAGCTGCAGTTCCTTGCCGAAACTTTGCTGATCATGATACTGGGTGGCGCAATTGGTGTCCTGCTTTCTTACTTCATCGCATGGGCAGTCGGGACTTTACCGATGATGGGTCCGCTCTTTGAAGATGAGTCCGGCCAGGGTGATATTCATCTCCGCATCTCAGTCATGACAGTAATGGTTTCGACAGTAGTGCTGCTAGTAGTGGGCGTGATCAGCGGTCTGGTTCCGGCGCTACGCGCGGCGAAACTCGATCCTGTAGAGGCCCTGCGGTACGAATAAGTACGGCTCCGATTGATTTGCGGCGCGATTCGCAGTACCTTGCTGCTGAGTCATTCGTCCGAGGTGTACTTTGCCGATCTCCGCTATTGACGCGATCCCTCTCGCCTTTCAGCACACTAGACAACAACTCTTTCAGCCTTTCCGGTTTGGTCAGTGGAGCAAGCTCGCACTGGTCGGACTGCTGGCTGGCGAGCTCGGGTCAGGCGGCGGCTTCAATGGTGGCAACTTCAGACTTCCCCAGCATCCTAGCGCTTCCCGGCATTTTCTCCTATCGTTATGGGGAGGGATTCATCCTGCGCTGTTGGCCGGCCTGATCGCAGTCTTGGTTGTTGCCGCGCTTACGTTCGGCATCATTCTCATGTATGTGAGCAGCGTAATGCGCTTCATTTTGTTCGACAGCATTCTCGCGAAAGAGTGTCGCATTCGTCAGGGGTGGAGCCGCAGGCAGATTGAGGGATGGCGCTACTTCCTCTGGAAGATACTTTACCTTCTGGCCACTTTTTGCGGGCTCGCCCTGCTGATCGGGTTCCCAGCAGCCTTCGCATTCGGCATGGGCTGGCTAAATGAACCGAAACAACATTTGCTCCCGTTAGTGCTGGCCGGTATCGTCTTTTTCTTTGTGCTGTTGTTTTTCCTCGTGGCCATGGCGGTAATTTTTGTGTTGACCAAAGATTTTGTCGTACCACAAATAGCTTTGGAGGACATCGGTGCTCTGGAAGGATGGCGACGGCTGTGGCCGATGATCCGAGCGGAGATGGGCGGATACGCAGGCTACATCGGCATGAAGATCCTAATGGCCATCGGCGCGGGCATCGTAATTGGCATCGCAACTCTAATCCTGGGGTTGTTCATCGGCATACCCACGATCGGGCTAAGCATCCTTGCCGTCCTCACCGGCAAGAGTGCGGGGCTTACCTGGAACGTTTATACGATCACTTTGGCAGTGGTGGTTGGCTGCGTTCTGCTGGCAATTTTTCTTTATCTGGTGGCGTTGATTTCTGTGCCCGTCGTTGTGTTCTTCCCTGCGTATTCGATTTATTTCTTTGCGGGTCGCTATCCTGCATTAGGCGCGGCGCTCTATCCCGCGCCGCCTGCGCCGCAATTTCCGCCGGTTCCCGCGCCTCCGTACGAACCTCCGCCGCTGCCGCCAGCACCCGCTCCTGAGCCTGCAGGATAAAACAAAATTCCCTGTGAACTCTCAGGATACTTCAGGAGTCTCATGTTGCAGACATTCACGTGCCGAAGAGAAGCCGAGAAGTTTTTCTGCAACATAAGCTCCTGAAGTATCGTAGGAGCACTTTCTCGTTCTCAACGGCAGGCCGTGGTGCGCGCGGTCCTGAGATTAACGTCACACCTTTCATCGATCTGCTGCTGACGCTGATCTTTCGTCTTCGTGGGCAACTGACGATGGATCGCGAGGCGGAGGAGAGTAGAGAGTTCTACGTCCTCGCTCGGTTCTTAATCCAAATCGGCGTTCCCAGAAACCCGAAGGCGTGGCGAATCTGGTTTTCCAGGAATCGCTGATACGAGAAGTGCAGCTTCACCGCGCGGTTGGTAAAAAGCACGAATGTTGGCGGGGCGACTGAGGCCTGAGTCATGTACAGAATCTTCACGCGTGAACGCATGGGAACCGAGGCCCGTTCGAAATCCACGGTTTCGATGAAACGGTTCATGGCCGACGTGGGGATGCGCTTGCGGCGCTCGGTGGCAACCTGTTCGAGCAACGGGACAATTTTCTCCGTACCCTTGCCAGACTTTGCGGAAATGAAAACAATGGGCGCGTAGTTCAGGAACTTGAGATCGTGGCGCAGGCGCTCTTCGTAGGTACCCCGGTCACCGGGACGTTTGCTTTCGCGCATGCGCATCGCTTTCGACGGCCTGCCGGCTTTCAGTTCGCCTCCGGTGACGAGATCCCATTTGTTGACCACGAGGATCATCGAGCGTCCGCTCTCGTGGGCGTAACCGGCGATGGCCGCATCGAGCTGGCTCACACCTTCGGTTGCATCGAGAACTAGCAGCGCAATGTCGGCGCCTTCGAGATGCTTGCGCGCCATCACCACGGAAAGTTTTTCCGCCATCAGGTGCGTCTTTCCTTTGCGCCGGATGCCGGCCGTGTCGATAAAACGGAAACGCCGGCCATTGCGCTCGACAATCTCATCGACGGCGTCTCGCGTGGTGCCTGGAATTGGCGAGACGATGGCACGATCGGAAGACGTAAGACAATTCAACAGTGTTGATTTTCCGACGTTAGGGTGGCCTATGATCGCGACCTTAGTCTCGTAAGCCGTTTCATTTTCAGCGGCTGATCCCTCCGCTGGTTGCGAATTTTTCTCCTGTGCCTGCTCTGGGTCCGCTGTGGCTATGTCGTTAGCCTCTGGTAAAGCTGCAAAAATCGCGTCCAGTAAATCATCGATCCCGCGCCCGTGTTCAGCTGAGACGGGAAACATCTGGCCGACTCCCAGCCGATGAAATTCGTCAACGATGGACGCTTGCTTTTCCGAGTCGGCTTTATTTACCGCGAGAAAGAGCGGTCGTCCGGTCTTACGCAAGAGCTGTACCAACTCCATATCAGGCGCCGCAAGCTCAGCTCGCCCATCGACGACAACAATAATGGCGGCGGCTTCCTCAAATGCAACCCGAGCTTGGCGGAAGATTTCCGATGGAATGAAATCTTTGTCCTCAGGGATGATCCCGCCCGTGTCGATGATGCGGATGCGGCGGCCGCGCCACTCGGCGTCGCCGTAGAGACGGTCGCGAGTGATGCCGGGTTCGTCACCTACAATCGCTCGCCGCGAACCGACGATGCGATTGAATAAAGTCGACTTGCCTACGTTGGGCCGGCCGACGATGGCAAGTGTGGGAACGCCGGCGGCAGTAGTGGCCAGACTGCTTATCGAGTTGTAAGTGGGCTGGGTCAAAGTGGTTTTTATGTGGGGACTGTGATGCCCGGAACTCGTATTATAGAGACTCCCGTGACTTTGAGTTCTCAGCCCGCATCTCCCGCTCTGGCTCCGCGCCCGGCTTCCAGCGGCAAGAATGGTTCGCTCTACGAGTTCTTTGCGCCGGGCGGAGTGCTAGCGCAGGTGCATCCTGCCTATGAGTTCCGCCGCGGACAGTTGCAAATGGCGCAAGCCGTTGAGCAGGCTCTGGAAGAAAAGCGCCACTTGATTGTGGAAGCGGGTACAGGCACGGGCAAGACACTCGCTTACTTGATGCCGGTGATTCGCTCGGGAAAACGAGTGATCATCTCGACCGGCACGAAAAATCTACAAGAACAACTTTTCTACAAGGATGCTCCATTCCTGGAGCGGGCGTTATATGGAGAGCCGGCATCCGGCTCCCGGCTTTCGGTTTGTTACATGAAAGGCCGTAACAATTATCTGTGCCGCAAGAAACTCTACGACCTGACCAACCAACCAGTGCTCAGCGGCCTGGAAGAAATTGAGCAATATCGTGCGATTTCTGCCTGGGAGAAAACAACCGCAACTGGCGACCGTGCGGAACTCGCAGAACTTCCCGAAACCAGCGCCCTCTGGCACAAGCTCGACGCGCGGGCGGACGCCTGCATCGGTCAAAAGTGCAGCGAATGGGAGCGCTGCTTTGTCACCGAAATGCGCCGGCGCGGAATGGAGAGCGACATCATCATCGTCAATCATCATTTATTTTTTGCCGACCTTGCGATCAAGTTGCAAGCGGAGGGCGCGCCGGACGCCGGAATTCTGCCGGAGGCAGCGGCGGTGATTTTCGATGAAGCTCACGAACTCGAAGATGTTGCGGGAAACTACTTCGGGATATCTGTCAGCAACTTGCGAGTGGAGGATTTGGCTCGCGACGTCGAAACTTGGTTGCAGCACAATCGCATGCTTTCCGCCTCCCTGTCTGGAGCGCTCGGGAGTCTGCGGGAGAAGTCCCAATTTTTCTTTTCGTTGTTGCCGCCGGGCGAAGGGCGATTTGCCTTCGAGACGCGTCGCGAGTTTCTGGAAGAAAACGGCGACGAATTTCTCGCACTGAACCAGGCCATCACCCGGTTGGCTGGCGAATTGGAAGGCCTGCCACAGAAACCAGAGGAAGTTTTCAACTTCGTCCGGCGCGCACAGGAGTTGCAGGTGCAACTTGGCTTCGCAATGGAGTCAGACGATCGCAACACCGTGTTTTGGATTGAGCGACGCGGTGGGCGGGGAAGAACCGATTCGTCCAGGGCAGGCACGGGTACGGACAGGAGTGGAAGGCGAAATGTTTTCCTGCAGGCCACTCCGATCGATGTTGGACCGATTCTGCGGGAATGCCTCTGGTCGAAGTTGGATTGTGCCGTCCTGACGTCGGCCACCCTTGCGGTCGGTGGAGGGTTCGAATACATCCGGCAACGGCTTGGGTTGGAACATGCTCGCGAGTCGGTCTTACCTTCGCATTTCGACTACGAGAACCAGGCCTTATTTTATGTCCCGCCCGACCTGCCCGATGCCCGCACGCCGCAGTTCACGGTGAAGGCGGCGGAGCGCATCCGCAAACTGTTGGAAATAACGCGCGGTCGCGCCTTCGTGCTCTTCACCAGCTATGCGCAGATGAATGACGTGTATCAGCGGCTATTGGGCGAGCTGAAATTTCCTATCTTGCGGCAAGGCGATGCACCAAAGACGGCTCTGCTCGAGGAGTTCCGGCTGACCCCGAATTCTGTGCTATTTGCTACGTCCTCGTTCTGGCAAGGGGTCGACGTGCAGGGCGAGCAACTGAGTTGCGTCATCATCGATCGCCTGCCGTTCGCGGTTCCCAGCGACCCCGTCGTGGCTGCGCGCGTGAAAGCGATTGACGCTGATGGCGGCAATGCGTTTTTCCAGTATCAAGTGCCAGCCGCCGTGATCACGCTCAAACAGGGCTTTGGACGCCTCATCCGCTCACTGCATGACCGTGGATTGCTCGTGTTGTTGGACAATCGCATCCTGAAGAAACAGTATGGCCGCGTTTTTATGGAGAGCCTGCCAAACTACAGGAAGACCACGGAAATGACAGTTGTAGAGGCATTCTTCGACGCCGGGGCCTGAAAGATCTTCAGCGGAGGAGTCGCATTCCAGCGCCTATCGAGGAATTTTGGTCGAAGGTGAAGGTGTACTTGCACTCCGCCGCCTGACCTGAGGGCTCGATCAAGCAAGCTGCAAAGTCGGCGCGACCGCCGTTGTACTTCCGCAGGGCCTGCGAGACGATTTCCGACCGTTCGATCACCATTCCCTTACGTTATAGTAAGGGTATTGAAACTGGGTCAATCGATAATCCGGCTCTTCCGCCGTTCGTGGATCGCCAGCACTCTGGCTGCGATTCCTGAAGCCTCTTCTTGCGCTTAGACAACTACGTTCCTGCAAAGGCGCGGTCAAGCGGGATAGCGATGATCAGCGATACAATAAACAGTTCACATTACACGCGCCATTGCCTATGTTTAGCGCCGGCGCTGAGGGATGCATGTTCGAGGTTACCGTTGACGATACTTTTGCCGCAGGACATTACCTGCGCAACTATAAAGGCAAGTGCGAGAATCCCCATGGGCACAACTACAAAATCCGGGTAACGCTCACTGGCGCCGAACTCGACAAAGCTGGTCTGCTGCTCGATTTCAAAGACTTGCGTGAGGTGATGAAGCACGTCATTGACCGGCTTGACCACCAGATGATCAACGACATCGAGCCTTTTACGATGATCAACCCGTCGGCTGAGAATCTAGCAAAGTATTTTTATGATGAATCGAATAGCCGGTTAAAGAATATGACCAATGGACGCGTACGCGTGAAGGACGTAACAGTGTTTGAAACGGACACTACGACGGCAAAATACAGCGAGTGAAGGCAGTCGGTTAGTTGCCAGAGGCGAGGGCCGAAATGTCCCTTTTGAGGCAGAACGGCGGCTGTCAGTCGATATTCACCGATTGCTGAACACCCGCCACACCGTTCATGCAGATTACTGAAATCTACAAATCGCTTCAGGGAGAGTCCACGCATGCGGGTCTGCCGTGTGTCTTTGTGCGGCTCACGGGATGCAATTTGCGTTGTTCGTGGTGTGACAGTGAGTATACGTTTCATGGCGGGCAGAGAATGACTTCAGAAAAAATCCTGGCCGAAGTAAAGCGCCTCAGTCCTAACGGCGGGCTGGTCGAAATTACGGGTGGCGAACCCATGCTTCAGGAGCACGATTTGGTACCCCTAATGCAACGGTTACTGGAGGAAGGATATCGAGTATTGCTCGAGACCAGCGGAGAACGCCCTCTGGAGCGAGTTCCTGCGGAAGTCATTAAGATCGTAGACGTGAAAGCTCCAAATTCAGGTGCGGGATACAGCTTTCGACCGGACAATCTGGCGACCCTCAAGCCGCACGACGAAGTGAAGTTTGTTCTCAGCGACCGGAGTGACTACGAGTTTGCCCGCGAATTCGTACGGCAACACAATCTGGCCGAGCGCGTGAATGCAGTGCTGTTCTCCCCAGCTTTCCGCAAAGATGCCAGCGGCGCACGAGATAGTTCGCACTGCCTGCTGGATCCTGAAGAGTTGGTGCAGTGGATGTTGGCCGACGATGTTGCGGCACGGCTCGGCATGCAATTGCACAAATTCATATGGGATCCCTCGGTCAAGGGAGTTTGAAGAGAGACTAATTGTTGATTGTCGATTGAAACGAATGCAGGTGTGTTCTCAACAATAATCAGCGTCAACAATCGGTGATATTTTAGGCAATCGTGGAGTACTTAACAAAGTCGCGGGCAATCGTGCTCTTAAGCGGAGGAATGGATTCCTGTGTGTGTGCGGCGCTCGCCGTCCGGGATTACACCACCGCAGCGGTCCACATTAGCTATGGACAGCGCACCGAACGGCGAGAACTCGAATGCTTCCGGGCGATTTGCGATCGGCTTGAGATTCGGGACATACTCATGGCGCGCAATGAGGCGCTTCCTGCGATCGGGGGCTCCGCGCTCACCGACAATAATATTGCCGTGCCCATGGCATCTGCCGTCGGTCATGATATTCCGGCGACGTACGTCCCCTTTCGCAATGCGCATTTTTTGTCTGTCGGGGTGAGTTGGGCGGAGGTGCTGGGAGCTAAGAAAATCTTTATCGGCGCGGTGGAAACTGACAGCTCCGGGTATCCCGATTGCCGGCCTGCGTACTATGAAGCGTTCAATCGTGTGATATGCGCCGGGACGAAAGAAGGCGATATCGAGGTTGTCACGCCGCTCATCGCCCTGCGAAAAGCTGATATCGTACGGCTTGGCCTTGAACTGAATGCGCCATTCGATTTAACTTGGTCATGCTATCGCTATGAGGATCGGGCTTGCGGCGTGTGCGACAGCTGCGTCTTGCGGTTGGGGGCTTTTGCGGCAGCGGGAGTTAAAGATGTGATTCCGTACGCTTCGATGGAACCGGTCTGATTGTGTTCCATTCTCGATTATTCAATGATTGTTGAATGAAAATGCACGCGAATTCCAAATTTGATTCTTCCCGCAAAGTTCAGTTATCCATATTTACAATTCGACAGGCCGGGAGGCCACGATGAAAAAGCACTGCGCTGTAACTGCTCTTGTTCTGTTCATGCTGGGATTGTGCGCGCCACCCGTCTTCGCGCAGGGGGCGTCGGGTACGGTCAAAGGTGTCTGCAAAGACGTCGAAGGCAATCCGATCGTCGACGGAATCGTGGTCTTCGCGAACCAAGATAATGGCCAGAAGTACACGCTTAAGACCAACAAAAAGGGCGAGTATTTTTCGCTGGGCGTCGGCGCCGGAAGCTATAACGTGACGCTCTATAAAAACGCCGATGACTTGAAAGCCAACAAGGAATTGTTTCACCAAAACAAATTCCAGGTGACTCTGGACGAAAACAATCTCGACTTCGACCTGAAGAAGTTGGCCAGCGAACAGGCCAAGGGCCAAGGCCTCACTCCTGAACAGATTAAAGCGCAACAAGAGGCGCAGGAAAAACAAAAGAAAGAAGTAAACACGGTGAAGTCGTTGAACGAAAAGCTCGCGGCGGCCAAGGTAGCCTCCGATGCTGGTGACTTCGATACGGCAATTGCTGATCTTAATGGCGCAAACGAGATTGACGCTACTCGGGATCTCATTTGGTTCAAGCTCGGCGATGCCTATCGCATGTCGGCGCCCAAGCAAACCGATGCGGCCGAAAAACAAAAGCGTCTCAACGAGGCCGTGGAAGCCTATCAGAAGGCGCTGCAGTTGAAGCAGGCTGCCACGAATGACAAAGACCCCAATGCCACCAAGACTCTGGCTGCCTATTACAACAACCTGGCTGAGGCCTATAGCAAAGCCGGCAAGATCGAGGACTCCGTAAAGACCTATCAGCAGGCAGCCCAAGCTGATCCCAGTGCCGCCGCACAATACTACTTCAATATGGGCGCGGTTCTTACCAACGCTGGCAAAGCGGATGAAGCCATCGCTGCTTTTGACAAATGCATTGCTGCGGATCCCAACCGGGCTGAGGCCTACTACCAGAAAGGTGTAAACATGCTGGGCAAGGCCACGCTCCAGGGCGATAAGATGGTTGCGGTTCCGGGAACTGCTGAAGCCTTCCAGAAATATCTCGAACTGCAGCCAACGGGTGGTCACTCCGAAGAAGCCAAAGCTATGCTAACCAGCATTGGGGCCTCGGTCGAAACGAGCTACGGTTCGAAGAAAAAGGCTCCGCCGAAGAAATCAAATTAAATCGATTCTGCCGAATCAACCTAACATGTGGCGCGAGAGGGCAAAGGATCTGCCATTCGCGCTATTTTTATTACGAAAGGTCACGTACTTACTGTCCTTACGCGCCGTCCGGTGGCGCGGTAGAGTGTAGACAATCGGTCAGTGTGGTTGGTTGGTCGTTGTCCGTTCTGTGGTGCGTGCAATTCCCTTGAGAGGATGGAATGGCAGCACCTGGCATCTCGCCGATCTCGGTTTCTTTGGAGGGCTATTCGGGCAGCGGCAAACTGGCTACGCCCGCTTTGCTCACTGCCATGCTGCGCGGAACCGAGAAGATCAGCGACCTGATTTTTTCTCCGGGGCGCGCCCCTCAAGTTCAGGTCTACGGCCAACTGATTCCCGTGCACGTGCCGGGACTTGACAGCCTGACGGCGGATGACACGCGCCGCATCGCCGCCGACCTGATTGGAGACAACAAGCAGGCAGTCGCAACCCTTCGGGAACAAGGGTCATGCGATATTTCCTATGGGTTGGCGGGAGTAGCCCGCTTTCGGGTCAACATTTTCATCCAGCGCGGCAGCTGTGCCGTCGTGATGCGAGTGATCTCGACCGGGATTTCTGACTTGGCTTCGCTCGGCCTGCCAGCACACCTGGCCGATGTGGCCAAGCTTCGCGATGGCATCGTTCTCGTCACCGGACCCGCCGGTTCCGGCAAGTCATCGACGCTCGCGGTATTACTCGATTGCATCAATCGCGAGAAGTATTACCACATCATCACCATCGAAGATCCCATCGAGTTCCTGCACAATCACAAGTGTTCCACCATTCATCAGCGCGAGCTGCACAGCGACACTCCCAGTTTTGCGTACGCTTTGCGCTCTGCCCTGCGACAAGGACCCCGGGTGATTCTGGTGGGAGAAATGGGCGATCGCGACACCATCGAGATCATTATCGAGGCAGCCGAGACTGGACATCTGGTTCTCTCCAGCCTCAATACGATGGACGTGCCAAAAACCGTGGAGAGGATTGTCGGCTCATTCCCCACCGATGAGCGCCAGAAGATTCGGGAACGCTTTGCGAAATCGTTCCGCTATATCGTCTGCCAGCGTCTGTTGCCGAAAACCGATCGCAGTGGCCGAATCGCGGTCGCGGAGATTCTGAAAGCCAATCCGCGCACGCGGGAGTGCATTGAAAAGGGCGACCTTGAGGGCCGGACGTTGCTCGACGCCATGAAGGCCGGCGCTGCCGAAGGCATGCAACACTTTGACGGCGAAATCGCGCAATTGGTGCGCGACCGCGTGGTCGATCTCGAGACCGGGCTCGCCTTCGCTAGTAATGCGACCGTGCTTGGGGGGGAACTGGCCCGCTGAGAGAGAAGGCTTTTTGCTGCGTTATGATCATTGGATGGCGTCACCGGCGGATCAATCCAGGGTGCTGAGTTTCGAAGATGCACGCTGCATAGTTGAGGAGCAGGCCCGCCAGATTTCTCCGAATGGGACAGAAATCGTAGACTTGCTGCAAGCCTCTGGAAGAGTTCTCGCCGAGCCCGTCACTGCCGATCGCGATATTCCGCCTTTTCCACGCTCCACACGCGATGGCTATGCCGTGCATGCAAACGATCTCGCAGTGCTTCCTGCCAAGCTCGCCGTCGTGGGGGAGATCAAAGCCGGCCCTCAAGTTGGAAGATCGCCGTCCGCTCTAAATCGCGGCGAAGCAGTTTCCATCATGACCGGCGCTCCAGTACCGTCGGGTGCGGATGCGGTAGTAATGATTGAGTACACATCTCTGCAGGGAAACTGCGTTGAAATCACGAAGGGCATTGCGCAAGGTGAAAATATAGTCGCTCAAGCCGCTGAAGCCAGAGGCGGCAGCCTTCTGCTCGATCGCGGTAGCAAACTTAACGAGTCCGCCATCGCGCTCGTAGCCTCCGTAGGAAAATCGCGCCTGCAGGTGTTCGTTCGCCCTCGCATTGCGGTGCTTGCGACGGGCGATGAGATCGTCGCAATCGGTGCCGAGATAAGTCGGGCGCAGATTCGCAACTCCAACAGCTACTCTCTCGCCGTACAGATTCAGCAAGCCGGGGGCACTCCCGTGCTCCTCCCGATTGCTCCGGATGAACCGCAGCGCCTCCGAGAATTAATTGAGCACGGTTTGCGCTTCGACCTTCTGCTGATGACCGGGGGCGTCTCCATGGGACGCTACGACCTGGTCGAACAGGTTCTTGCTGAAATGCGGGCCGAATTTTTTTTCACCGGAGCGAAAATCCAGCCCGGTCGGCCTGTTGTGTTCGGCTGGATCCCTTGGAATGAGGGCTTGCCAGTACGTGAATTGCCAGTATGTGGAGAAGTTTCTGCCCGCGTATCGCACAAATATTTCTTCGGTTTGCCTGGAAACCCAGTCTCGACCATGGTTACGTTCGAGCTGTTTGGCCGCCCGATGATCGAGGCTTTGACTGGAATGGCGCCTCGCCCGCTCGTCTTCTTACATGCTCGTCTGAAATCCGACATTCGTGTGAAGACCGGACTGAGGCGATTCCTTCCCGCCATCCTTTCCAGCGAGTACGAAAACTCGCAAGTGGAACTCGTTCCCTGGCAAGGATCAGGCGATATTGCAGCAAGGTCTCGCTCTAATTGCTTGATCGTGATCCCGCCCGATCGAGAACACATCCCGGCTGGCGATTGGGTTGCCGTCATGCCGCGCTAGTGCGTGGATTGCTAGCGCTGTAAGAAGCTCAGTTCCCTGCGCCGCGTGTAAGATAGAGTTTCGCATGGCGACTAAGCTTTCTCACTACGATGATTCCGGACGCGCCCGCATGGTCGATGTTTCGGGCAAAGCAGCTACCAAACGCGAGGCCGAAGCCAGCGCATTCGTCTTGATCAAGCCACAAGTGTTGAAAGCGCTTCCGCGGAATCCCAAGGGTGATCCGTTGGAAGTCGCACGCGTTGCGGGAATCCTGGCTGCGAAACGTACTGCGGAGCTAATTCCCATGTGCCACTCATTGCCGCTCTCACACGTTGATGTCGAGGTGCAGCTATGCGAGAATGGCGTCGCCATCAACACGAAAGTGGTTACGAACGCAGAAACCGGAGTCGAAATGGAGGCCCTAGTAGCTGCCAGTATCTGCGCCCTCACCATGTATGACATGTTGAAGGGGCTCGACAAAGGGATCGAGATTCGGGAGATTGTGTTAGAGCGAAAGAGTGGCGGGAAGAGTGGGGAGTACCGGCGGAAGAATAGCTCAACGATGCAATAGATTGAGCATTCGGTAAATCACGATTCGACAATCATGGAGAACAACGTCAAATTACTATTGGTGGATGACAATCCCATGGTGTTGGGGATGTTGGAGCATGCGCTCGCTCCATTTGCGCGGGTGGTGTCGGCGACGGAATCTGCAGATGCTTTGTTGAAGGCGGTCGACGATCCTCCCGACCTAGTAGTGTGCGACTACCGCATGCCAGGAATGGATGGACGGCAGTTGGTGGAGAAGCTGAAGAGTCGTCCTGGCACGGCCAACTTCTCGGCTATTTTGATGGCCAGCAGATCTGACATTGATGAGCGTCTATCTCCGCAGGACGCTGCCGATGACTATCTGGCGAAGCCGTTTTTTTTGAAGGAAGCTACCAAGCGCATCAAGCGGACGGTGGATCGCATCGCTCTCGAGAAGATGGCAAAGACGGCACCTTCAGACGGTGTGGTTCGCGGCAATCTTTCGCAGATGAATGTGATCGATCTGATGCAGTCGCTGGAAATGGGGCGCAAGAGCTGCCAGCTCAAATTAAGCAACGATGGCGAGAAGTGCGAAGTTTTTTTTGTAGAAGGGCAGGTTAAGCACGCCACCTACGGATCGCTGGTCGGAGATCAAGCGGTGTTCAAAGTGCTGCGCTGGACGGGCGGCAATTTCGAACTCAACTTTGAGGGCAAGACGGATCGGGAGACCACGCAGCTGAACACCCAAGGATTGCTGATGGAGGGTTTGCGGTTGCTCGACGAATCGCAGCGAAATGGAGGAGACGGAGGTGTGGACGCGGCCACGATTGACGCGAGCGCCGCAAAGACCCCTACCGCGTCGGGCACGAGCGCGGGTGCGGCCGGTGCATCGAGCGGCGGTGGACACGCGGATGAGGAGGAGGATGTGCTCCTCGACAATTGAAATGAATGCAGAGACGGGCTTTACAGCCGCAGTGATTACGGTCAGCGACTCTTGCGCACACGGGCAACGTGCAGACGCTTCGGGGCCGGCGGTAGCCGAAGCGCTGGAGAAATTCGGCTTTCGCGTGGTCGCCAAGCAAATCGTGCAGGACGATTCGATGCAGATTCAGAATGCACTGGTTCATCTGGCGTTGGAGGTACGTTTCATCGTGACCACGGGGGGCACGGGAATCGCGGAACGCGACGTCACTCCTGAAGCAACAGAGTCGATTTGCGAGCGAGTGATCGACGGCGTGGCGGAGCGAATGCGAAGCGAGGGTCTCAAGCAAGCCAAATTTGCGCCGCTGAGCCGAGGAGTTTGCGGCGTGCGAGGCAAGACGCTGATTCTGAATTTGCCGGGCAGTCCGAGCGGCGCGCTGGAATCGTTGGAGGCCGTTGTGGAGTTGGTGCCTCACGCGCTGAATCTGCTGGATGGGAAGACGGAACACTAACCGTTGTCATGCTGAGCGGAGTCCCGGACGACCGTCAGGGCCTCCGGCGCAGTCGAAACATCCCGACCCTCTGTGGGGCCAGTTCCCTCAACTTAAAATCCATTACAGCCACCGGCGCTGCCTCTTCGATTCGCTCATGCGCGACCTGCGGTACTACTGCATCGACATTTACTTGCTGAAATAGTTGAACTGTCGCAGAGAGAACGCTTTCACGTACACTAAATTTCCTTTGAAATCGATCGGACACATACTGGCGCGGTATACGGCCTGGATTTTGCACGTGCTGGGACCGCTGGGAATTTGGGGGGTGTTCGCGATTGCGTTCGCGGATTCCGCGCTGCTGGGCATGCCGGTGGATGCGATCGTAGCATTCTATGTTTACCAGGATCATCGGCGGCTGATTTTTTATGTCCTAATGGCGTCGCTGGGATCGGCGCTGGGAAGTATTCCGCTTTATGTCATTGGCTACCAGGGCGGCGAAATGGTTTTGCGGAAGCGGATTTCGGAGGAGCGCTTTCTGCGCGTCCACGGTTCGTTTGAAAGGCATGAGTTCTGGGCTTTAATGTTTCCAGGAATGCTGCCGCCACCCACGCCGTTCAAAATTTTTGTGCTGGCAGCGGCAGTGTTTGAGATGCGGTTCGACCATTTTCTTGTGGCCATTTTTGCGGGAAGGTTTGTTCGGTTTCTGTTGCTGGCGCTGGGGACATTATGGGTCGGTCCAGAGATTGTGGGATTGATCGGGACGGTGGTTCGCCAGCATATTTTATGGGTGCTGGGGGCGGTGGTTGTTGGAGTGGTGGTGTGGCTGGCGATGCGCCGCCGCAGTAAACCGGCTCTTCTCGGCTGAAGCACAAATCTTTCTTTGTTCAACGCAGCTAAAGACGATGCATGAGAATTCATGCCGTCCCTCCCGGACGGGGTTCACCTTCCCATCGCTACAGGGCGATCACATCTCACCCTATCGGCGCCGGAAAACGATAGCGCCCCGCCTCTATTTTGGAATTCACGTCATTTCACCACCGGTTGAGGCTTAGCGGGTCGGCTGGGTGTCGTGTGATTGGGAGATCGCCGCGGAAGTGGTTTGAGGCGAAAGACGCTGCGTTACAAGGCTTCTGATTTGCGACCAAAGGTTGGGATCGCATTCGCTCTGCATGTGGCCTGGGGTGAAGACCCGGTCCCACCAGGAGGCCTCGGGACAGACAACGGGAGCTTTCTTGTAATCCATGCGATAGTTGCCGAGGATTTCAGTATGGGCGGGATCGGCAGCCACGATCTGCCGACGGCCATGCACAATACCTTGGGTCTGGTAAAAGTTCACGGCTTCGGCAACATTTTCAGGGATGACGGAATCGTTCTGCCACCACTTCGCAACGCTATCAACCTGAACGGTCAGAGAAACAGGAATCCCCACGCGCTGCAAATCGCGCGCGAGAAGCACGGCCGCGGCCGCTCCCCAGCTGTGACCGAAGAGGACGATCCGCGCGTGTCCTTTTTCCTCCGAGCTGAGAACCCCGTCGTGGTCTCCATCGAGCAGTCGCAGCACAGTATCAAAGGCATCCTTCCTGCGGCGGTTCTCAAAAACCTGAACATAAGTGCCGTTGGGAACAGCGCGCCGGATTTGCTGGGCAAGGATCACGGGCCCATGATGCGGGTTTTCATGGCTGACGAAACCACCTACGAACCCGATGACGATGGCGGATGGAACTGAATTTGACGGGGGCTTGGGAACGACTTTGTCTAATGCGCCGGCGACAACTGGCGGAGAGACCGCGAGAATCAATAATATGACTACAGCGAAGCGAGATGAGGCAACCCTGAGCAAGAAACCCTTTCACTGGTGAGATGACTCGATTCGTTGGAGGGATGCCGACGAAGGACAAACCACGACGGCACTCACCACCAGGTCCGTCGGGCAAACAAGCTTGGCCGGCGCGATTCGGTATCTAACCCGACAGACAGTCTACACCCACTTGTCAAATCCCAGCCTGCAGCGGGTTCTCAAGAAGAAGCTTTCCGCGAGAAACGAAAGCGTTCTCCGCGAGGGTATAACGCAGGGGGTGAAGGGCCGCTTTGCGGATGCCGATGCGGGGAGTAATCTGAATGTTTTTGGAGCGATAGCCATCGTCGCCGATCCACAAGCTGGACTCGGGTGAAGTGAGATCACCTCCGTTGTCGCGGCAGCGTGTGATGCCGAAGGCTTGGGCGAGGCGTCCAGGACCGCTGGTGAGGCGAATGAGGTCGCGAGGGCTTTGGAGAGTGATCCTTCGAGCTCGAGCCATTTGCTGAATGCCCAGCAAGGGTTCGAGGGCGCGGAAGAGAACCGAGCCCGCTTTTCCTTCGCGCTCGCAGGAAACGTTCAGGCAGTAGTGGTTGCCGTAGATGAAATAAACGTAGGCATAGCCAGGAGGTCCAAACAAGACAGAGGTCCGGGGGGTGTTGCCGGCAGCGGCATGGGCTGCGGGGTCGTTCTCGCCCAAGTAGGCTTCGACTTCGACTATACGCGCGGCCAGGCGGAGATCTCTTTGATCGCGTACGAGTACTTTACCCAGGAGTTCGCGAGCGACGCGGCGCGGATTGCGAGCGAAGAACGCGCGACTGAGAGGGTGGATGGATCGGATTGGGGTGGGCGCGGACAAATTTTAAAATGCGACCACGGGCTAAAGCGCCGCTCTTCCACGGTGCTGTCGGCGCAAGGTCTATCCTCCGATATTCTATAGAGCAAGCTCCGCACTCCGCCTATTGCACGGAGCGAATCAAGCAGCGCCTTTCTGCGATTCGTTCAGGTAGGCGAGGACTTCCACCGCATGGCCTTCGGGCTTGACTTTTGGGAAGATGTGCTGGATTTTGCCGTCGGGTCCAATGACGAATGTGGTCCTGACGATGCCCATCACTTTCTTGCCGTACATGTTTTTTTCCTGGACTACGCCGTAGGCGTTCGCGACTTTCTTGTCAGCATCAGCGAGCAAGGTAAAGGGCAGCTTGAATTTGTCCTGAAACTTTTTCTGTGCCTTGGGAGTGTCAGGGGAAATGCCGAGCAAAACAGCGCCGGTCTTTTTAATTTGCTTATAGGTATCGCGGAAGGCGCAGGCCTCCACGGTACAGCCGGGGGTATCGGCACGAGGATAGAAATAGAGCACTACTACCTTGCCTCGCAGATCTTTCAGGGAAAGCTGCTTTTCGTTCTCGTCCTGCAAAGTAAACTCAGGGGCCTTATCATTAATATTGATATCCATGAGCGTCTCGTTTCCGGGGGGAGAAGTTTTGAAGGCATCGTCCTTAATCTCAGTATTGGCAAAGCCGAGGCGGGGACGGAGTTCCTCCACAAAATCCTTATACAGGAGATCGGCAGCGTTCGTCATTCGACTGCTCATACTTTTCGCAATAGCTGGCTTACCGCGATGTGTCGCGCAAGACGAGCGACCGCAGATTACGCCGCGCCGCAACACACCTCGAGAAAACAAAAAGCCCAAGAAAGGTAAGGAACCGCGAGCGGTAGGAGTCTTACAAATGAAAGGCGGCAAGGGGACACTTATTCCTGTGGCGATTTTGATCGACGGCAAGTTTTATGACGCCAGCGCTTATAAAGCGGACCCCGTACCAATGGCGCTGGAATCGGGTACCGTATATGAGGCCGAGCAGTGCGGAGACTCGCAGGGGTTATTCACGGTCAACGGAGCGCTGCACAGCAAGAGTCCGGGCAGCGCGCATCCCTGGGTGGGCACGGGAACGTACTTACCACATGGATCCGAGGCTGCGAAAGCCACCCATAAAGCCGAGGATGTGCCTGTTGGGTTGGATAACAGCGGAGATGAGCCACCACGTTTGACGAGAACGAACACATCGAAGCCGACTTCTGCACCTGATGCGAGTTCGAGTCCTGCCGCTGGCGGCTCAGGGTCAGCAGACAAGCCTGCTGCAACGGTTCCGGCATCGTCGCAACCGGCGGCCGGTTCTTCCACAGGTTCGACGACGGGCTCTGCTTCCGGGCAGCAAACGCCGAGTACAACGAGCTCGCCTGCTTCGGAGAAGCCGGTGGCTGGGCAGCCCGCGCCAGCTCCAGCGCCGGCTTCGCAGACATCGCCGAGCGAGTCATCTTCAGGCAAATCGTCTCCCGGCAAACCTTCCTCCAGCGGGTCGTCGTCCGGAGAATCGTCTTCCGAAAAATCAGACGACAACTACTATCGCCCCACGTTGCGGCGTGGCAAGCCTACAACGGCGGCGCCATCGGACGAAGATACCGCGGTTGCGAAGAAGGTTGGCACGACTGATTCTGCGGCTGCGGCTAGTGGGACCAGTGCGAGTCCACCGCAAATGGTGGCGGCAATTTCCGATGCGGCGGGACCGGATCCGCAATCTTATAAATTCTTCTGGAAGACGGGCGAAGAGGAAGAGCGGCGTAACCAGATGTTGGCGTTGGCGGCTGAGGAAGTGAAGGCTTATGCGGCGGCATTGTTGAAGAATCAGATTTCAGCAAAGCCTGTTACGCCCAGGCCGAGCGCTGTTGGGCACAAGAACGCCAAGCTGGCGCAGCCGGTGTTGGAGAACGTTCAATTTCATGGATTCGATGTTTGGCTTACGGGCCAATCGGTGATGACGCTAAGCGCGGAAGCGCACATCCCGGGGGCGATGGGAGTAAACGCTGCAGCGGAGCCTTATAGCGTTATGTTGGTGGCCAAAACAGATATCTATGGCAATTTGCGGACGCTGTATTCGGGCATCACTGACAAATTCCACCTCGACGTGACACCGCGTCTGGAATTGATCGATGTTGTGGATGCAGATGGGGATGGTCGTGGAGAATTATTGTTTCGTGAGACTTCGGATGCGGGCAGTGGATATCTAATTTATCGCGCTACAGCGGACAAGCTGTGGAAGATGTTTGACAGCCTTAATGCGAAGTAGCTGAAAATCGGTGCTCAGTTTGCAGTTCTCTGTTGGCAGTCGGCCACGAGTGCCGGGGTCTTGACGGAGCTCAGGTTTCGATGCTTATGTGGCAAACCCGACCGACGAGGTAGTCGGAGGCAGATTTGCCATCTTCCATGGTCAGGATTTCGACTGGATAAGCCTGATTGTGGGGCCGCAGAATGAGGTGTGTTCCAGCGGTTTCAACATATTTGACGGTGCAGCTGCCATCCTTGAGAACGGCATACATATTGAACTCGCCCTTGCGATAGGGTTTGAGGGAATTGTAGTGGCGGTCGATCAACAGAGCGGCGCCAGGAAGCAGACGCGGGTACATGCTCATACCTTCGCGCGCGTCGACCTTAATGACCACGAAGCGTTCCCATCCCTCGCGAGCACCTTCGAGTTCCGGTTTCAATTTCTTCAGGAAAGTTTTCTTGAACTTCAGGATCTCCTTTACGTCCATGCTGGTGACCAGGGGTTGAGTTGCGGCGATGGCTCCATCGGTGAGAAGCACATTCTGGAACTCGTCATCGCTCGGGGGCAGAATGGAAGCGCGCTTATTGACCTCTGAGGGATCAAGAAGATCGAGTACGGAAAGATGCTGAACGGCGAGGACGCGGTCCATACCTTCAAGGCTGAGTCCACGTTTGCGATTCAGAAAATTCGAGATGTGAGCTTGCTTGAAGCCTGTCTGTTGCGCCAGCCGGAGGCCCGTGAGGTCACCCTCTTCGATGCGTTCCCAGAGAGCATCCCGCAGATTGTCTTGCAGAACTCGGAACTTCATGACGGCGAGTATACAACATGGGAGCTATAGCCGGATGCTAATTGAGAATAATTTCCACAGCCTCCTGGGTATAACGACCTTGACCGTGAAAACAAGCAGTTATACCATCGCGTTACTTTATAACTTAATTTAATTCGGGGTAAAGACCGAGATGAGTACCGTGGATGGCTGCAGCGATGGAAAGAATTTTGTAGAGTTCCGCCGGAAAGTCCGGGCGGCGGAGGTGCTTTCCGCCGCCATGGAACATTTGCTTAAATCTCTGAAGTTCAGCGGGAAAGTGAGTGTGGTGGTGCAGAACGGGCAGGTTCTGAAATCAGGATATGAGGAGGGATTCTTCCGACAGACACAAGGCTCGCCAATGTCGAGGGGTAACGGCGCGCTCGAACCGTAGACGATTTGGGGCGGATTTCGTTTAGCTTTTCACACAAATAAATAGCGCAAGCAGGTCATCGCAAAAGAAACGAGCCCTGCGTTCGGCATCCGCTGTTAAGCGGCAACCGACGCAGGGTTTTTTGTTGGCGCGGCAGGCGTGGAAATTAGAACCACGATCACCCGGATTCTCAACCTGGAGGCCGGATTCAGAAGGGGGAGTTTTGAAATCGAAAGCCAGCGACAAGGGAGAGAAAGTGATCCTAGAACTGAAATATTGCGAACGATGTGGGGGGCTGTGGCTGCGTCCAGTGGGAGGAGGACAAATTTACTGTGTGAAGTGCTCGAGCGCCATCGCCGAACTGCCCCTGGCTTCGCGCCAGCGCGTAAAGGACAGGTTCGGCGAAGGACCGCAACTGGGGGATGGCGACGAGTTCGAATCTTACGAGGATGGAGCAACGGTTGGGCGCGACGCTGGAGGTATGGCGTGAGTGATTTCGTGCAGTGGATCGCAGCACAGGTGGAAGACGCAGGCAACGCTATACGGATGACGGTCAAGCTGAAAGCAGTCGCGGTTTCTGAGGGATGGCAGGAGAGTGCGCTGGACCGAAATCCGGACTTGTGGTTGTACAGGAAACGCACAACCGCCTTGCTTCGGCGCTATATGAGGTTGTCATTGGAGGTCGGAAGATTACCATCAGTGCTGGCGCAGGAGTTTTTTAGGGCGAAGATTACCACCTACACCTCGGTCACGTTTGAAGACCGTGTGATCTTTGTACATGACGTTGGAGGCTGTTTGGAGCGATTGGCGGTTTTTGACCAAAAAATAATCGCCCGAGTCGTTCTGCAAGAGCACGATCACGATCGGGCGGCCAGGCTTCTTCACTGTACGCGTAAGACTATTGAGCGCAGACTACCGGATTTGCTGGACGAGTTAAGTGAAGAATTCCTGAGAGTAGGACTTTTGGTTGCTCTCCCTAAACAGAAGCAGCCGATAATGGAGGTGAAAGAGTGAAGGACAAAAATCTTGTCAAGGGGGTTGGGATCTCACTTTTAATGCAAGTGATTGAAAAGGAGGCAAAAATAAAATTTCAAAAATGTCCCAGCAGTATATTGCGAAATGCTATTCTGAATATATAGGGTAAAGAAAAAAGAAATACCTTCGAGGGCGCGCTGAAAAGTGCGCCCTTCCTGTTTTGGACGGAAATGGAAGTGGTGTATGGCGACTGTAGTTTCCCCGCGAATGTTTTGC
>JBAVZU010000046.1:0-36322 GCA_049588915.1 Candidatus Sulfotelmatobacter sp.
CCACTTTTTCCCAGCCCCTGCCGGATGAATGCATAGCGGAAATTGTTGATCAGGTTGTTGCGGATAATATAGGTGTAACCCCCGGCGATTCCTTTGCTGTTATTGGTGACAAAGTTGTCAGATGGAAGCCCCGGAAGCTGAGGGGGCTTCGATTCGCGGTCGTTCTGTAGATTGCCGCGGACGAAAAGCGACTGGTTGCCGTCAGCAGTAATTTTGTAATCGAGCTTGATGATGTAGGTGTCGAGTGTTATCGGATCGTTGCCGGGGAACGTGTAGCCGGCAGAGTTGAGGCCGTCTCCACTACCGTTGACAGCGTTGCCGCAAGCCGTGCAGTTGGGTAGAGGATAACGCGCGAATATTGCGTTGGGGTTGGCGCCACCGATGTTGGCGAGTAGTCCATTTGGACCGCCACCGTTGGGATTACCGGGTGTAGGTGGACAGGTGCCGTTCGACACGCAGCCTTGATCGAGAGGGGTAATGCCCGCCGGATAGAGCGTGGTGACCAGATCCGGCGCGTAGGTTGGGTTGCTGGCAACGGAGAATAGCTGATTGGCACCGTTATATCCGGTGTTGCCGGCGACGCAGTTCGGATCGCCGTTGGGGTAGATGGAATCGGGGCCCGGATTGCACAAATACGTGAGAATGCCTTGCCTTAAACTGGCGGTGGGCACGATCCTCGTGACCTGCTCCTGTTCAGCCGTGCGCTGGCCTTCGAAGGCCGCAAAGAAAAACAAACGGTCCTTCTTAATGGGTCCACCGATGGTGCCGCCAAATGTATTGCGGATCTTATGTTGTGGAACATTCGGCAGTCCCGCCTGCAACTCCGAACTCTTGTTGAACCAATCATTGGCAACGTCGAAGGTTGGCCGATTGTATTCGTAGATGGAGCCGTGGAAGGCATTGGTTCCGCTCTTGGTGACCAGATTCATTTGCGCACCGGAAGACCGGCCGGACGCAGCGTCGTAGTTGCTGGTGGTCACCCGGAATTCCTGCAGCGAATCCAACGTGGCGCGCATGGCGCCCTGGAAGGCATAACCTTCCAACTGGTCGTTATCATCTAAACCGTCAAGTGTGATGTTGCTCTGGTCGCTGCGGGCGCCATTCACAGCGCCACCGCGGCTGTCGTTATCCTGCTGATCGGTGGTCACATTTCCGATGAAAACGACTCCCGGCTGCAGGCTAAGAATGGACGCAGGATCTCGACCTTCGGAGGGGAGATCGGTTAACTGACGGGCGTTGAAGTTATTGCCCAAAGTTGCATCCGTGGTGTTGACCATGGGAGCTTCGCCGCTGACATCGACTACTACTGAACTGCCTTGCACCTGCAAGGTGACGTTCAGCGTCGCGGGACTGCTGACTTGCAGGACGACGTTTTCCCGCTTCAGTTTAGCGAATCCGGGTGCGGAGACGGTGAGCACGTACTTGGCCGGAGGAACTTCAAGAAATTGATAGGTGCCTTGACCGTCTGTGATTGTGGTACGCGAAAAACCCGTTTCGGCGCCGCTCAAAATGAGCGAGGCGCCCGCGACTACCAGGCCTTTGGCGTCAGTGATGGTGCCGTGCAGAGAGGAAGTTGCCGACTGAGCGAAGATCAAGTTTTGGAAACCGAGCAGAGACGCAACCAGCAGAATAATTACACGTGAGCCAGAACGCATGGTGACATCCTCTCCCATGGGGCGTTGCGTTGCATTGTGTTTGCCCAGGACAAGTAGGCACGGATGCGAGACCCTGGGGACCTGATGGGGCGCTATTGTGCAACTTCGAGGCAACAATGTTCAAGCTTATTTTTTCGAAAGCTTGGTGATGTGAAACGTTTGAATAGCCCGCTCTCATGCTTCGTTTCACACACAGGAACGTACTTACGCGGCGTTTCGATTCGTGCGATTCGATTTCCCGATAAACAGTGCCGACGCTGCGACGATGATCAGCGGATAACATTCCAGCGTGTAGCGGGGCTCGGGATTCTCCATCGTTCCAAGGAAGAGTGATCGCAGCAGTAGAAATAGAACAATGAGACCGATTCCGCAGGAGGCGTGACCCCGTACGAGACCGGCGGCAGCCAGGACTACGTACGCCAAATTTATCAGGCCGAAGACAATACTAATTAAAAGCCAGCGGCGTTCGTCATTGAACTCCCACCAGCGCGGGTCCGCTGGCAGCAGCTCAGTTCGTGGGCGGAGCCACATATCGGCGATGCGCAACGCTGGAAGCCAAATGTAATAACGCAGCGGCGCTTCATGAATGCGCGAAGCGGCGAGCGCGGCAAAGCGGGCATCGAGGTCCGGACTGATGTCATGATCCTGGTTGTAGTCGGAGAAGAGCTGTGCGGTTTCCTGCCGCTGGATAGCGGAATCAAATGCACGACGTGGGAGTCGCGTTACATCAATGGCAGAGCCGGGAATATTCCAGTAAATCTCCTCGACGGAGATGTAATCTGCCATCCAGGTTTTTATCCAGCGATTAAAACCTGGCGTCATGAGTTCATCGGCATCGTTGGCGTAGCGGGGCGCCAGCGGCTCAAAACGATGCAGCGTGTGCAGGTTGCGAAGCGTCCAAGGCACGAGCGGCACCAGCGCACTGACGACGAGAATAACTCCAGCACGCAAGACCGGAAGCAGCCGCCGGGCACGATTGTTCTGTCTTAGCACAGCCATTTCCTTCAGCAAAATAAAGGACAGATATCCCCCGACGGCGGCAAGCAAAATTCCACCGTCGGGGCGTAACAAAATGCAGGCGCCGATCGAGAGACCGCATCCTATCCACAGGGTGGCTGATTTTGAATTGGGTTCGTGCTGAAGCGAGGCGAGCCCGCACAGCGCAAAATCAAAGGCCAGAGCGGTGAAGAAAATTTCGAGTGTTTCGGTGAGAGCCGCAGCAGAATAATTAGCGAGGAATGGGCAGAGAGCAGCAAGGATGAAGGCGGCTTTCGCCGCGCGCTCGTTGAACAGGCGGCGCGCGAGATCGGCCACAAGATAGCATGTCCCCAGATCGAACAATACCTGGATCAGCAGGACAGCGCGAAAGTTGCTCCAGCCAAAGACGGCGAAAATCGCTGCCAGAAACGCGGGGTACCCGGGCAGCCGGGAGAGAGTAGGCACAACGTGGCCGGAATTGGTGATGCCGTAGACGCCGTGCTGCAGCCAGTTCATCGCGATATCGGCGTAAAGCCTGGAATCGTCAACGATGCCGGGAAAGTGAAGGACGAAAAGCAGGCGCAGCGCCAACGCCGCCAAGCTTCCTGCCAGAAAGAATCGAGCATCCTTGCGCAGCAGTTGCAGCACGATGAGAATATAGCGCGTTGAGTCAACTTCGCGCCGCGGGAGCGCATCTTATTGCATAATTGTACTTATCTGGGCGCGCTCTCTCTGTCCAAATCATTGACCGCCTGCCGCCTGCGGCATACGATGAACGATTAACTTCATGGCAGAACCCGTATTTTACGATCCGCAACGCGCGCGCTGGAAGCGCCTGAGACGCCTCGTCGACGTGGCCGTCGCCGCGTTGTCGGCACTCATTATTTTCTTTGTGTACACAACCTTGCGTGACGAGCGTCTGCCGGAGTTGCTGTTTTCGCCGCAGAAGCGCGCCTTCAAGGCGTTGAAAGAAAACGAAAAAGACAAGGCACGGGACCGCCAAAAAAAGCTGGCCAACCGTTCTCACCGCAAATCGAAGTTACCTGGATCTGAAGTCGCACTGAATCAGGAGGAAGGCATTCGCGCGGCCTTCTACGTTCCCTGGGACGCAGCCAGTTTTTCTTCGTTGCGCGACTTCGCCCGGCAGATCGATTTGCTTTATCCCGACTGGTTGCATGTGCTGACTCCGGACGGCCGGCTGCAAGGAGTGGACGACCAAACGAATAAATTTTTTGACGTCGTACAAAACAATCGTGCGCGCTCTGTGGATGACCGAGTGATGCCTTTTCTCAAGGCGGAGGACAGCAACATGGAGGTCTTCCCCATGGTGAACAATTTCAACGGCACCGAGTGGATGGGAGACATTACGGGATTTTTGAATAACCCCGATGCGCGCGCGGTTTTTCGCAGGCAGGTTGCGATATTTCTCGCCTCGGATCATTTCCGCGGTTTGATGGTGGACTTCGAAGCCTTCCCTAATTCCGGACAAAAAGGCTACATTGCGCTGCTCAACGAGCTTTCCTCAGACTTGCACGCGCGCGGGATGAAACTTTATGTTAGCGTGCCAGCGCACAATCAGGAATTCGATTACGCCGCGATCTCCGCGCCCGCGGACGGCGTTGTGCTGATGAACTATGACGAGCACTATCCCGGCGCCGCATCGGGCCCGGTCGCCTCGCAAGACTGGTTTGAAGATAACCTGAAGTTCGCCGTAAAGGCGGTTCCGCGCGAGAAATTAATTTGCGCAATCGCCAACTATGGCTACGACTGGGTGCTGAAGCCAAAGAGGGGAAAGCTTCCGCCGGATGCTCATGACAGTTCTGTGAGCGTGCAAGAAGCGTGGCTGGCCGCGCGGGATTCCGACGAAGATGTCACCTTCGACGATGATGCGCTGAATCCCCATTTCAGTTACCTGGATGAGCGCAGCTTGCGGCATGACGTCTGGTTCCTGGACGCGGTTACGGCTCTGAATCATATGCGAGCCGCGCAAACTCTGGGCATTCAGACCTTCGCGTTATGGCGACTGGGCGGGGAAGACCGTTCACTTTGGCGAATATGGGACGTTCCTGGCGATCCCGGCGCCTCCGATAAAATCCGCGACGTGCCGCCCGGCCAGGATGTGGACATGGAAGGTCAGGGCGAGATTCTCCGAATCGAGCAGCGGCCGACGCACGGCGTTCGCGACCTGACAATCGATCCCAAGACGAAGCTGATCACCGACGAAAATTTCCAAAACGTGCCCGAGCCCTTTCGCGTCGGAAGATACGGGTACAGCCCCAATCAAGTCGCGCTCACGTTCGATGATGGACCCGATCCAGACTGGACGTCAAAGATTCTGGATGTTCTCAAACGCGAGCATGCTACAGCCACATTTTTTCTGATCGGCATTCAGACCGACAAGTTTCCGGGGCTTGCCAAGCGCATTTACAACGAAGGTCATACCATCGGCAATCACACCTTCACTCACCCCGACGTCAGCAATATTTCATCGACCTACATGAAGGTCGAGTTGAATCTCACCGAGAGACTCTTCGCCAGTCTGGTTGGAATTCGAGCGAAATTGCTGCGTCCTCCTTATGCGATTGACGAAGAGCCCGACACCGCGGACCAGGTAAAGCCGCTCGCGTTCGCCCAGGACATGGGCTACATTACCGTCGGCAACCGCATCGATCCCAACGATTGGAGCGACAAGCCGCGGCGGCACACCGCCGAAGAAATCGCCGGCTATGTATTGGCGCACCTTCCGCCTTGTAGCGCCGGCGACTTGCGCTGCGGCAACATCGTTCTGCTGCACGACGGCGGCGGCAACCGGGCTGAAACCGTTCGTGCGCTGCCCATGATTATCGACGGCGTCCGTGCGCGAGGATACTCGGTCGTGCCTGTCTTTCAATTGTTCGGCAAGACGCGGGCGGATGTGATGCCTCCCTTGAGCACGGAAGAGCGCTGGGCTGCGCGCCTGGATGGATTGGGTTTTTGGCTTTTCGAAGCCGGCATCGTGTTGATCGCCTGGGTATTTTTTCTGGGGGATCTGCTGATGACGGGACGCCTGATTTTCATTGGAACGGCGGCAGTTTACGATCGGCTGCAAGAGAAAATTTTCGGCAGGCCCGCGGAAGTCGCTTCCTACAAGCCGAAAGTCGCGGTTCTTATTCCCGCCTACAACGAAGAGATGGTGATTGTGCGAACCATCCGCGCCGCGCTTAACTCCGATTATGCCAATCTCCGCGTGATTGTGATCGATGATGGTTCGAAGGATCGCACACTAGAAGTGGCACGTGCCGCGTTTCATGGGGAGGAAAGGGCCGGCAGAGTCCTCATCCTTACCAAGCCGAATGCTGGCAAAGCGGAAGCTCTTAACTTTGGGATCCAGCATATTGCTGATGCCGAACTCTTCGTAGGAATCGACGCCGATACGATCATCGCTGACGATGCCATCTCGCGCCTGGTGCCACATTTTATCAACCCACGTGTTGGCGCGATCGCGGGCAATGCAAAAGTAGGTAATCGCGTAAATTTGTGGACGCGCTGGCAGGCTCTTGAATACATTACCAGCCAAAATTTCGAACGCCGCGCTTTGGATGTTCTGGGTGCAGTCAGCGTGGTTCCGGGAGCGATTGGAGCTTGGCGCGTCTCCGCTGTGCGCGAGGCGGGTGGATACCAGATCGATACCGTTGCGGAGGACGCCGATCTCACGATGGCGCTGCTCCGCCGCGGCTATCGCGTGGAATATGAGGACATGGCTCTCGCCTATACCGAAGCGCCAAGGAACGCAAATGGCTTGATGCGACAGCGATTCCGGTGGTCCTTTGGAATTCTGCAAGCCGTTTATAAACACAGCGAAGTCTTCGCGCGCAAGGGAGCCTTGGGTTTTGTGGCGCTGCCGAATATCGTGATTTTTCAGATTCTTCTGCCGCTGGTGTCGCCGCTCATTGACATCATGTTTGCTTTCGGCGCCCTCTGGTATTTCATCCAGAAATACTTTCATCCAGATTCCACGGATCCGGCAAGCTTTCACAAGCTCGTCGCATTTTTCTTCGCATTTCTGGTGATTGATTTCCTGGCATCGGCGCTGGCGTTCGCACTGGAACGGCGTCGGCCGGACGACAAAGAAGATGTGTGGCTGCTCAGTCAGGTGTGGCTGCAACGATTCGCCTACCGGCAGTTATTTTCCGTGGTGCTGTTCAAGACTTTGAAACGCGCGCTGGAAGGAAGAAAGTTTGCCTGGGATAAGTTAGAGCGCACGGCGGCGGTGAAGCGTGTGGCGTCGGAGGACCGGGAGTCGGTGAATGTGCCTTGATAAAATACGGACCGGTTTGCCCGTTAGCGTCTCTCGGGCGTTGTTTGCTCAATCAGAGCTCTGCACAGACCGGCTGAGTTGGACGGACAATGCAGCCGCGCGTTTTCGTTGATCTTCGGCGCATCATGGCTCCAGTCGATCGTTTCATCCACGTGGCGGACAACAAACTTTTGAAACTCCTTGTCATTGGACGCAAGCTTAACGAAGTCGCTGAAATGATCCCAGTGGTTAGCGAGTAACTTAGCCACCGCATCGCTGACACCTTCTCCAATGCTGCCGTCGTCACAGTGTGAGTTTTGCTTATAGAACCGGTAGACCGACTGCCAAGTCTTGAGTTTGTCGGTCGCCATTTCCACTCGTACGGCTTCCTCCCGGCTGCAGGGCAGATTCTGCCCAATAATAATTCCAGTTGTCAAAATGAAGCACGCTATGGTCAGACTCAGAAGTTTCTTATGTTTCAGATTCATGTGGGCCATCAACTAGCGAAATAACAGCGGCGCGAACTCCGCGAGATTCCTTCGCCACACCATCCAGGTGTGCATCCCTGGAGTTTCGATATCTGTGTGATTCACGCCTTTGGTCTTCAACCATTCGCGCAGATTGCGGTTGATAGTGATCAGATGGTCGTCGGTGCCGCATGCGATCCACAAGAGATGAATCTGGTGGTTGGCGTCCGCATCGAGAGCGGGAAAATCTTTTTCGAAGTTTTCTGGAATGCCGCCTGAGCTGAGCGCGCCGATCCAGGAAAACTTGTCGAGATGGTTCAGCCCAGTGAGTAGAGACTCCGAGCCGCCCATGGAGAGTCCCGCAATTGCACGTGCGTTGCGATTCTTGTTGATTCGGTATTCGCTTTCGACCTGTGGCATGACTTCGGTGAGCAGGGCGTCAGTGAATTTCTTGAAGTTGGCATCGCGCAGTTCCGGGTGGTTCCATGCGTCCCAAGCCAGGCGAACAAAATCCATAGTGCCGTAGCCCAACGGCATCACCACGATCATCGGCTTGGCCTTACCCTGCAAAATCAGATTGTCGAGAATCACGTTGGCGCGGCCCACGGCAGTCCATCCGCTGGCGTCGTCACTATATCCGTGTAGGAGATAAAGCACGGGATACTTCTTCCTTGCCGCCGGATCATAATTCGGAGGCGTGTACACGTAGTAATCGCGCTCGTCATCGGCTACTGAGGATCTGTAGAAATGATGGTGAATTTCGCCGTGGCGAACATCGTTCAACTCCCACGGCAGCGACAGTCCCGGGACATGAACCATGCTCTCGGTAGCCAGCAAGTTCGGCTTCAGCAAGGGATTGGACGGATCAATCAGGTGCACGCCGTCGGCAACAAAGGAATAACCGTAATAATCGGGAGCGAGCGGCTCGGTGGTTATACTCCAAACGCCTTGAGCATTTTTCTGCATTGCTTCCGGTTCGGCGCCTTCGCGCGCGAGCTTCACTTCATTCGCGTTGGGCGCGCGAAAGCGAAAAGTCACGCTGGCGTCTGAGTGAACCTCGGGAGAAACCAGAGGAGCGGCGGGTGCGGGCGCTGGTTCATTGGGCCGCACTGAACCCAACGCTGCGAACCCCAGAAAAAAAGAAACGAAGTGGTAAGCTGAGGGAAGCCTCATTCCATCCTCCCACCTGGTGATTTGAAATGGAGAATGCTATGACTTCTTCCCGGCTACTTCCAGACGCGTCTCCGCCTTATGCAGCGCCCTGAGAGAGCGTTCCACGTCAACATTGGTGTCGCCGCTGGCCAACCGCTGCTGGGCGCGCTCTTTGGCTTTGCGCGCGCGCTCCACATCGATTTCGGAGGGCCGTTCCGCAGTTTCGGCGAGAATCGTTACTTTATCGGGCAGAACTTCCGCGAATCCCCAAGCGACCGCGAGGTGTTGTTCCTGCCCACCATCGCGATAGGTCACTTCACCGACCGCCAATTCGGTGATTAGCGGTGCGTGGCCGGGCAGTACACCCAGATAGCCGTTTTTGCCGGGAATCTGAACTTCCGCCGCCGGGGTATCGACGACCTTCTTTTCCGGCGTGACGATTTCGAGTTGGAACGAATCTGCCATAAAATCGGCTTCTGGCTTCGGATAGCAGGTTTGGCAAGAACCCATGACCTCCCGTTGCTGTTGAACCCGAAAGCCGCAGCCGGAAGCCCGCCTTTACGCTGCCGCCTTCATCTTCTCGGCTGCTTCCAGCACTTCCTCGATCGGGCCCTTCATATAAAACGCTTGTTCGGGGATGTCGTCGTACTTGCCCTCGACGATCGCCTTGAAGCCTTTCACCGTGTCTGCAATTTTGACGTAGCGTCCAGCCGCGCCAGTGAATTGCTCGGCTACATGGAATGGCTGCGAGAGGAAGCGCTGAATCTTTCGTGCCCGCGCAACCGTGAGCTTCTGGTCTTCACTCAGTTCGTCGATGCCGAGAATCGCGATGATGTCCTGCAGATCTTTATAAGTCTGCAGCGTTTTCTTTACCGATTGCGCGACATCGTAGTGTTCCTGGCCCACAATGCGGGGATCGAGAATCCGCGACGTGGATCCTAGTGGATCGACCGCGGGATAAATTCCAATCTCAGTCAAGGCGCGGGAGAGCACAGTGGTCGCATCAAGGTGAGCAAACGTGGTGGCAGGGGCGGGATCAGTCAAATCGTCGGCGGGAACATAGATTGCCTGCACCGATGTGACCGAGCCCTTCTTGGTGGACGTAATGCGCTCCTGCAGTTCGCCCATCTCTGTCGCAAGGTTTGGTTGATAACCTACCGCGCTCGGCATCCGGCCGAGCAATGCGGACACTTCGGAACCTGCCTGCGTGAATCGGAAAATGTTGTCGATGAAAAGCAGAGTATCCGCGCCCTCCGCATCGCGGAAATATTCCGCGACCGTTAGTCCGGTCAGCGCTACGCGCAGGCGTGCGCCGGGAGGCTCGGTCATCTGTCCGTAAATTAGCGCAGCTTTCGATTCCTCGGGCTTTCCCGGCCTGATCACGCCAGACTCGGTCATCTCCAGCCAAAGATCATTTCCTTCGCGGGTGCGCTCACCAACGCCCGCAAACACCGAGTATCCGCCGTGTTGCTTGGCGACGTTATTGATCAGCTCCATGATGACGACGGTCTTGCCCACGCCAGCGCCGCCGAACAAACCGATCTTGCCGCCTTTCAAGAACGGCTGGATCAGATCGATAACCTTCACGCCGGTCTCGAACATTTCTGCCGTCGTTGCCTGCTCGTCGAAGGCCGGTGCCAGGCGATGAATCGGCATTCGCTCTTTGTATTCAATCGGGCCCAATTGGTCCACGGGCTCGCCGATCACATTCATCACGCGTCCCAGAGTGCCGCGCCCTACGGGAACGGAAATGGGGCCGCCCTGGTCGATGGCGTTCATGCCGCGCACCATACCTTCGGTGGCCTCCATCGCGATGCAGCGCACACGGCCCTCGCCCAAGTGCTGTTGGACTTCGAGAATGACATTGACTGGATTGGGCACGGTGAAGCCATCGCTCACCACCCGCACGGCCTCATAGATGGGCGGGAGGTGGCCTTCGCGAAACTGCACATCCACCGCGGGTCCCGCAATTTGAACTACATGTCCGACATTTTCTGGCATAAATTCAGCTCTCAGCCTTCGGCAATTAGCGCTTGGCAATTAGCATTTAGACGTTGAAAATCCCTGTCCGCAAGTTCAAATCGCAAAAGCTGACTGCCAATTGCTGTTTCCTACCGGGTACTCGCAATTCGTTACTTCTCACATTGCGGCAGCGCCGCTCACGATCTCGATGATCTCTTTCGTGATCTTCGCCTGGCGAGCGCGGTTCATGGCCAGCGTCAGCGAGTCGATCATGTCCGTTGCGTTGTTGGTGGCAGAATCCATCGCAGTCATGCGAGCGGCATGCTCGGCTGCTGCCGACTCCAGCAACGCGCGAAAAATCTGGATGCCGACATACTTCGGCAAGAGAGATCGGAATAATTCGTCAGGCGGCTGTTCGTAGATATAGTCGACCTGTGCGGTTCCGAACTGCGATGCCGCTTCCTCTTGTGGACGCTCGCGCCGCAGGCCCACTCCCGCGCTGATCGCCGCTTCTTTCGCCTTTTTCTTGTCTTCTTCCGTAATCTCCTCGGCGAGGCGCACCGCTTGCTCGCCAACTTGCTCGATGGGAAGAATTTGTTCCACGATCAGGCGCTGGGCAATCACTGATTTGAATTCGTTAAATACGAGATAGACCGAGTCAATTTCTTCGCGTTCATAACGCTCGATCACGCTCTCCGCCAAGGACCGCGCCTGGGCAAACTCCAGCTTGCCGAGAACCCCGACGTGTTCGCCGGTGATCTGAATCGTGCCGGCGCGCTCGCCAGCTTTCGCACGGGTGTCGGTAGACTCCTCGGCCTCCGCCAGGCTGCGAGTCTGGACACGCGCCGCGGCATACCGTCTTCGCAAGAAATCGCGCCCCTTGCGGCCGATTGCCTCGATGTCTACATTCTTCCCTGCCTTGGATTCGAGGAACCGAGTAGCGGCTTTGGTGACGTTGGCGCTGAACGCGCCTGCCAGGCCCTTGTCGCCGGTCACCACTATCAACAGAATGTTTTTCTCGGGGCGCTGCGCCAGAAGAGGATGTTTTGCCTCACCCGTTTCCGGATCGTAGATCTCAGCCCGCGCGACCAGCGACTTCAGGACATTGGTCAACATCTGCGCATATGGACGCGCCGCCAGAGTGCGCTCTTGCGCCCGGCGCAGCTTGGCGGCCGAGACCACCTTCATGGCCTTGGTGATCTGCCGCGTGTTCACCACGCTCCGGATGCGTCGCCGAATGTCGAGAATGTTGGCCATTGAAAATCAGCTACCAGCTGTTAGCTTAATCCCGTTTCTTTGCGACCACGCCGCGCTTCAAGCCAAGAGCTAAAGGCTCAGAGCCAAGAGCTCACTTCGCTACCGCTTGCCGCTCCGAGACAAACTGCTGCTTCGCCTGTTTAATCACTTCGGTGAGCTGCGCCTTCAAACTGTCATCCAGAATCTTCTTCTCCATGATTGCGCGCAGCAGGCCGGCGTTGGTGGCGTCCACATACTCATAAAGTTCTTTCTCGAAATCGCGAACCTGGTTCACCGGGAGATCATCCAGAAATCCTCCCGTACCGGCGAAAATAATCAAAATCTGTTTGGAGAATGGCAGCGGTGAAAACTGATTTTGCTTGAGGAGTTCTACCAACCGCTGACCGCGATTGAGCTGATTTTGCGTGGCCTTATCGAGATCGCTGCCAAACTGCGAAAAGGCCGCCAGCTCGCGGTATTGGGCGAGTTCCAGTTTTAGGGTTCCCGCCACCTGACGCATTGCCTTGATTTGCGCGCTGCCGCCTACACGACTCACCGACAAGCCAACGTTTACCGCGGGCCGGATGCCCTGGTTGAATAAATCCGTTTCCAGATAAATCTGCCCGTCGGTAATCGAAATCACATTGGTGGGGATGTAGGCCGAGACGTCACCTGCCTGGGTTTCAATGACGGGCAATGCGGTCAACGATCCGCCGCCGTTTTTGTCGCTGAGCTTGGCCGCACGCTCCAGCAATCGCGAGTGAAGATAAAAGACGTCGCCGGGATACGCCTCGCGTCCTGGTGGGCGCCGCAGCAAGAGTGAAATCTCACGGTACGATGCGGCGTGTTTTGAAAGATCATCATAGATAACCAGCGCATGCCGCTTACTGTCGCGGAAATACTCTCCGATGGCGCACGCTGCATAAGGCGAAATGTATTGCATCGGCGCGGGCTCGGACGCTGACGCGGCGACCACGATCGTATACTCCATCGCGCCGTAATCTTCCAGAATCTTTACCACTTGCGCAATCGAAGATCGCTTCTGTCCGATCGCGTTGTAAACGCAGATCAGGTCATTGCCTTTGCTATTGATGATCGTATCGAGCGCAACCGCTGTTTTTCCCGTCTGGCGGTCGCCAATGATCAACTCCCGCTGCCCGCGCCCAATCGGAATCATGCTGTCGATGGCCTTCAATCCTGTGGCCATGGGCTCGCGCACCGGCTGCCGGTCAATTACGCCTGGGGCCAGGCGTTCGAGAGCGATGAATTGGTCGGTGGCAATGGGGCCCTTGTCGTCGATGGGACGACCGAGTGAATCCACCACGCGACCGATCATGGCATCGCCAACGGGCACGCTCATGATGCGGCCCGTGCGCTTCACTTCGTCGCCTTCTTTAATTTCGGTATATTCGCCGAGCAGCACCACGCCGACCTGGTCTTCTTCCAGGTTCATCGCGATCCCCGCTACGCCGTGCGGAAAAGAAAGAAGTTCACCGGCCATGACTTTGTCCAGCCCATACACGCGGGCGATACCGTCGCCGAGAGAGATGACCGTGCCAGTTTCGTCCACGGAGATCTTCGATTCGTAGTTTTCGATCTGCTCGCGGATCAGTTTGGTAATTTCGTCTGCCTTGATCTGTGCCATAGTTAGTTCTCAGCTGTCAGCCTTTGGCTAAATCTCCGCGGCCTTGAAATGCCTCGTTGCGCTGACGGCCGATGCTGACAGCCGACAGCTCCTAGTTGCCGCTAATCGCTTGCTGAATTCTTTTCAACTGCCCCTTCACCGAACCGTCATAGATTGTGCTGCCGATGCGGAGTACGGCGCCGCCCAGGAGTGAAGCATCCTGCGCGTAGTGCGCCCGAACTTTCTTGCCGGTTAATTTTTCGACTTGCGCCTCAAAGGCTCGTTTCTCGGCATCGGCCAACTGGCGAGCGCTGGTAATATCCGCTTCGGCGAATCCCAGTCGCGCATCAAGCTCCTTTTCCAGTTCACGAAGGATCGGCTCCAGAAAATGTATTCGCCGGTGGTCGATGAGCACTGCAATCAGGTTTCTTGCCTGCGAGGAAATCCCATCCCGCTGCGCGATCGCATCCAGCACGCCTCGCTTCTGTTCGGCGGGAATCGCAGGATTCTCCCAAACTCGCCGCAGCTCTGAACTCTCGGCCAGCAAACCGGCGATGGCGTGCAACTCTCCGAGCGCACGATTCACGTCGAGATGCGAACCGAGAACCACATCCGCGAAAGCGCGTGCATATGTGCTGGCGACGGAAGCCATGCGTCAGCGTTTGTCCTTTCCCGACAAATCTCCCGACAAATCCGATGATGACGCCAGTTGGGTGGCAAAATTCCGCACTAGGGCCTGATCGGTGGCAGCATCCACGCGGATCTGTTTCTGCGCCAGACCGACCGCCAGTTCGGCGGCGTAGGCGGTTAACTCGCGCCGGGCTGCTTTTGCCGCAGCCGCAATTTCCTGCTGCGCGCTTTCTACTATTTTGCGCGCATCTTCCTGGGCCGCCGCATGAATCCGCGCCTCTTCGGCCGCGGCTTCGGTCTCCGCTGCGGCCCGCATCATGCCGATTTCTTCGTCCAATTTCTTGAGCCGCGATTCGATTTCAGCTAATCTCGCCCGTGCTTCCTCGCTGGCCTTCTGCGCCTCCTGCATGGCTTGCTGGATTGCCCTGGTGCGTGCGCGGAACGCTCCGGGCAGGTATTTGCGTGTGGCCCAAATCAATATTCCGGCGACTACGGCGAAGTTAAACAAGAAGGAGAGAAACGATGCGGTCTCAGTGCTGATCCCAAGTTTTTTCGCGATGAAGCGCACCGAGCCGGACTGCTTAAAAACGGCCTTATCATCGGGTTTTTCTTCGCCGGCGGCTTCCCGGGTCTCCCGCGTCAGTTGTTGCGCGAAGCTTGGTTGCCGGCCTGATCCATTCGAGTGCTGTTGTTTAGGCGGCGGGGCAGGCTGTTGTTGCGCGCGCAAAAACCCCGTAGTCGCGACAAGAACGAGCACGAGAGTGGCCAGCAAACTCGCCCGCGCAGTTCTTTCTGCGAAAGTCACCTTCGTAATCGTCCGGTCGGAAATCATTCGCCTCGCTATCATCCGCGTGCCGCCCCCGCGGGCTCCAGGACGCGGCGCATGATCTCGATCGCCAAGGTTTGGGCTTCGGCCTGCAGCGTTCTCTGCGCTGCCACCCGATCTTTCTCGATGTCAGCCTTGGCTGCCTTAACCAGCGCCTGCCCCTTGGCGCGCGCTTCGTTCAGCGCTGCAGCGCGCGCGTCGATCGCGGCCTTGCGGCGGGCTTCTTGAGCGCGAAACGCTCTCGCGCGCGCCTCGCGCAAGCGCTGCTCGTACTCCGATGTGCGCGCCTCCGCAGCGGCAATGTCGGCCCGCGACTTTTCCACTGCTCCTTCTGTTTTACTGCGGCGCTCGTCAAGCACGCGCCGCAAAGGCTTGTGCACGATCGTCGCGTACAGAAGGTAAAGCAGGGCCAGTAGAATTACCGTAGGAACCGATCCGAGCAGTAATTCGCCTAGTTGTCGTAGCGTCTGATCCATGGCGTGCTGCTGTACAGGAAAATGAGGGCTATGAAAACTGTTAAGTCTAACGTCCGAAGGAGTTTGTGTCAACGCAGAGGGCGCGCGAATGGCGCTGACTTCCGTTCTGCGTACCAAACATCAAGCGCGATAAAATCGGGCCGTGAATCGCATTAGGCCCGTGGGGCAGAATTCTCGAAAAATTGCGAAAAGCGTCAATAATCCCGGAATCTGCCGTCCTCGTAAGGAATTTGGCCGCTCTTGGCAGCAGTAAGACTTGCTCAGCGGTCCCTGCTGAAACCAAGCTTGCCCGGTCCCAGAACCGCTCGTCCCGGAAAAACGTTTGGCACAAGCTTGCCTTCGTCGACCACCACCGTTCCTCCCACCACTAGATAGCGAACACCCACGCTTGGTTCCATTGGCTTCTGAAAAGTGGAGCGGTCTGTGATTGTGTTTGCATCAAAGACCACAATGTCGGCGTCGGCCCCCTCCTGCAATCTTCCTTTCTTTCGCGCCTCCGGTGTAGAGCGCTCCAGCATCTCTGCCGGCATGAGACTCATCTTGCGGATCGCATCCATCAGGGTGATCGTCCCCTTTTCGCGGACGTATTGTGCGAGTACTCGCGAATAAGTTCCGGCGTTCCGGGGATGGCCCTCAGCACCGTCACTGGCGATCATCACCAGCGGATGAGGAATCACCTTGTCAACAATCTCCTGAGTGTTGGCAAAAATCAGCACCCAGCGCGTCGTGCTGGAATTATGCAGTTCGTCAAAACGCTTTTTGGTGAGATGCTCGCCAGTATCGGGAAGCACGAGATCGCCGTAGTCGATTCCCAGTTTTTCGCGCCAGCCCGGATTAAAAAGAGCCGAGTTGATGGCCGTCATACCCGCGATGTAGGGGTAGGCTTCGGTAGTCACATCCAGGCCGCGGGCGCGCGCACCCTCCACCATAGACAGACATTCCAGCGAATCTCGCAAGCAGGTACTGTTGATGTGAACGATATGCAATGAAGCGCCCGTGATCGCGGCCGCTCCAATCACTTCGCTCACCGCTTCAATCGCCGAGCCCGGCTCCACGCGCCCGGCGCTGCGCATGTGGGTGTAGACCGGCAATTTTCTTTCCGCAGCCAGCCGGAACATGTCAATCACTTCCAGCCGCGTCGCGCCAGGGGTATATTGAATGCCCATCCCAATGGCCAACGCGCCCGCGTCAAGCTCCGCCCGTAAACGCTGCTGGATCGCTTCGATTTGTTCGGCCGTGGCGGGCTGATCCGTTGCCAGACCGCTCTTGGGCAAAATTTCTCCCGCAGGCAACGGCGCGCCGAAAACCTGAGCCCGCGCCGCTACATGGCTGGCCGACGTGCCGTAGTGAATCAGCGAATGGCCTTCTTTTGATTTCAGGAACTGCGCGACATCGGGCGTCCCGATTTCCAGTTCGAGTGCCGTGGTCACACCGTCAAGGGCCTTGACCCGTTGGCTCGGCATATCCTGTCCATGCTGGTGAAGATCAATAAAGCCTGGAGCAACCACCAGTCCAACAACATCAACCACGCGCCGTCCACTGAGCGCCTCCGATGAGATGCAAGCAATCTTCCCGTCTCGAATGCCGACATTGCGTACCGCGTCCAGACCGGTCTCCGGATCCATAACTCGGCCACCTTCAAGAACCAGGTCGTACTGCTGTGCCGCCATGAGCGTTGACAGCGCCAGAAGGTAGGAGAGAAGAAGACTGCGCATAAGCTGCTCCATTAAGACAAGCATGATATCAAGCGCTTGATCCGTCACAACGCTTTGTCGTGATCCCATACGACGCGCTGTCGATTCGGTGTGACGCGTTGTCATTCCGACAGCGCGCGCTTTTCTTCACGTGAGCAGAAATCTCCGTCTCTCCGCCGAAAGTTGTCGGCGAGGCTCACTATGCCGCATCTACTCAGGCTGCGAAATCCAAATTTGCCTGAATCGCCACGTTCTCTCTAGAATAAAGATTTACCCAGGCTGGGAGAATTCCCAATAATCTATGATACATTTTCCGGTTCCCGAAGCTCTCACCTTTGACGACGTGCTTCTCTTGCCTGCCCGCTCCGATGTGATTCCCGCGACCGTTAGCACTCAAACGCAATTGACTCGTAACATCCGCCTGAATATTCCCATCGTCAGTTCCGCTATGGATACGGTCACTGAATCGCACATGGCCATTGCGCTGGCACAACAGGGCGGGCTGGGCATCATTCACCGCAATCTCACCATCGAGCAGCAGGCCAATGAAGTCGATAAAGTGAAGCGTTCGGAAAGCGGCATGATTGTTGATCCGGTAACCATGTCGCCTACGGATAAGGTGAGCGACGCGCTGGAAGTCATGCGCAAGTACAAAATCTCAGGTGTGCCCATCACCGAGCACGGACGTCTGGTCGGCATTCTTACCAACCGCGACCTCCGCTTCGAGAGCCGCTTTGATATCCCCATCGATCGCGTGATGACCAAGAAAAATCTGATAACGGTTCCGGTGGGAACCACTCTGGAAGATGCCGAAGAAATTCTCCATGAGCATCGGGTCGAAAAACTTCTCGTCGTCGACGACAAATACAATCTCAAGGGATTGATAACAGTAAAAGACATTCAGAAAAAACTGAAATATCCTAACGCTGCTAAAGACTCTCAGGGACGTCTTCGTGTTGGCGCCGCCATCGGGGCCACTGGAGATTTTCTCGAGAGAGCACAGGAATTGGCCGAGGCCAAAGTCGACGTAATCGCCGTCGACAGCGCCCACGGCCACTCCAGCAGAGTTCTGGACGCGGTAAAGCTGGTGAAATCAAAACTGCCTGACCTGGAGTTGTTGGCCGGCAATGTGGCCACGTTCGACGGCGCCTGCGAACTCGCGCGCGCTGGAGCCGATGGCATAAAGGTCGGCATCGGCCCGGGTTCCATCTGCACCACCCGTGTGGTGACCGGCGCCGGCGTGCCGCAGATTACCGCGATCGCCGAGGCCTACCGCGCCACCAAAGATGCCGGCGTGCCCATCATTGCGGACGGCGGCATCAAGTACTCTGGCGACATCACCAAGGCGCTGGCTGCGGGCGCGAGTGCCGTGATGATCGGGTCACTTTTTGCCGGCACGGATGAAAGCCCCGGCGAGTTGATTCTGTATCAAGGGCGTTCCTTCAAGTCCTATCGCGGCATGGGATCGATCGGCGCGATGGCGCAAGGCTCCAGCGAACGTTATTTTCAAAATATGGAAGGGGATTCCTCTGCGGCAGCGTCGGCGAATGATGGAGATTCCAATCGCCTGGGCAAGCTTGTTCCCGAAGGCATCGAGGGACGCGTGCCCTATCGCGGCTCGGTTGCCATGATCGTTTATCAGATGGTGGGCGGATTGAAATCGGGTATGGGATATTGCGGTTGTTCTACCATCTCTGAACTCCTGCAGAAAACGCGTTTCATACGCATCAGCGGCGCTGGACTCCGCGAGAGCCATGTGCACGACGTGATGATCACTCGCGAGGCTCCGAACTATGCCATCGAGTAACGGCCGCGTTTGAACTCACACCGTCTCAATCTCCTGAAGGCATGGATCGCCGCCATTCTGTGGCTGATCGTTATCGCCATAGAATCCACCGCCCTCGCTTCGTCCAGTAACACCAGCCGGATTTTGTACCCTATCCTGCATTACTTGTTCGGAATGGACTACCGGCACTTCGAATTCTGGCATTTCTACATTCGCAAAAGCGGGCACGTCGTCGGCTACGCCGTCCTGAGCATCCTAGCATTTCGCGCATGGCGTGAGACTTTCCCGGCACAGGGAAATCCTCGGTGGACCTTGCGCTGGGCCGGCATTGCAGTGCTGATGACAGCCTTCGTCGCCAGCCTTGACGAATGGCACCAGAGCTTTATCCCCTCGCGCACGGGGCGCTGGCAGGATGTGGTGCTGGACACTTGCGCGGGAGTGGGCGCACAGATCATTTTGTTTCTCTGGGCAAAATGGATTTTCGCCAGACGAACCCTGCGGTCGAGCAGTCTCTCTACGTAGTCGCTGCACGCCCTTTCATCAGCAGTAACACCGAGGAGATTGCGGCTAATACGGCCGAGAAATAAAACGGGACAGGCGCGCCGTAATGCTTCCACAGTTCGCCAGTGATCAAGCTCGCAGATAACGTCGCCGCGCTGGTGGCGAAAAAATAAATACCCAGCGCCCGTCCGCGTACCCGTTCGCCAACGGTCTCAACCACAAGAGCCTTCAGCACAGGTTGCGTGAGGGCATAGTAAAGTCCATAGACGGCCATCGCAATCCAGATCGCTAACGTCGAAGGTGCGCGTCCAAATAAGAAATAGACCACGGCAAAAATCACATATCCGATAGAGGCTACGAATCGGCGTGAAACATGATCGCTCAACCACCCGGCAGGCCAAGAACCCAATGTATAGGTGATATTGAAAACGAGCCCCAACAGAGGCGCGAGAGCCACGCGGATTCCGACATTCTGCGCCCGCAACACCAGAAACATGTCACTCGAATTTCCAAGGGAGAAAAGCAGGACTGCGCACAGGACGAAATAGAAACTGGCAGGAAGCTTGTAGTTCCCCCCGTTGGTGGATGCTAGGAAGGAGACCTTCTTTTGTTTCGCTTCTGGTTCTTCTTCTATGATGCGAGAAGAATTTTGATTACGGCGCTTCGTCTCTTGGATTCCCAGCAACGCGACCAGCACGCATAACACTCCTGGGATTGCCGCTGCCCAAAACACTTTCCGGATCCCAAATCGCGAGAGCAAGGCCAGTGCGATAAGAGGTCCGGCGATGGCCCCCGCGGAATCCATCGATTGAATCAATCCGTAAGCGGAGCCCAGCCGATTCTTCGGTATGGACTCGGCAACCATCACGTCGCGCGGAGCGGAGCGAAATCCTTTTGAGAGCCGGTCGCTAAAGCGAATCAGTAAAATCTGCGGCCACGCTGTGACGACGGCGAGCAGCGGTTTCACTGCGTTTGCCACAAAATATCCCGCGACTACGAGTGGCTTGCGATGGCGAATGTGGTCGGCGAGATATCCGGAAAACAGCTGGGAGAATGACGCGACACTTTCCGCGATGCCCTCGATCAATCCTAGCTGTGCCGGCCCTGCGCCGAGCGTCGCCAGGAACGCGGGCAACACCCAATACGCCATCTCCGTGGCGGTATCGTTCAGAAAAGACGTGATGCCGAAAGCGTAGATGTTGCGAGCAGCGGAAGGCTCATGCTCGGGAGGCGAGGGCATTAGCTATTTTTACCACGGAAAAACGGAGGCACAGAGACAGGCGGAAAATCTAAGATCTTGCTCAGATTTAGGCATCGTGACTGACAATGAGAAATGCCTTCAGTACATCGCGTCGTACTTCGTCACCACCCACTGGCCATTCTTGTTTTCGGTAGTAACCGTGAATAGTTCCTGATACGTCCCAGGCTGCCCGGTGCCGTAACGCCGCTTGCCGCGGTAATGAAGGATGGTTAAGGGCGGTGCGCTCTCCCACTCCGCCAGTTCCCAGGAAAGCAACGGGTGCTGGGCTTCGGAGTCGCAGATGAAGTGAGCATACGTGCTGCGGTAGTCATGCTCCCACTGAAAGAGCAACTGGTCGCAGTGGCCCGCGCGCAACTCATGCAGAAATTTGTTAGCACTGTGTTCAATGGTGCGATCGCGGAGCGGATTTAACCGGATACTGACCGGCAGACCGCTGAGCGAATCATGGTCGTCGGAACGCGCTAGCACCGGTCCCTGATTGCTCAGCCACCAGATGTAACCAAGAAATCCGAAGACCAGAAGCGCGCCAGCGCCAAAAGCAATGGCGATCTGTGTGCGGGTAAAGCCCATCGTGAGAGAAAGTTTATCGGGATGGCAACTTCCCGCAAGATTACCTGCGGCAGGCGCAAGCGGACATGTACCGCCGCGGAAGGACCACGCCGCAAAAAGAAAGGCGCGGTACAAAACCGCGCCTCATTACAGGGGAGGACAACTTGAACAACTGAACAAGTGCTTATTTTTCTGTTTCCTTCTCTTCCTTCACCGGCTCGACGCCGCCGTCGTGAGCAGCCTGCGCCTCGGCATCTTCCATGGCCTTCCTGGTTTCGGCGGCCTTCTTGGCGCGGGCTTCGGCGCGCTTCTCGCGCTTTTCGTCCAGCACCTTTTCGCTGCCTAGCAATTCAAGAAACGCTTTGTCCGCGCCGTCGCCCTTGTTCCATCCGGTGCGGACGATTCGCAAGTATCCGCCGTTGCGATCACCGAAGCGCGGACCGATGGTGTCAAATAACTTGACCACCGCGGCATCGGTCATGAGATACGCCGCAGCCAGACGTCGAGCCGCCAGGTCGCCGCGCTTGCCGAGTGTGATCATCTTCTCGACCAGCGGACGCGCCGCCTTCGCCTTGGGAACGGTCGTCTCGACGCGCTCTTCCACAATTACCGAAGTGACGAGGTTGCGCAGCAGCGAGCGCCGGTGCGATGTGTTCCGTCCGAGTTTGTAGCCTGCTACTTTGTGACGCATGGAAGCAAACCCCTGTCTTGAGTTTCCGGCTTCTAGTTTCCAGTTTCTACTCAAAGACGTATCGCGGAAACCGCGTCGCACACAGAAAATGGGAAACCAGAAACTTTTTCTTATAGCTGGTCGTCCGGCCCGTAAGCTGAAGCTGGCAGAACCATATTTGAAGTTGGTCCGGGTACGGCATTCCCGTGCTCGTCAATCTTCATACCCAGGCTCAGACCCATCGTGGAAAGAATCTCCTTGATTTCATTCAGCGACTTGCGGCCGAAGTTCTTGGTCTTGAGCATTTCGGACTCAGTCTTCTGCACCAGCTCGCCGATGGTCTGAATGTTCGCGTTCTTCAGGCAGTTATAGCTGCGCACGGAAAGTTCGAGCTCCTCAACGGATCGGTTCAGATTCTCGTTGTGAATCTCCGGCTTCCGGTCGTCCGAGGAAGAAGTGCCAGTCTCGATTTCTTCCTCGAAGTTGATGAAGATGTTCATGTGGTCCTTCATCAGCTTCGCGGCCAATCCAATGGCGTCGGCGGGCGTGATCGAACCGTTGGTCCACACTTCCAGAGTCAGCTTGTCGTAGTCTGTAATCTGGCCAAGACGCGCGGCCTCTACCGTGTAGTTGCACTTACGCACTGGCGAGTGTACGGAATCGATGGGAATGAATCCGATACCGAGATCTTCGTCGAAATTCTTGTCGGCGGAAGTGTATCCGCGGCCGCGCTTCAGCCGCATTTCCATATCGAGTTTGCCGCCTTCGCTTACGGTGGCTATGTAAACGTCCTTGTCGAGCACTTCGACATCGCCGTCGGCCTCAATCATGCCGCTGGTAACTACGCCCGGTTGATCAGCGCGAAGGTAAATCGCCTTCGGCGCATCCCCGCTAAGCTTGAAGGGAACTTGTTTCAGGTTGAGAATGATGTCGGTCGCATCTTCCACCACGCCGGGGATGGACTGGAATTCGTGAAGCACGCCTTCCATCTTGACGGCAGTAACGGCCGCGCCTTCAATCGAGCTGAGCAGCACCCGCCGCAGAGCGTTCCCCACTGTGGTGCCAAAGCCGCGCTCAAACGGCTGCGCCCAGAAAATTCCGTACTTGTCGGTAAGGGTGGAAGTGTCAACTGCAAGACGTTTTGGTTTTTGAAAACCTCTCCAAAGCATTCGTTTCTCCTTCGGCCGTTTGGCTCAGTTCTGGCTCCCTGAATCGGTCCGGACTCAGGTCAAGCGCCAGGACAGGCTGATCTGGCTCGAAATATGGACCACAACTTCGTTACTTGCTATAAAGTTCAACGATCAGCTGCTCGTTCACCGGCAGCTGAATATCTTCGCGCTTCGGCAATGAAAGCACCCGCGCGGTGTAATTGTCGCGATTCACTTCCAGCCAGTTGGGCAACGTGCCATGGCTGGCAAATTCCTTAGCCAGTTCGAGGACCGCGAGTTTCTTGCTGTTCTCTCGAATGGAAATTTCCTCCCCCGCACTCACTTCATAGGAAGGAATGTTGACTTTGCGGTTGTTGACGGCTACGTGTCCGTGGCGCACCAACTGCCGCGCCTGGCGTCGTGATTGCGCAAATCCAAGCCGGAAGACTACGTTGTCGAGACGCCGTTCGAGCTGCTGCAAAAGCAGCTCACCGGTTACTCCGCGTGTGCGTGCGGCTTTCTCGAAGTAGTTGCGAAACTGGCCTTCCAGGGTGAAATAAATGCGCTTCGCTTTCTGCTTCTCGCGCAACTGCAGGCCGTAGCCAACAATCTTGGCCTTGCGGTCTTTTCCGTGTTGTCCGGGAGCGAAGTTGCGCTTTTCGATGGGGCACTTATCGCTAAAACACTTCGAGCCCTTGAGGAACAGCTTCATGCCCTCGCGGCGGCATAGACGGCATACTGCATCGGTATAACGAGCCAAGTTTATTCTCCTTTTAGATGACCGGTTTACGGGTTTGGCTTCACCCTTCGTCCCGGACAAAAATCAATGTTTTCTCGCTTGTCATTCCGAGTGAAGCGAGGAATCTCTATCTGCGCCTCAGACTCGCCTTCTCTTCGGCGGACGGCATCCGTTGTGCGGAATCGGCGTCACGTCGCGAATGGAGCGCACTTCAATACCGGACGATGCCAAAGCGCGCACCGCTGACTCGCGGCCCGAACCGGGGCCGCTGACGCGAACATCCACGCTACGCACACCGTGATCGCGCGCCATGTTCGCCGCGTTCGAAGCCGCTTGTTGAGCGGCGAACGGCGTACCTTTACGCGATCCGCGGAAGCCGAGCGATCCCGAACTCTTCCACGACAGAACGTTTCCGTTCATGTCTGTGATGGTCACGATAGTGTTGTTGAAAGAAGCTTGCACATAGCACAGCCCGTGCGGAACGTGCTTGCGCTCCTTCTTCTTGAATGTCTTCTTCTTGCCTTTTTTGTCGGGAGCGGCTGCGCCGCCCGCTGCTGCTTTCGCCATAAATCAGTCTCGGTTCTCAGTTCCCAGTTCCCAGTAATCCCGGTTCTAACTGAGAACCGAGAACTGAAAACTGAAAACTGGCTTTACGTCTTCGACGTCGCCTTCTTCTTCGTTGATACCGTTCCCTTACGCGGCCCCTTACGAGTGCGCGCGTTAGTGTGCGTTCGCTGTCCACGGACCGGCAAGTTGCGGCGATGGCGGAATCCGCGATAGGAGCCGATTTCGATGAGCCGTTTGATGTTCATCGAGACTTCCTTGCGCAGATCGCCCTCGACCATCCCCTGCTGCTCAATCACGGTGCGGATGCGATTGACCTCTTCCTCGTTAAGGTCCTGAACCTTCTTCATAGGGTCCACTTTGGCCTCATCAAGAATCGCCCCGGCGCGCGGATGCCCGATGCCATAGATGTAAGTCAGCGCGATGTTGATGTGCTTCTGGCGCGGTAAGTCGACGCCTGCAATACGTGCCATAGTTCTTTATGCCTCCGACATCAGCTTTCCGGCTTCGCTTCTAGCTAGTGGCTAGAAGCTGCCTATCCCTGGCGCTGTTTATGTTTCGTGTTGACGCAGATCACTCGCACTACACCCTTGCGATGAATGACCTTGCACTTGTCGCAAATTTTTTTAACCGACGCTCGTACTTTCATAACTGTTCAACCTCTTCGAAGCTCGCCAGATCCTTCGCAAAGAACGCTCAGGATGACGCCAGCGGGTCCCGCTTCCCTCACGCCCGCTAGACGGCGTCATTTATAGCGATAAACAATGCGTCCGCGATTCAGGTCGTAAGGCGAAAGCTCCACTGCAACCTTGTCACCCGGCAGAATTCGAATAAAATTTTTGCGCATCTTGCCAGACACGTGCGCCAGCACTTGATGCTTGTTCTCCAGTTCCACCTTGAACATGGCGTTCGGCAGAGGTTCCAGGACCACCGCCATCACTTCAATCGCGTCTTCTTTACTCATTCGCTCCTAGCTTGTAGCTCCTGGCTTCTAGCCAACCCGCTCGCGCCGGCTAGAAGCCAGGAGCTCATTTCGTCAAAATCACCGGCCCATCTTTGGTCACTGCTACACAATGTTCAAAGTGGGCGCTGAAACTGCCATCGGCGGTAACGGCCGTCCACTTGTCGCCCAGCACGCGCGTCTCAGGCTTCCCAAAATTCACCATGGGCTCGATGGCGATGACCATGCCCTCGCGCAACTTCGCACCGTGACCACGCGCGCCGTAGTTCGGCACCTGAGGTTCTTCGTGCAAGTGCGTGCCAATGCCATGTCCGACAAATTCGCGTACCACGCTGAAACCCGCCGCCTCCACATGCTCCTGCACAGCCGCTCCCACATCGCCTACCGAATTGCCGATGCGGGCCTGATCAATGCCGCGGTAAAGCGACTCTTCAGTCACCGTTAACAACTTGCGTAACTCCGGCTTCACCGTGTCGCTAACCGGGACGGTAATCGCGGCGTCGCCATAATAACCATCCAGCACGACTCCGCAATCGATCGAAACAATGTCGCCTTCCTTCAGCATCCGCTTCTCGGAAGGGATGCCGTGGACAATCTCTTCATTCACAGACGTGCACAGCACGCAAGGATAATCGTAGTAACCCTTGAACGCCGGCTTCGCCCCGAGTTCGGCAATCTTCTTTTCGGCGGCGGTTTCCAGGTCCATCGTCGTGACGCCCGGCTTCACAATCGTGCGCACATGGTCGAGAACCTGGCGCACAATGTGGCCGCTCTGACGCATTCGTTCAATCTCAGCCGTTGATTTGCAAACAATCGCCATCTTCAAGCGTGATGATCTTCAAGGATCCCAAAAATTTGCGCGGTCACAGCATCCATCGGCTGATCTCCATTGATCGAGATCAGCCTTCCAGTCCGCTGATAATAATCAGCCACAGGGCGAGTCTGCTCCTGGTAGGCCGCCAAACGGGGCTGAATTACCTCCAACCGGTCGTCATTGCGGGGCACCAGCTTCGATCCATCCAGGTCGCAAATTTCATCGACCAGTGCTGGCTGAAAGTGGACGTTATAGATCCGCCCACAGGTGGGACAAGAACGGCGTCCAGTGATCCGGAGCAAAAGCTGATTATAATCCACATCCAGCCGGATCACAATTGGCCAGGCCCGAGTAGGGCGCGGGTTGTCAAAGAGCTGGTCCTCAAGCAAAGCATCAAGCCATCCGGCTTGTGCCGCAGTCCTCGGAAAACCATCCAGGATATAACCACGTTTGCAATCTGGCTCTTCCAGCCTTCGCCGAACCATCTCGCAAACCAGATCGTCAGAAACCAACTCGCCCCGAGCCATCACAGCCTTGGCCGCGCGACCCAGCTCCGTACCCTGCGCGACGTTGCACCGCAAAATGTCCCCGGTGGAGACCTGCGGCACGTGATAGTGCTCCATGATTCGCTTCGCCTGAGTTCCCTTACCTGCCCCCGGCGGACCGAGCAATACCACTGGACCTAGATTAAATGAGGTCTCCTGCGCCATCGAGTTGGCCAAAGCCTCCCGAACAGTGTTCCCGGTGGCCTTCCACTAGACCGACCAGGTGCAGCAACCCCAAAATTTCTCCCACTCGCCGCTGACAGTTGATCTACGACCAGTTGCGACGACCTCGAATCCGACCGCTACGCGGCGTGAACCCATCGTAATGCCGCATAATGAGCTGAGCTTCCACCTGTGTAACCGTGTCCATCGCTACTCCGACCACGATCAACAGCGAGGTTCCACCAAAGTAGAAATTCACGCCTAAACCATTGGTTACCCAAACCGGAAGCCTCTCAAACAGAGTTCCTCCCAGCCAGAACGGCAAGTGGTTCAAGTGAATACCGGTGATCATCCACTCCGGAATGAAGGAAATGATGATCAAATACAGCGCGCCGACCAGTGTAATGCGGGTCAGAACTTCGTTAATGTAGTCGGCGGTGCGCTTCCCTGGACGAATGCCAGGAATAAAACCGCCATACTTCCGCATGTTGTCGGCAACTTCGCTGGGATTGAATACGATCGATACGTAAAAGTAGGCGAAGAAAATAATTCCGACCGCATATAGCACAGTGTAGAGCGGTTCGCCCCATCCCAGCATGCGGATCAAATCGCCAAAGTAGCGGCTGTTGCGCAAGCCGTAGCCGATCGTCTGCGGCAACGTAAGAATCGAAGACGCAAAGATCACCGGCATAACGCCGCCTGCGTTCACCCGCAAGGGAAGATGGGTTGATTGCCCGCCCATGACTTTACGTCCCACGACGCGCTTGGCGTACTGCACCGGAATTCGCCGTTCACAGCGTTCCACGTAAACGATGAACGCCACCACGGCGATCATGAAAATGATCAGGCCGGCCATCAAGACCGGCGTAATGGCTCCCCATGTGCCATTCTTAGCCTTTTCCAACAGATCCTGTACGCCGCGCGGCAGACCCACTACAATGCCGGCGAAGATCAGCAGTGACATGCCATTGCCGATTCCTCGGTCTGTAATCTGTTCGCCCAGCCACATCACGAATGCGCTGCCTGTCGTCAGGGTCAGCATGGTCATCAAGATGAATGTGGGACCAGGATGAAGGACGAAATCGCCCGCTTTTTCCAGGCCGATGGCGATGCCGAACGATTGCACCGCGCTGAGGATGACCGTGATGTAACGCGTCCATTGGGTAATTTTCTTGCGTCCCAGTTCGCCCTCTTTTTGCAATTTAGCCAGCGGCTCATACACCACGGTCAAAAGCTGCAAAATGATTGACGCCGTAATATACGGCATGATGCCCAGGGCGAAGATGGTCATGCGGCGCAGGTTGCCCCCGGAAAACAGATCCACGAAACCCAGAAGCGACCCCGCGTTTTGCTTGAAAGCCTCTTCGAGCTTAAGAAAGTTAACGCCAGGCGTGGGAAGATGCCCGCCCAGGCGGTAGATGGCAAGCATGGCCAGAGTAAACAGAACCCGCTTGCGCAGGTCGGGGATGCGAAAGATATTCGCCAGCTTCTCAAACATTACTGCAAGACCTCAACCTTGCCGCCTGCCTTCGTAATTTTTTCCTGCGCCGATTTGGAAAATTTGTGTGCGTGTACCGTGATCGCGATCGTCAATTCGCCATCCCCGAGAATTTTCACTGGATGCTTCGTCTTGATCACTCCCGCCTCGCGAAGAACCTCCGGAGTGATGGGCGCGGCGTGCAGTTGGTCGCCCAGCGCAATCAGCCGTTCGAGGCTGACGATATTGAACTCCTTACGAAAAATGTTGGTGAAGCCACGCTTCGGCATGCGGCGATGCAGCGGCATCTGGCCACCCTCGAAGCCGCGGATCAGGCGCATGCCCGTGCGCGAGCGCTGGCCCTTGTGTCCGCGAGTAGAGGTCTTGCCCATGCCGGAGCCCATGCCGCGCCCTACGCGCTTGCGTTTTTCTGTCGCCTTCTTCGGTGCTCGAATGTTGGATAGATTCATGTTCGCCGCCTACTCCTGCAAAATCTCAACCAGATGCGGAATCTTCGCCACCATGCCGCGAATCGCCGCATTGTCCGGACGCTCGATCACCTGATTCAACCGGGTGAACCCCAGTCCCTTCACCACCAGCTTATGCTTCACCGGAGTACAAATCGCGGAGCGCACCCACTTCAGGTGAATCTTTCCGCTAACCGCCTTGGGTTTTTTCGTCGTCATCCTGATCCTCGAAACCTAAATCTCTTGCATCGACTTGCCACGCATGGCAGCCACGCTCTCGCGGCTCTTCAAGCTCCTCAGAGCGGCGAATGTGGCCTTGATGACGTTATGGGGATTGGTGGTGCCGATCGACTTGGTCAGAACGTTCTGGATCCCTACCGACGTCATCACCGCGCGCACCGCACCGCCCGCGATCACTCCCGTGCCCTCCGGGGCGGGCTTCAGCAAAACTTTCCCTGCACCGTAGCGTCCCAGCACCAGATGAGGAATACTCGTCTGCGTCAGATTGACTTTGATCAAATTTTTCTTCGCCGACTCGATGGCCTTGCGAATGGCCTGCGGAACTTCCTTCGCCTTGCCCGCGCCGTGTCCCACCACCGCCGCCGACGGATCGCCGACCACAACGAGTGCGGCGAACGAAAGATTCTTGCCGCCCTTCACCACTTTGGTGACGCGGTTGATGGCTACAACCTGATCCTTCAACTGAAAGGAATTTGCATCGAGCTTTTTAATCACTGTTGGCATTATTAAACCTGGGTTCTAGCTCCTGGCTCCCGGCTTCTGGCCACCCAATTCGAACTGGGTTAGCTGGCAGCTAGAAGCTAGAAGCTGCTTTTAGAATTGCAATCCCGCTTCGCGGGCGGCATCTGCCAGCGCCTTCACGCGCCCGTGATAGATGTAACCGCCGCGATCAAACACAACCTTGCTTACACCCTTGGCCTTCGCGCGCTCGGCGATCATCTTGCCCACATCTTTCGCGGCTGCCACATTGCCGCCGCTGCGCCGGCCTTCTTTTTTGCCTTCCGCCGAACTGGCTGACACTAGGGTGGCCCCGTGCAGATCATCGATCACCTGCACGTAAATATGATTCAAGGAACGATACACATTCAATCGCGGACGCTCCGCCGTACCCTGCATCTTTTTACGGATGCGGTCGTGCACGTGCCCGCGCTTCTGATTCTTCGAAATTCTCGTCAGCATTGCTCGTTATCCTTCAGTCATTGGCATCTCTCACCGTGCAAGAGATCCTTCGCTTCGCTCAGGATGATCGCGACCGGCTCGGACGCCCGTCAAAACGCGATCACTTAGCTCCCGTCTTACCTACCTTCTTCTTCAATCTTTCGCCGGCATAACGTACGCCCTTGTTCTTGTACGGATCGGGGGGACGCAGAGACCGCATTTCGGCCGCAACCTGACCGACCTGTTGCCGGTCAATTCCGGTCAGCGCGATCTTCGTCTGCTTGGGATCGACGGTAGCGTCAACGCCAGTGGGCAATGGATACTCGATGGGATGCGAGTAACCGAGATTGAACACTATCATCCCTTTACCCTTCATCTCGGCGCGATACCCGATACCTACTATTTCCAGTTCGCGCGTCCAACCCTTGGTGACGCCTTCTACAGCATTGTTCACCAGGGCTCGCGCCAGCCCGTGAACCGCCGCCTGGGAATCGTTTTCGCGAACCGCAACCAAGTGCCCGTCTTTCTGTTCGACAACGATTCCCGCCGGCAGAGCGGTGTCCAGTTTGCCCTTCGGCCCCTGTACCAGCACCGTGTTGCCTTCAATTTTGACCGTCACCTCTTTGGGGATCGGGATCGGCTTTTTTCCAATTCGTGACATAAGTTTTGAGCTCTCAGCGTTCAGCTTCTTCGCAGCCGCAGCGCCTTGCTGAAGGCTCACGGCTGACAGCTGACAGCTGCTTTTCTACCAAATCTCGCACAGCAATTCCCCGCCAACTCCCTCTTTGCGCGCCTGGCGCCCAGTCATCACTCCTCGAGGCGTGGTGAGGATGTTGATCCCCATACCGCCGAGAACGCGCGGAATCTCGCTGCGCCGTACATAAACCCGGCAGCCGGGACGCGACACGCGCTCCGCCTTCGAAATCGCGGCCTCGTTGTGCGCACCGTATTTCAAATAAATCCGGATGACCTTGTGGCCTTCCTCCTCGGTAGCCTTGAAATTGGAGACGTAGCCCTCTTCTTTCAAAATGCGGGCAATCTCGAGTTTCAGCCGGGAGGCGGGAATGTCAACCTTCTGGTGCCGCGCCTGGAGCGCATTGCGCACCCTCGTCAGCATATCTGCGACCGGATCGGTCAACCTCATCGTTTGCTTCTCCTCTAGCCACCCGTTCGCTCCGCGCTTTGCGGAGAACCTGCGGCGGCTTGCTTCCTACCTAACCTTATTCACCGCTGTCATCCCGAGCGAGACAGTCTTTTGTCTCGCGAAGGACCTAGTCGCGCTTCCTTACCACGACGACTTCGAAACTCCCGGAATCTCCCCGCGCAACGCCAGGCCGCGGAAGCACAGGCGGCACACGCCGAACTTGCGCAAGTAAGCGCGCGGGCGTCCGCAAAGTTTGCAACGATTGTGCCGGCGAGTGGAGAATTTTGGCGTCTTCTCTTTTTTCTCGCGCGCCAGTTCAAATTTCTTTTCGATCTTCGCGTCTTTAACTCTTTTTGCGGTAGTCATGCATTCCTTAATAAGAATCTGTTTCCTGAATCCTGAAAATCTTAACTTTTGAACCTATTGTGTGCGGAACGGCATGCCCAGATGCTTTAACAGCGAGCGCGCCTGGTTATCGTTCGCCGCCGTGGTCACGATGGTCACGTTCATTCCCTTCATCTTGTCGACCTTTTCGTAAGAGATCTCAGGAAAAATCAGCTGGTCGTGCAGTCCCAGCGTATAGTTCCCGCGGCCGTCGAACGACTTCGTGGAGACTCCCCGAAAGTCCCGCACGCGCGGTAGAACAATATTCACCAACCGGTCAAGAAATTCGTACATGCGGTCCCCGCGCAAGGTCACCATCGTTCCGATCGCCTGACCCTCGCGGACCTTAAAGGCCGCAATCGATTTCTTGGCCTTAGTAATGATCGGCTTCTGACCGGTGATCTGGCCTAGTTCGTTTACCGCCGGATCGAGAATCTTCGAATTCTGCGTGGCCTCGCCCATGCCCATGTTGACAACAATCTTGTTCAGCCGCGGAACTGCCATCGAGTTCTTGAGTTCCAGTTCCTTCAACAGAGCCGGTGCCACTTCTTTCTCGAACTTCGCGCGTAGCCGTGGCCGCTCCTTGGCGCTATGGTGGGCCTGCGCTGGAGCCTTCTGCTCCTGCGATGAATCCTTCGAACCCTTTTTTTCTTTTTCTTTTGCCATTCGCTTTTCAACTTCCTCTCACGGTCTCGGATTGTGGAAAATAGCCACTAGCGCTGGCTTCCTGCCACTAGATTTCCACGTGTACCGCTGCGTGAGACCAAATCTTCGCTGCTCTATCGCCACCACATGCCAGAAGCTGGCAGCTATTTATCCAGCGTCGTTCCGCACTTTTTACACACTCGAACCTTGCGGTCGCCGCGCACTTCATGGCCGATACGGACCGGACCGCAAGTCGCGCAAACCAGTTGCACGTTGGAAAGAGCAATCCGGCTTTCCTGCTCCGCGATGCCGCCCTTGATATTGCGCTGCGGATTCGGTCGCACATGCTTTTTCACCATCATCACGTGCTCGACCAACAGCTTGTTGTCGTTGGGAAACACGCGCAGCACGCGCCCTTCCTTGCCCTTATCCCGCCCCGTAATCACTTTCACGTTATCGTTGCGGCGGATGTCGACTCGCTTTTGTACTGTGCTTGCTGTTCGCATTTCCCAGTTCCTGAATTCTTTCTCGGTACTCGGTACGAGCTACTCGTTGCTAAATTACTTCCGGCGCCAGCGAAACAATCTTCAAAAACCTCTTGTCGCGCAACTCGCGCGCGACCGGCCCGAAAACGCGAGTTCCCACCGGTTCGCCCGCATCGTTGATCAATACTGCGGCATTCTGGTCGAAGCGAATGTAGGTGCCGTCGCGGCGCCGATGCTCCTTGCGCGTCCGCACAATCACCGCTTTCACCACTTTGCCCTTCTGAACCTGTCCATCCGGCGAAGCTTCCTTCACGGCGGCTGTGATGATGTCGCCAAGGCCGGCATTCAAGCCGGTCGAACCGCCGAGCGGCAGAATCATCTGCAGCTTGCGCGCACCGGAATTATCGGCGACCTCCAGCATGCTTCTCATCATCACGGCCATAGCTTCAATCTCCTGGATCTCGATACGGCTACTTAACTTCCTGCTCCAGTACCACCTCTGGCACCAGCGCCGTCTTGCGCACAATGTCTTTGAGTTTCCAGCGCTTCAGCTTCGATAGCGGACGCGTTTCTTCGATCCGCACCACGTCGCCCACATGCGCCTCGTTCTTCTCGTCGTGCGCATAAAATTTCTTGTTGCGCGCTACCACGCGTCCGTAGAAGGGATGCGCCTTCTTGCGCGTCACCTTGACGACGATCGTCTTCTGCATGCGGTTGGCGACAACTTCTCCAACAACTTCCTTGCGCCGGCCCTGCACATGCTCGGTCTCGGGTGTAGCCTTCCCGGTTACGGTTTCCGCCATTATCGTTTCTCCGTTGCCGCGGCGCGCGTGCGCTCAGCCAGAATCGTGTTGACGCGCGCAATATCCTTGCGAAGACCGCGCATCTTCTTCAGACTCTCGGTCTGTCCCATGTTCATCTGAAACTTCAGCTTGAACAGCTGGTCCGCAAGATCACGTCCCTGATGCAGGAGCTCGTCATCGGTTAAGTTCCTGACTTTGTCTGCCTTCATAAATAGCTCTCAAATCTCTGCCTTCAGCTTTCCCCGCCACCGCTTCTGCTGGAGGCTAAAAGCTGATAGCTGTTATCTAGTGTGCCGTCTCGCGTTTCACCAAAGTCGTGCGCAGCGGCAACTTGTGCGACGCCAGGCGCATTGCTTCAGTCGCGTCCACCACCGTGACCCCTTCCATCTCAAACAAAATCTTTCCCGGACGAACCACCGCGACCCAGTGATCGGGCGCGCCCTTGCCCTTCCCCATACGGGTTTCAGCCGGTTTCTTAGTGACCGGCTTATCCGGAAACACGCGGATCCAGATTTTTCCACCGCGCTTTACGAAGCGGGTCATGGCCACGCGGCTGGCTTCGATCTGGCGATCGGTGATCCATCCTGGCTCGAGCACCTTCAATCCGAAGTCGCCGAAGGCCAGCGTGCTTCCGCGCCACGCTTTGCCGGTCATACGGCCGCGCTGCTGCTTGCGATACTTCACTTTCTTTGGCATCAACATAAATTAGCTCTCAGCTCTCAGCCAACCCTGGGCGATTAGAACGCGCCGACGCCCGTCTGCTGTTCCTTCTTCTTGGTCGGAAGAATTTCACCCTTGTATACCCAGCACTTCACGCCAATCACACCGTAAGTGGTCCTGGCTTCCGAAAAACCATATTCAATGTCGGCGCGCAAAGTGTGCAGCGGCAAACGCCCCTGTAGATACCACTCCGAACGGGCGATTTCATTTCCATTCAACCGTCCGCTCACCCGGACCTTGATCCCTTTGCAACCGAAACGGAGAGCCGAATCCACCGCCTTGCGCATCGCCCGGCGGAAGCCCACGCGCTTTTCCAGCTGCAGCGCGATTGCCTCCGAAACCAGCTGCGCATCGAGCTCCGGCTTGTGCACTTCCTGAATATCGACAAACATCTCGCGCGATGTGCGCTTCTGCAAATCCGCCTTCAGCTTGTCGATCTCCGCGCCCTTGCGGCCAATGATGATTCCGGGACGCGCCGTCTTGATGATGATGCGCAGCTTGTTGCCCGGCCGCTCGATCTCGATTGAGCTCACGCCCGCCGACTTGAGCTTTTCCTTCAGCTCATTCTTCAGCTTGACGTCTTCGAGCAACAGCTTGTCGTAGTCCCGCTCTACAAACCAGCGCGACTTCCACGGCTTGGTGTAGCCGAGGCGAAAACCATAAGGATGGACTTTTTGTCCCATTGCTTCTCCTAAATCAAACTCCTAAAATCCTGCCGCTCCGGGCGGTCAAGTTCTCAATCTTGTCATTCCGAACACGCGCAAAGCGCGGGTGAGGAACCTGCTGTTGCCGATCCTTTGCAAACGACGCTCAGGATGACCGCTGCGGGCTCCCGCTTCGCTCATGCCCGCAAAACGCGGTTCACTTCGCAACCGCCTTCTTCTTGCTCGTCTTGCCTGCCGGCTTCTTCTTCGCCACCGGAGCCCGCCGCTTCGCCGGAGCACCAGCCGATGCCGCCCGCGCCTGCCCGGAACTGTGTGCCACCGTCCCGTTCCCGCGCTCCGCGAGCACCAGCTCAATGTGCGAGATGCGCCGCTGATAGCGGAACGCGCGTCCCTGCGGCGCCGGACGGATCCGCTTCATTCGTGGCCCGTCATTGGCAATGGCGCTTTTCACATATAAGTTGTCGAGCTCGATATCCAGATTCTTCTCGGTACTCAAATAATTCGCGTTATCCAGCGCCGACTGCAACAGCTTGCCGACGTGCTCCGCTACGCGCTTTTTGGTGAACAACAGCGTGTTCCGCGCTTCCTCCACCTTGCGCCCTTTGATGAGTTCCAACACCAGGCGCGCCTTCTGCGGCGAGACTCGCAAGTAACGCATTTCCGCTCGGAATTCCATTCGCGTCTCCCCCTTATGCCTTTGGCGCTGCAGGCGGTGCCGCTGGCGTAATCGCTCCCGGCCCTCCCGGAATCCCCGCCGGCTTCGCCGCCACTTCTGTCGCCGCCCGCATGGAGTGGCCTTTGAAATTGCGCGTAAAGCTGAACTCGCCCAGCTTGTGTCCGACCATATTCTCGGTCACGTACACCGGAATGAATTTCTTGCCGTTGTGCACCGCGATCGTGTGACCCACCATCTCGGGGACCACCGTGGAGCGCCGCGACCATGTGCGCAAAACTTTCTTCTCGTTGCGCGAATTCATGCCCTCGACCCGCGACATCAGGTAAACATCCACAAACGCGCCTTTTTTGGTTGAACGTGCCATAAAGTCAGTTCTCAGTTCTCAGTTGCCAGTTCTCAGCAACCTGATTTTGCCATTTCCAAAGTTCGCTCTACTCCAAATCTTGTCATTCCGAGCGAAGCGAGAAACCTGCTTTTCACTCGCGGCGTCAGATCCTTCGCAAAAAGCGCTCAGGCTGACGCCAGCGGGCCAACGCCCGCTAAGCGTCACTTACTTCGCCGGTTCACAATAAACTTATCCGTCCGCTTGTTGTTCCGCGTCTTGTAACCACGCGTCGGCTGTCCCCAGGGCGTCACCGGGTGCCTTCCGCCCGACGTCTTGCCTTCACCACCACCATGCGGGTGATCCACTGGGTTCATTGAAACGCCGCGGTTATGCGGACGCTTCCCCAGCCAGCGGGATCGCCCCGCCTTGCCGATCGTGACGTTCTCATGATCCAGATTCCCCACCTGGCCGATCGTGGCCATGCAGTCCTGCGAAATCTTGCGGGTCTCGCCAGAAGGCAGCTTCACCAGCGCATACTCTTCTTCCTTAGCGACCAGCTGTGCCGCCCCGCCGGCCGAGCGCACCATCTGGCCGCCCTTTCCAGGCTTTAATTCCAGATTGTGGATCTGCGTGCCGGGAGGAATATTTCGCAACGGCAGCGCGTTGCCCACAAGAA
>JBAVZU010000047.1:0-9077 GCA_049588915.1 Candidatus Sulfotelmatobacter sp.
GAACGTACCCTGGGAGCTTCGACTGTGAAATGGAAAAGAATAAGATGGGCGCAATCAACCAGCAGCACGCGAAAATACCTATTTGATTTTCGAAACCATTTGACGCCCCTCCAGAGACTTTTCGGGCAGTCCACCATGTTTGCGCGGACTGGGTCAACGCTGCGGTCGTGAAAACCGTCCACGGAACCAACGCGAGCGCGGTGACCGGCAGGTAATACCAAAACGGCTCGGTGTGGTGATAAAGATTTTGCGAGAACCGTCCGAGATTGTGTTCGACAATGAACTCGCGAAAAAATGCCGGATTGCGCATCTGCACCGCGAAATACCATGGCAGAGCGATGGCACAAAAAAGAACAATCCCCGGCAGCCAGAGCGTTCTCGTGACGAGGCGAAGATCGCGAACGGCAGCTGCATAAAATACGATAATCACGAACGCCAGAAAGGGAGCGACCGGACCTTTTGCCAACATTCCCAATGCCATGAAGCAATAAAATGACGCGAGATAGATTTTTCTTTTGCTCTCACGCCACGCCCACCAACCCAGCAAGCCTATGGTAAAAGCCGCAGCCAGCGCCATGTCCATTGACGCTGCACGAGCATAGCCTAGAATCCCAGCGCATGAAGCTGCAATCAATGCGCCGTCAACCTCGAAGCCGCGCCGGAATCTTCGGAGAAAAAAATAAAGACTCAGTACTAGGAGAGTGGCATCAATCGCCGAAGGCAGGCGCGCGGTCCAATCGTTCACCCCGAAGATGCGGTAAGCCACCATGGCTTGCCAGTAATAAAGTGGAGGTTTTTCCAGCCACGGCTGGCCGCCGAGAACTGGCGTGGTCCAGTCGTGACGTTCCAGCATTTCGCGCGCCACCTGCGCATAACGAGGCTCATCGGCTCCGACCAGTCCAAACTGCCCCAAACCGTAGAAAAATAAAAAGGCGCAAAAACCCGAAAGCAAAAGAGCGTCGGTGCGTGTTCGATTTGTCATGCAGGTTTGGGATTTGGAATGGAGAGCGTCTTGCAATGCTGATTGATGATTTTTGATTGAAAAGAAGCAATTCAATCAACAATCAAAAATGAGCAGTCAACAAGCTCCGGGAAAAGATGCCTCAACATTATTGTACGGAAGAACCGCGACGCAGATTATCCAGGACTTGGCGCACCGCATGGTCCAGTGGACCGTCGACCGAGCAACCGCTGGCGCAAGCATGACCCCCACCGCCAAACCCCTCGGCGATTCGCGCCACATCGAGTTTGCCCTTGCTGCGCAGACTGACGCGAAAATGTCCGTCCGAAAGCTCGCGTAAAAATGCAGCCACTTCAACTTCTCCGATGGAAAGAACGTAATTCACCAAACCTTCGCAGTCCTCTTCCTTTGCTCCGCAGAGGTCCATTTGTGCCCGCGTGACCCAGGTCCATCCAACGTTGCCTTCGGTGTTGAGTGAGCGTAACGCCTCACCCAGCAACCTCATCTTGGCCACAGAGTGGGCAAAATAAATACTGCGAGCGCAATGCGAAGGGTCGGCGCCGGCAAGCGCCAGCTCGCGAGCCAGCGCGAAGGTATGTTCGTTCGTCCCCTGAAACATGAAAGATCCTGTGTCCGTCATGAGCGCGGTGTAGAGGCAGGTTGCAATTTCCGGAGAGAAAGGCGCTCCCGCCTCCCGCGCCAGGCGAAACACCATTTCTCCTGTCGCCACGGCGTGCGGATCGATCCAGTTCACGTGCGCAAAAGGGCGTCCGCTGACGTGATGATCGATGCTGATCAAAAAACGGTGTTCCAATCCTTCGAGCCGCGTGCGGTGAATGCTGTCGCACTCCAGAATGATTGCCGCTTCATAATTCCCATCAACTCGATCGGACTGCAGCACGTCACCAGCAAATGGCAGAGCACGATAGATTCGCGGCACGCCATCATGCAGCACCACGTCGGCGTGTTTTCCCAGAGAGCGCAAGACCTGGCAGCAGGCCAGCGCCGATCCGATCGCGTCGCCATCCGGCCGGGCGTGCGATGTCAGCACGAAACGGTCGCGTTGCTCGATTTGATGAAGCACGTCCTGCAACATTGGCTACGCCTTTTCGGTACCTGGTTTTACGAGGGGTTTCATTCTCTTCTTCGCCCGGGCCAACAACTCTTCCACTCTTGCTTTTTCGCGCTCCGAGCGGTCCAGACGAAAATAAAGCTCTGGCGCGCGTCTAAGCCGCAAGCGCTCCACCAATTCATGCCTGATGTATTCTTTGGCGGCGACCAACCCCTCAAGACTTCGCTCCGCCTCCCGATCGTCACCGTCCACATCCACGAGAACCTGCGCTGACCGGCCATCGTCGGCGACATGCACGGCGGTCACGCCCACCAGGCCAATGCGCGGATCCGCCAGTTCACCTTCCACCAGCGTTTCGATTTCCTCCCGCAAGGCTTCGCCTAGCCGCCCACGATGATACTTGAGCCCGCGCTTTTCCACCTCGCACTCCTAAGTAAAACGCAAGAGAATATCAGAAAAACACACCGCGCGTGTGGCCTGCTGGTGCCATTGTCGCGCACAATCGTGGCATTCGGTTAAGTACAGAGGTAACAATTGGATAGGAAGATGCCGCTATCCGTTGGTCGTTGATAAATTCGATTGGTGTGCAAATCAGAGCGATTGATTAACAAAGGACGAACGACAATTTTGTCGCTCAGAGATACTCGACGAAGGAGTCGGCAATTTCCGCACCGTGATTGTTAGCGATGCGTGTGGCCTGCCGCTCCACGTTCTTCATAAGTCCATCTAGATAATCGCGCGAGTCGGAAACGCTGACCACGCCAAGGGTGGCGCGATTCCAAAGACCACTGGCGTCGAGTTCGGCGACAGAAACGTTAAAACCGGTGCGCAGACGGTCTTTCAGGCTGCGCAGAACCTGGCGTTTGTCTTTGAGTGATTGCGCCGCTTCGATGTGAAGTTCGAGTGTGAGAAAAGCAATCATGAGCTCTTAGCTCCCAGCAGTTAGCCCATAGCCAAATCAAAGGCTAAGTGCTAAAGGCCAGTTGCTAAAGCTGTTCCTAAGCAATTGCTTCCGCGGCTATGCGCTCGGTGGCGAAAGCTTCAATCGTATCGCCGACTTTGATGTCGCCGTAGTTCGAGATTGAAATGCCGCACTCCATGCCGTTGGTGACCTGGCTGGCATCGTCCTTGAATCGCCTCAGCGATCCAACCTTGCCCTTGAACACCTGAACATTGTCGCGGAGCAAGCGAACTTCGGAATCGCGCTTGATCAATCCGTCACTCACCCTGCAGCCAGCCACCGTCCCGACTTTCGGGATGCGGAAAACGTTGAGCACTTCGGCGCGGCCCTGATACGTTTCTTTGATGGTGGGCTCGAGCAGCCCAGTCATTGCACGCTTGATCTCATCCTGCAGCTCGTAAATGATGGAGTGCAGGCGGATATCCACTTTTTCCTGCTCGGCAATTTCCTGCGCCTTGCGTTCCGGCCGCACGTTGAATCCGATGATGATCGCATTCGATGCCGAAGCCAGAAGAACGTCGGTCTCCGTGATCGCTCCTACGCCCGAACGCAAAAGCTTGAGTCGCACTTTGTCGTTCGAAAGTCTCGTGAGTAAGTCGGTGATCACTTCCACCGAGCCCTGCACGTCGCCTTTTAGAATTACGTTCAGCTCTTTCGTGCCTGCAGCCTTGATCTGCTCGGCCAGGCCTTCCAGTGATACGCGAGAACTCTTAGCTAACGCCGCTTCGCGCGATTTCTGTTCGCGGTATTCGGAGATGCCGCGAGCTTTATCGCGATCGGCTACTACCACGAACTGATCGCCAGCCTGAGGCAGCGCCTCCATGCCGATAATTTCCACCGGCGTGGAAGGAGGGGCTGTCTTCAACTGTGCTCCGCGATCGTCAAACATCGCTCGCACTTTGCCGTACACGTTGCCCACCACAAAATTATCGCCAGCGTTCAACGTGCCGTTCTGCACGAGCACCGTGGCTACCGGGCCCCGTCCGCGATCCAGCTTGGCCTCGAGTACGACGCCCGTCGCCGCACGCTCGGGTGTCGCCTTCAGCTCGCCGATATCCGCAACCAGGCAGATCATTTCCATCAACAGATTCAGATTGGTTTTCTTCTTCGCCGAAACGTCTACGAAGACCGTCTTGCCGCCCCACTCTTCCGGTACCAGGCCGCGGTCGGCGAGCTGCTTCTTCACGCGGTCAGGCAGCGCATCCGGCTTGTCGATTTTGTTTACGGCCACGATGATGGGAACCTCTGCGGCGTGGGCATGGTCAATGGCCTCCAACGTTTGCGGCATCACGCCATCGTCGGCGGCGACAACCAACACGACGATGTCAGTAGCTTTCGCTCCGCGCGAACGCATACGCGTGAAAGCTTCGTGACCCGGCGTATCGAGAAATACGATCTCGCGACCGTAGGCCGGCGATTCCTTGTCAGCGATCCGTACTTTGTAGGCGCCTATATGCTGCGTGATTCCGCCGGCTTCGCCTTCCGCCACATTGGTCAGCCGGATCGAATCCAGCAGCGTGGTTTTGCCGTGATCGACGTGTCCCATGATTGTTACGACAGGTGGACGGATCCCGGTTTCAGGCGCGGACTCCTCGCCGGCGGCCGCATCCACCTCTTTGGCCGTCTGTTCTTCAAACGTGATCACATTTGTATCGGCGCCAAAGAATCGTGCCATCTCGCTTGCCAGTTCCGCGTCGAGGGTCTGGTTGATCGTGGCGAATACGCCTTTTGATAAGAGACGCGAAATTAGATCCTTGGCACGAATGTCCAACTTCTCCGCCAAATCCTTTACGCTGATGCCTTCCGTGATCGTGATGCTGCGCGTGATGGGCTGGGGCTCATTCGACACCACCATGCGTGGCGGCGGCGTATAGCCCTTCATCGGGCCTTCCTTCACCCCGCGCGGAACATAGCGCTGACCAGGACGCCGTGCCGGTCCACCCGGGCGGCTGCCAGGCCGCGTGGTCCCCGGAGGCGGAAGCGCAGGACCAACCCCCAAAGGACGAGCCCCGGCGGGCGCTTGCCGCGTGGGATGCATGGGACGACGCTCGCCGGGACGAAGCGGCGGACGCGGCGGACCTCCAGCGGGCCCTTGCGTCGGAGGACGGCGCTGAAAAATTGGCTGGCCAGGCACCGGACGTCCCGGAGCGGCACGCATCGCACCACCGATCGGAACTCCGGGCTGTACTGGCGGCGGAGGCGCCGCCGGCCGTACGGGCGCTTTGTAAACCGGCCGCGGCCCGGTTTGCGGAACGATCATCCGCGGAGCTGGCGTTGGCGAGGTAACCGGCTTCGGCGGAGTCGAGCATGCGGGCGGAGCGCTTACAGAAATCGATGGAGGCGCTGGCGCAGAGGGCGACGGGACGGCAGGCGATACCGGCGGACGCACTGGAGGCGCTGCCATAGTTCCGGGCGAAGGCGCGGCCGGCGCCGATGTAAGTGGCGGCGCTGCTGCTCGCGGAGGAGTAATAGGAACGGGCGGAGGTACAGTGGCGACACTGGGCTGCGGCTCTGCGGTTGGTTTAACAGGCGGAGGTGCAACTGTGGTAGGCCGGCTGACCGCGGCCGGAGGTGCTGCCGCTGGCTTCTCCGCAGGAGGAGGAGCTACTGGCGCGTGGGTTTCAGGAGGCGCCGGGCGCAGTGGAGCGGGAGGAACAACCGTTTCCTTCTGCTGCGTAATCGCCTTCAGCACATCTCCCGGACGCGAGATGTGCGACAAATCAATCTTGGTTTTGATTTCTTCCTCGCCACGAACTAGGCGAGAACCGGATTTTGCAGACGACGATGAACCCTCAGCGGCGGAACGGATGTACACACGTACCTTCTCCGCCTCATGCTCCTCCAGTGAACTGGAATGCGTCTTCTTCTCGGTCACCCCGACCAGCGGTAGCGTTTCCAGAATGGCTCTGCTCTTTACTTCCAGTTCCCTGGCAAGATCGTTAATTCGAACCTTACTCATCCGGCCTTTCGTTTCTCCGTGTTGTAGTTAGGTCTTCATTGCGACCTCACGGAGTCAGTTTCTTCATCTTCATTACCACGCCCTCGAACGTATGCCAGCGCGCCATGATTATTCTCTGGTTTCAGGAGCGGCTTCCGCTTCCGTCGCAGGCTGCTCACCGGAACTTTCCGCTTGCGTTTCGTTCTCAGGCGGTGCTTGTGCCTGCACCTGCGCTTCGCCTTCCGCTTCCACAGAAGCTTCGCTGGCGGATGCTTCTTGAGTTCTTGCCGCTTCTGCAGGAACTTCCTCGCCACTTACCTCGGGAGCTTGCGTCGCAGCATCTTCCACTGGCGTCTCTGTTTCCGCCGCGGCCGCATCCGGTTCCAGGCTGGCAAAGTAATTATTCACTGCCAGACTGATTTTTTCCACCGTCTTCGGCCCTATTCCCTCAATCGCCTCGAGCTGCTCGGGAGTCATATCCGCCAAAGCCTCGACGGTGCTCACACCGGCCGCGTTCAGTTTCTCGACCAGGCCATCGCCCAGGCCAGGCACGCTCTCCAGCGGGGTTGCTGTCTGCGGCACCATCGCCGACATTTGCTGCTCCACTTCCTGGCGCTTCTCTTCTTCGCTCTTGATGTCGATCTTCCAGCCAAGCAACTTCGCGGCCAGGCGAACGTTCTGGCCCTTCTTGCCGATTGCGAGCGAGAGTTGGCTATCATCCACCACGACTTCCAGATGCTTGCCTCCCGAATCGACCACGGTAACTTTACTTACTTTCGCCGGTTGCAATGCCTTTTCGGCGAAGGTTACGGCGTCTTCATGATATTCAATAATGTCGATTTTTTCGCCGTGCAACTCGCGGATGATCGATTGCACCCGCATGCCCTTCATGCCCACGCAGGCGCCCACGGCATCCACATCCTTATCCTTGGACATGACGGCGATCTTCGTGCGCTCGCCCGCTTCGCGGGCAATGGCGCGGATCACCACGGTGCCGTCATAAATCTCCGGCACTTCCGTCTGGAACAAATGCTGCACCAAGTCCGGAACGGCACGCGACACCACCACTCCTGGACCTTTCGAAGCTTTTTCCACGCGCGCGATCACCACTCGCACCCGCTCGCCAATGGCGAAGGATTCCAGGCGCGACTGCTCCTTGCGCGGCATGCGGGCTTCCGCTTTACCAATGTCGAAGATCACATCCGGACCTTCCACTCGCTTCACTGTCGCATTCACCACCTCGCCGACGCGGCCAATGTATTCGTTGTAAACCGTATCGCGCTCGGCTTCGCGCACCTTCTGGAAGATCACCTGCTTTGCCAGTTGCGCCGCAATGCGTCCCAGAATTCCTTCTGTGACCTTCGGAATCCGCAACTCGCCACCGACTTCCAGGTTCGGATTGGACTTTCGCGCATCATCCAGCGTGATCTGCAGCAGTGGATCTTCCACCTGCTCCGGTGTCTCCACCACGGTCTTGACCGCGTAGGCATTAATCTTGCCTGTTTCCTTATCCAACTCCGCGCGCAGGTTTTCCTGCGTCTTGTAGTATTTGCGCGTCGCCATGACAATGGCATCTTCCACCGCAGTCACAACGATCTGCGGATCAATGCCCTTTTCGCGGCTCAACGCGTCGATCGTGTTGTAAAGCTCACTTGCCATAGAAAAACCATTTGGTAATTGGAAAGTTCTGGATTTGGAAATTGAAACGCAAGCCGACAGCTTTGGTTTTCAATTTACTCAATTACAAAATTATTCAATTACCCAATCCCTCTAGATTTCCGGCACTAGATTCGCCTTCTCCACATTGGCGAATTCAATTTCGATTTTTTCGCCCCGCTCTGTTGCGGCACCCATTCTCTTTCGCGACTTCTTACTCGCGGCAGTCATGTCCAGAATTAAGTGGCCGTCTTGAAAGCTTTCCAGCCGTCCTTCAAAGTGCCGGTTATTGTTCAGCGGCTGCTTCGTTGTCAGTTTCACACGGCTGCCGATGAATCGCTCAAATTCCGACGCTTTCGTCAGCTTTCGATCCAAACCGGGCGACGAGACTTCCAGCGTATAACTGTCGGGGACCACATCCTCGACGTCAAGGATAGTGCCGAATTCCCGGCTGAAGTCGGCACAGTCACCGTGCGTCACTCCTGCCAGCGGATCACTCCCGGCCGAGCCGGGCTTATCCAAAAACACACGCAGCATACGGGCTCTGCCGCTCCCGCGAAACTCTATCTCGACCACTTCCAGCCCGCTGGAGGCGGCTACCCGCTCCGCTATCTCTCGTACGCGATCAAGCTCAAGTGCCATGCATCCAATAACTTGCGTCTCCGGTGATGTGGCGAAGTCCTCCGCAACGAAAAAGTGGGCTTGCGCCCACTGGTGTGCCTCGCCAAATGCCGGTACTACACAACAGTTCTCAGTCTCCTAATATACGCCCGACGAGGCGTAAAAGACAAACGTCACCGGGAATGAACTATCCCTTGACTTCCTCGTTAGGAGGACTAGCATGGATACATCACCTCCGATCCAATTCAGGATCGAATGGGCCGATAGCCAAGGAATGTCACCGCTTCTTGGTTGCCGGCCCATTTAAATTTTCCCAGGAACGAACTTACGTCAGCCCGAACTTGGGTCCAGGATAGGGCAGCCTTCGTTCCGCGCCGCTGATAGCAACGCCTTATCAGCGCAAACAAAAACCGGGTCTTCCGCTCCAGAAATCGAACGCAGGAGTAGATAACCCGCCAGCTGCACGGCGTCGTACCCTTTGAGCGCGTAACCATCGACTAGCGCGAATGCAACGTCCAACAAGGAGTCTGAGAACGGCTGGATAAGGAACTTACCCTCCGAATGCTGACGGAAGGAATCTACCAGTTCGTCGGCCACGTGATCAGGAATCTCACCACCCCGCTGCCGCCGCCGGATTGCCGCGCGGAACTCAACCTGCGCAAGGGACAGAATAGCAAATCGATGTCCCGCGTCGCTGGCGGTGAGGGCGAGCAGTCGCTCCGTGCCGGGCTCATATACGTAAAGTTTGACAAGGGCGCTCGTTTCTAAGTAGTAGAGCGCCAATCGTCAGCGCCTCTCGCGCAGAATCGTGGCGGACAGTGGCTCACCTTTGATGTGGATGGGGTGGAAATCCAGGTCCTTCTTCGGG
>JBAVZU010000048.1:0-8738 GCA_049588915.1 Candidatus Sulfotelmatobacter sp.
ATCTTAAGAGGCGGATATCAAAGAGTCAGGGATCCGACGAGGGGGCCCTTCGGATCCCTGATTTGCGCACCTCAGCAAAAACCTTCAAAAAGCGCTTCCCCCGTCGCTTTCTGCCGAGCAGTGGCGCACTTTGAGACAGTGCACTCCGCATGCCAGACATCTCGAACTCTAGCCTTCCCGTCGAATTTCATGTAAGTCATTGTTCGAAAATAGATTAGGCATACAGAGCGGCTCAGGCTAATACCTGACCTAATCTACGACAGTCCTGGACGGCTATCTCTTCGGATAGCGTTGCTATCTGTTCGGATAATGAAACAGTCTGACCAGGAAGATCAAAACTCCACAAAAGTGTGATAAGAAGGGGCAGGGGTGCGCAACCTTGCGTCCAAGACTCGTGGTGCTTTCTGGGCCCTTGAAAGATTCTACGATCCCATTACCCGACGGCGAAATCACCGTGGGACGGGAAACGTCGAACGGCATTGCGGTTACTGATCCCTCAGTGTCGCGTAAACATTGCGTCGTGCGAAATGAGCACGGGATCTTCCAGGTGCGAGACCTCGGAAGCCGCAACGGCACCCTCGTCAATGGAGATGCTGTACAGGAACGTGGGCTGAAGCACGGTGACGAGATCGCCACTGGAGATTCTTCGTTTCTATTCTTGCTAGAGGATGAACAACCAGCATCCCCACCCGGAGTGGAGTTTGAAGAGACTTCGCAGACTGCCGAAACTACAATTATTCATCCTAAGGACGTTGTCTACCTGCAGCCAGACCGGCTGCTGCGCGAATTGCCGGCTACCTCCCAGATCGCTCGCGACCTCAACGCGTTGTTGAAAATCAGCCAGATCATTCATGCCATTCGCGATCTTGACGAACTGCAAGGGCAACTGCTGGATTTGATCTTCGAAGTGGTTCCGGCCGAACGAGGCGCTATCCTGCTGGCAGATGAGGAAGGCCATCAGTTCACTTCCACGTTCGCCCGCATGCGGCAGGCAGGGCAGGTGGCAGCGTTGACGGTGAGTCGAACGGTCGCGCGCCAGGTGCTGGAGCAGGGGATTGCGATTCTCGGCTCCGATGTGCCAAGCAGCGGTGATTTGCGGCGTGTCGAAAGCCTGGTAGCGTCGCAAGTGCGCTCGCTCCTCTGCGTGCCTTTGACCGTCCTTCAACGCGTCATTGGATGTATTTATCTCGACAGCCACAGTCTCGGAAGCCATCTTGATGAGAAGCACCTGCAACTTGTGACTGCGATTGCCGGCATCTCTGCCATTGCGCTGGAGAACGCGCGCCGCCTGCAGTGGCTGGAAAAAGAAAACGAGCGGCTGACGGTCGAGGTCACCCAAGATCGGAGTCTGGTGGGCGAGGGCGTCCGCATGAAAGAGGTTTATCAGTTTCTGAAGCGGGTGGCGGCTACCGATTCGACCGTCTTGATTCAGGGAGAGAGCGGAACCGGGAAGGAGCTGGCTGCACGAGCCTTGCACCGCAACAGTCCTCGCGCCAATAAACCTTTTGTAGCCATCAATTGCGCGGCGATTCCAGAGACATTACTCGAAAGTGACCTGTTCGGTCACGAGCGCGGAGCCTTCACGGGAGCCATGGGCCTGAAAAAGGGCAGACTTGAAGTTGCCGACTCGGGCGTGGTTTTCCTCGATGAAGTCAGCGAACTGGCCCCGGCTCTGCAAGTGAAACTACTTCGTGTATTGCAGGAGCGGGAATTTGATCGCGTTGGCGGAACTCGTCCCATCAAGGTCGACATCCGCATTATTTCCGCCACCAGTTGCGACCTGGAGCAGGCGGTGGGTGACGGACTATTTCGCAAAGATCTTTATTACCGTCTGGCTGTGTTGAAGTTGACCATGCCCTCACTACGGGAACGCGCTGAAGATATTCCACTCCTGGCTCGCCACTTCGTGCAGAAACATGCCAAACAGTGCAAAGTGAAGCCTCGGCCGATTTCTCGCGAAGCCCTCTCTTGCATGGTCAACTACGATTGGCCTGGCAATGTGCGAGAGCTGGAGAATGCCATCGAACGGGCACTGGTATTGGGATCATCGGACGTGATTTTGCCTGAGGATTTACCCGAATCGCTGCTCGAGCGCACTCCTTTGCCAGAGATGACGGAAGCGAAGTACCACGCGGCGGTCAAGGAGCGGAAGAAGCAACTCATTCGCGACGCGATTGAGCAGACGCAAGGCCGGTATGCCGACGCAGCCAGGCTGCTCGGCGTACATCCCAATTACTTGCACCGCTTGATTCGCAACCTGGAGCTAAAAGATACGCTGAAGGAAACGTTGCGCGATGTTTCTCCCCGGGTACTGAGCGGAATTTCCCGAGGCAATGCGTAGGGCAGCCAGCCACCCGCAGCCCGCAAATAGCGATTCCTCAATACGGGCAAGCCGAATGCGGTGGCGAATTGCTAACTGCTAATTGCTTGGCGAGGGCAGTTGCAAGCTCAATAGGCGGGCGGGATCCAGATATGTGCCCTGCCATCTCACCGCGACGTGCAGATGCGGACCTGTGGCGCGGCCTGTGCCTCCGCTGAGTCCAATGATCTGTCCGCGTTTCACCTGATCCCCTTCCTTTACTTTGAATTCAGACAAATGCAGATAGAGCGTCAGAAATCCCTGCCCGTGGTCTACAACTACGAAATTGCCTTCGAAGTACAGCGGACGCGCGAGCAGCACTGTACCGCCATTCATAGCGGCAACGGGAGTGCCGCTGGGCACACGGAAATCCAATCCCAAGTGAGGACTCGATGTCTTACCATTGAAAACGCGTTGCGAACCGAAGACGTCAGAGATCGCAGCGTCCGCCGGCGCAGTGAAATCTCCTGACCACTCGCGCTCTGGTGTAACTCGGTTGAGGTAATCCTTCTTGACCTGCTGGCCTTCTGCAATCTGTTGCTGCTGCTCGGGACTGGGCTCGGTGAACTTACCTTCCACGCTGAGTTTGACCGCGATCTTAGGATATTTCGCCCGCGAGACAGCGAACTTGTGGCTGAATGAAATCTTTGTGCTGGGTGCTTTACCGGACACCGGCTCGCCCGTGAGCTCAAGCGCATAACTGCCGGGAGTCGTCTCCAGACTTATACCCGCCAGTGCAAACCAGGTCTTGCTCGCGGTATCGTAGCTGAAGGCAAGATCATGTCCCAGCCAGGTTCCGCTGAGCGATGCAAGACGCGAAGGTGGCTTCACCCGAAACAACACCGGGCCGCCATTGACCATCCGTGACGGCTGGGCGCGCACTGCCCAGTTCGCGGCAGAGGCCGGAAGGACTGCGCTGAAAACAATCCAGATCGGAAACAGAAGCATGATTCGGATGAAGGAAATTCGAGTGAGGGATACTCCCTTGAGGGGAATTCGCTTGGGAAGATGAGCGAACCGATGCTTCACTCTACCAGCCTAACATTCCTCTTGGCTCCGCCATCTATAATCCCGATGCACATGAAGCAGCCGTAACACCCTCATCAGGAATTCAAGGAGACCTATTTGGAGCGCCGAAGCAAGAAGGACCAAAATCAAGCAGGAGTTGGTACTCGGGCAGTGTGGGCCGGGGAAAGCGGCCAGTCTTGGGAGGGAGCTACGCAAATTCCGGTGGTCCTCAGCGTTTCATTTGGATATGAGGATGTAGACCACTGGCTTGATGTTGCGCAAGGCAAAACTGCCGGTCACATTTATAGCCGGAATACGAATCCCACGGTCGCCGCGTTCGAAGAAAAAATTCGAGATCTGGAGACGGCTGAGGCGGCCACCAGTTTTGCAAGTGGGATGGCCGCGATCAGCAATACGCTTTTCACACTCCTTTCTCCCGGCGATCGGATCGTTTCTATAAAGGATACATACGGCGGAACGAATAAACTCTTTGTTGAGTTTCTGCCAAGGTTCGGCATCGACGTGGTGCTCTGCGACACCGGTGATCACGAAGCGATCGAAGCCGTCATCGCCCAAGGATGCAAGGCAGTCTATCTCGAGAGTCCAACCAACCCGACAGTGAAAGTCGTCGATCTGGCACGCTTGGCTGTCGCGGCCCATCGCAAACGTGCTCTGGTGATCGTAGACAACACATTGGCCACGCCGGTGAATCAACAACCTCTGAAGCTCGGCGCCGATCTCGTCATTCACAGCGCAACGAAGTTTCTGGGCGGCCACGCGGACGCGCTCGGCGGAGTGGCGTGCGGAGCCGCGGACCTGATCGCGAAGATTTATCACTTCCGTGAAATCACCGGCGCATGCCTTGATCCAATGGCCGCCTATCTCCTTCTTCGAGGAATGAAAACCCTTCATCTCCGGATTGCGCGACAGAACGAAAGCGCTCTTAAGATTGCGCGATTTTTGGAATCGCATCCTAAAGTGGTGAAGGTTTTTTATCCGGGGCTGGAATCCCATGAGCACCATGAAATTGCTCGCCGGCAGATGGAAGGTTTTGGTGGTGTGCTCAGCTTCGCCATCCACGGCGGTTTCGAAGCGGTTAAGAACTTTCTTCCCCGTTTACGTTACGCGAACTTGGCGGCAAATCTGGGTGCGGTGGAAACAGTTGCAGGTCCACCTTCAACCACGAGCCATGTCGAGTCCACCAGGGAAGAACGCGCAGCGGCCGGCATTCCAGAGGCGCTCATCCGCTATTCAGTAGGGATTGAAGACTGCGAGGATCTGATCGCTGATCTGCGTCAGGCGTTAGACAAAGTCAGCTTAGCGAAGCCGAGACGAGCAAGATCGTCAGCATAAGTGGCGATCGCGGCCCTGAGTCCCGCGCATTCTTCACGTGTGCGCTCATCATCCGTAAGGCACTTTGTTCCTTATAATTGTTTCTTTCGGGGAGTACTTTCGAATGGCTGACGAAAAACGGGACTTGGAACTGGGCATGGGATGTCCAATTTCAAGGCGAGATTTCCTGAACGGCGCGTTGGTGGGCATCGGCGGAGTGCTGGCGAGTCACAGCGCATTGGCGGCGCTGGCGCCGTCCGAATTCGCGCTGCAGACGAATGCTGAACCGTTCGCGCCCGAGAAGGCTGCGAACTACTATCCCCCGGCGCTTACCGGCATGCGCGGAAACCATGATGGCTCATTTACATTCGCTCACCGTCTGCGCGATGGCCAAGCTTGGGACGGTGATGGCGGACCCCAGTCGACGGGCGAGACCTATGACTTGGTGGTGGTCGGGGGCGGAATCAGCGGCCTTGCAGCCGCTTATTTTTTTCGACAGAGCGCAGGTAAAGAAGCGCGGATTCTCGTGATCGACAATCACGATGATTTCGGCGGACATGCCAAGCGCAATGAATTTCACTCGGGTGGCCGGATGTTACTCTGCTATGGAGGGACGCAATCAATCGAAAGCCCGGGCAAATACAGCGCTCAAGCGAAAGCCCTGCTGGTAGAGCTGGGTATCGATACACCCAAATTTTTCAAGGCTTACGACCGGAAATTGTACGCATCGAAAAAAATGGGCACAGGATTTTTTTTCGATAAGGAAACCTTCGGAGAAGACCGGCTGGTCCCAGGTTTGGGAGCCACGCCTTGGCCCGAGTGGCTGGCAAAAACTCCGCTGAGCGCAGAAGTACAGCGCGATATCGCGCGCGTTTATACCGAGAAGGTGGACTACCTCCCCGGACTTTCCCGCGAGCAGAAGATCGCAAAGCTATCGAAGACCAGCTACTCCGATTTCCTGACCAAGATCTGCAACGTCCATCCCGACGCCTTGAAATTTTTTCAAAGTTATACGCATGACATGTTTGCCGTGGGGATCGATGCAGTGCCGGCGATTGAGTGTTACATGGTGGGCGACGACTACGGCGGCATCACCTATGCCGGTTTTCAGGCAATGAACCTGGGGGATGACGACAAGGAAGAACCCTACATATTTCACTTCCCGGATGGAAATGCTTCGATCGCGCGCTTGTTGGTGCGGGCTCTGATTCCGGGATCAATCCCCGGCCATACGATGGAAGATGTTGTCACGGCGCGCGCGGACTACAGTCGCCTGGACCGCGACGGATCTGCCGTGCGCATTCGCCTCAACAGCACGGTCGTAAACGTAAAACACGCAACCGGCGGAGCGGCGAAGGAAGTTCACGTGGCATATGTTCGCGGAGATAAGTTGCAAGCTGTCAAGGCCAGGCAGTGTGTGCTTGCTTGTTACAACGGGATGATTCCGTACCTGTGTCCGGACCTCCCGGACAAGCAGAAGGAGGCACTCGCTTATCTTGTGAAGGCTCCCTTGGTTTATACACACGTCGCGATCCGCAACTGGAAATCGTTTGAAAAGCTGGGGGTAAGGCACATCGAATCGCCGGGAAGTTATCACGTATATACCGCACTCGACTTTCCCGTGAGCCTGGGCGACTACGCATTTCCCGCCAAGCCTGAAGAACCCATGGTGCTTTTTATGCTGAAAACGCCGTGCCAACCCGGCCTTACCATGCGCGATCAACATCGTGCGGGCCGAGCAGAATTGTTAGGCACGCCGTTCTCCACCTTCGAGCGCAATGTGCGCGATCAGTTGGGACGGATGCTGGGTGCCGGCGGCTTCGATCCCGCACGCGACATCGATGGCCTCACGGTAAATCGGTGGGCGCACGGCTATGCCTACTCCGCCAATCCCCTATTTGATCCTGAGTGGAAGGAGGGGGAACAGCCCTGGGTGGTCGGCCGCAAGCTTTTCGGACAAATTGCAATCGCCAATTCAGACGCTGGCGCTTCTGCGTACACTGATGCGGCAATCGATCAGGCGTATCGTGCGATCACCGAACTGAGAGCGAGCACGACCTGATTTCACGATTCGCGGCGAAAATGTTTCTCGCAATTTTTCAGATATGCCCATGGGGAAGTTGTCATGCCTCGAACTCGCTCGCTGACATCACCATCAAAGAGCTGAGATCACAGTCCGGCTATAGCTGTGTTAAAAATGCTTATGAAAAAATCGTGCGCGTGGACGTTTTTATTGCTTGTCCTGTTGCCCGTCGCGCTTTCAGCTCAGTCGGACGAATGGCAACAATTGTTTAATGGCAAAGACCTGACAGGATGGAAGCACGTTGGCCCGGGCGGCGATACAGTTGAGGACGGCCTGATCCGCACGCATGGTGGCATGGGTCTTCTCTATTGGACAGGGGGCAAACTCGGAAACTGTGTGATTCGCGTGGTATACAAGATGCGCGACAACAACGATAACTCCGGCGTCTTCATTCGTATTCCTATTGAGCCTCGCGAAGAATGGATGCCGGTGCACTATGGTTACGAGGTGCAAATTGATAACCATCCGGAAACGTCCGGGGAAGATGAGTATCACATTACCGGCACGCTGTATTCGCTTACCAAACCTTTGGCCAAACCCGGCAAGCCGGGTCCTGAGTGGAACACTATGGAGATCACCCTGGATGGTCCGCACACCGTCGTCGTCTTAAACGGAGTGAAAGTCACGGACTACACCGAAGGAGATCCCGTGCCGGAAAAGAAATTTGACTACGAGCCCTGGCGCGGTCTACGGCCGCTCGAAGGCTACATCGGCCTGCAGAATCACAGCGACAACGACATTGTTTTTTTTAAAGAAGTCGCGGTTAAAAAACTCAAGAAATAAGAGCTAAAGACTGAAAGCGAGGAGCAGAGCTTATGAGCAGATTCTCCCGCCGTAGATTTCTGGAAATCGGTGCGGCCGCTGCAGGCGCGTCGTTGGCGGCCCAGACCAACTTGTTGAGTCCCGAACAACTCCTGGCTGCGCCCCGTCCAGTTTCTGCGAGCGACCGGATCCACTTCGGCATGATCGGCATCGGCATGCAGGGATCGCAATTGCTCGCCCAATCGATCGAGTTGCCAGGCGTGGAATGCGTTGCCGCCTGTGATCTCTATGATGGACGCCACACCTTGGCTCGAGAGATTACGGATAAACCGAACCTTCCAGTGACTCGCCGCTACCAGGAGCTCCTCGCGAATAAAAGTATTGATTGTATTGTGGCGGCGGTTCCCGATCACTGGCACAGACAGGTTGTGGTGGATGCGGTAAGTGCGGGCAAGGATATCTACTGCGAAAAGCCCATGTCGCACAGTCCTGCCGATGGCATCGCAATGGTTGACGCAACCCAGAAAACCGGACGGATCGTCCAGATCGGTTCACAACGCGTCAGTTCGTTGATCTGCGCCAAGGCAAAGGAAGTGGTTTCCCAGGGATCCTTGGGCGACCTTATGTTGGTGGAGGGATGGTTGGGTCGCAACGATCCGACGGGAGCTTGGGAATATCCGCCGCCGACCGACTTGTCTCCGTCCACCGTTGACTGGGATACTTGGCAGGGAAATGTCCCGAAGCGAGCGTTCGATCCAAATATTTTTGCGCGCTGGCGTTGCTGGAAAGAGTATGGCACTGGTGTGGCGGGCGATCTCCTGGTTCATTTGATCAGCGGCATGATGTTTATGTTGGATATCAATGAAGCTCCGCGGCAAGCCATGTCCATGGGCGGCATCCGCCGCTGGAAAGATGGGCGCAACATGCCCGATGTCCATGCCACGCTTTTTTATTACGGCGACCTTCCCGTTTACATGCGGCTCAATCTGGGCACGGAAATGCCGGAGACCTACCGCATTCAAGGTTCGAAGGGAATTCTTGAGGTCACTGAGTTCGGTCTCAGCTTCACTCCGCAGACGGGCAAGGACTCCGGACCTAGCTACTACGACGCAGGATTTCCCCATGCAATGCGCGCCGCCTATGAGAAACAATGGCATGCGGAGAACGATCCGAAAATCGGCCATGAAGTAATGT
>JBAVZU010000049.1:0-6290 GCA_049588915.1 Candidatus Sulfotelmatobacter sp.
TTGCGCAGGAGGATAGCTCCGATCTGTCCAGTGTAGGCGACGTGAGTGCCTCCGCAGGCGGAGAGATCGAAGTCGCGGATGTCGATGAGGCGTAACTGATCGCGCTCGGCAGGCGGAAGCTTGCGCAGGCCGAGGTTCGCGGCCTCGTCGCGAGTGACAAAGCGAATATCGACGGGACGATTTTCGAGGACGATTTCGTTGGCCAGACGTTCGGCGGCCTCTATATGGTCCGTAGTCAGCGAGGGGGTATCCGGATTGGCGGTCTGCGATTTGGTCCGCAAATCAGCAGTCTGCAAATCATCGCTTTGCAAATCATCCTTCTGCAGATCTATGGTCTGCAAATCAATGGAGCAATAATCGTCGGCCATGTGGAAGGAAACGGTCGGCAACTTGAACAGGCAGACGAAAGCCGCGGAGAGTACGTGTTGTGCGGAGTGTTGCTGCATATGATCGCGGCGGCGTGCGGCGTCAATCTCGCCACGGATGCGCATTCCGGGCTGAATATCTTTTATCGGAGCTTCGAGATAGTGGACGACCTTGCCGTCCTCCGTGTCGGCGACTTCGGTAACGCGGAACTTGAGATCGGAATTTTCTGATTCGATCCAGCCAGTATCATGGATCTGGCCGCCACTCGTCGGATAGAAAGCGGTACGGTCCAAAATTAGAGCCGGGCGCGGTGTTTCGAGGACGGAGCGGATTTCGGCGTCGAAGCCGTAAAGAAAGGAATTGCGATAGTAGAGACGTTCGGTCATTGGAAAGTGTAATTTTACTTGAGAGAACCGATCGAGTGTATCGAGTCTGTACGCGAGAACGTCAGGCGGTCGAACCGCGTCGAGACTAACCACTAGGGATGCGCCGTCCACGGATCACCGAGGTGCACGAATAAGCTCAGGCGCTGCAACTTTCGCTCGGATGTTATCTTGGGTGGTTGCACGTGAAGTACAGACTGATCTATGGACGTTCTTCAGAAGCTCTTTGAGCAGCGCTTTCACACTCCGGCGACGCAGATACAGGCGTTGCAGGGAGAACTGGGCGGCTCGGGGCGGAAGATTGTCCGTTTGGCCAACGACCAGGTCAGCGCGATTGGCATTCTGTACGGCGTAAGAGAGGAAAACATCGCATTCCTCACATTTTCCAGGCACTTTCGCAAGCACGGATTGCCCGTGCCTGAGATTTACGCGGAAGATCTGGATCAGGGCGCTTATCTCGAAGAAGACCTCGGCGATGTGACTCTGTTCGAGTTTCTCTCAAAGAATCGTGAAGGAGAGAAAATTTCGCGAGCGGCAGTGGAAGCATATAGCAAAGTGGTGGCCGTGCTGCCGCGCTTTCAAATCGAGGCGGGGCGCGGTCTGGATTACAGCGTGTGCTATCCGCGGAGGAGTTTTGATCGGCAATCCATTGCGTGGGATTTGAATTATTTCAAGTATTACTTTCTGAGGCTCGCCGGAATCTCATTCAATGAGCAGGCGCTGGAGGACGACTTCGACAGCCTGACGAATTTTCTGTTGAGCGCCGATCACGATTATTTTATGTATCGCGATTTTCAGTCGCGCAACGTCATGTTGAGAGATGGTCAGCCGTTTTTTGTGGATTATCAAGGCGGTCGCAAAGGCGCGCTGCAATACGACATCGCTTCCCTGCTCTACGACGCCAAGGCTGATCTGCCGCCGGAGCTTCGCCAGCAATTGCTCGATCTTTATATCGAGAAGCTAGGCGATGTCGAAAAGATCGGTCGTGAAGAGTTTCTGCATTACTTCTATGCGTATGTTTATGTTCGTATTCTGCAGGCATTGGGTGCTTACGGGTTCCGCGGATTTTACGAGCGCAGAGCGCATTTTCTGCAGAGCGTGCCCTACGCGCTGAAAAACGTGCGCTGGCTGCTGCACAACGTAAAGTTGCCGATCGCGCTGCCGACGCTAATGGAAGCATTCAACAGCATGCTGGCTTCGGAAAAGCTGCAGTCGCTGGCATCCGAGGCGGACAATCTGACGGTGCAGATTATGAGCTTTTCATTTCATCGAGGCATGCCGAAGGACGAGAGCGGACATGGGGGAGGATTTGTGTTCGATGGCCGAAGCTTGCCGAATCCCGGGCGGGAAGAGCGATTCAAGGCTCTGACTGGGAAAGATGCGCCCGTAATCGACTATCTGAATCAGCAGGACAGCGTGCATCAATTTCTCGCAAGTGTGATGTCGCTGGCGGATGCCAGCGTCCACGAATATCGGCGAAGAGGATTCAAAAGTTTGATGGTGTCTTTCGGGTGCACCGGGGGACAGCATCGCTCGGTATTTCTAGCGGAGCAGGTAGCAAAGCGGTTGCGCGGGCGGGATGGAGTGGAGGTAGTGCTGCGCCATCGCGAACTGGAGAAGCCGGCGCAATGAAAGCCATGATCCTGGCTGCTGGACTGGGCACGCGCTTGCAGCCGCTGACCAATGATCGACCCAAGGCGCTGGTAAAAGTGGGGGAACGAACTCTTTTGGAGATCACGCTCGCGCGCCTGCGCTCATTTGGCATTCAAGACGTGATTGTCAATGTGCATCACTTCCCCGACATGATCGTCGATTATCTGAAGGAGAACAATAACTTCGAGATGCGCATTGAAGTTTCCCGCGAGGATGTGCTGCTCGATACGGGCGGTGGATTGAAGAAGGCGGCCTGGTTTTTTGCTGAATCGAGAGAACGAGATGAGCCCTTCATTCTGCACAACGTCGACGTCATCAGCACGATTGACCTCGAACGCATGTTGCACTTTCATCACGAACAGCACGCTCTCGCGACGCTGGCGGTGCAGGAGCGTGAGACTCACCGCTACCTTCTCTTCGACGAGCACGATTGGCTCTGTGGGCGACGGACGGGACGAGATGGACCGCTTGATCTTGTCCGACCCGGACAGCGGCAAGTGCATGCGTGGGCTTTTTCCGGCGTGCACGTCATTTCGCCGCGTATTTTCTCGATGATGACCGAACAAGGGGCGTTCTCTATCATCGCCTGCTATCTGCGCGTTGCCGCGAAGGGCGAGAAGATTATGTCATTTCGCGCGGACGACTACTACTGGCGGGACCTCGGGCGGCCGGAGAATCTGGCGCAGGCTGAGCAGGATTTAAATAACAACGTTTTATTGCAGTAAACAGCGTAGCCCGACGATAAATTAGGGAGCAGAGACGATCCAGTTGTCGCCCTGTATGGCGATGCCCTTACGCGCCCCAAACAGCGTGCTTTCGGTATACTAGAAGCTATGCCGGTTCTGAGAAACATCGCCGCCATCGCTAAGGGGATGAGCATCACCTTTATGGAGATGTTCCAGCCGACGACGGTAGAGAATTATCCCGACGGCAAGGGTCCGCTTCGAGGAGCTCACATCGAAGGCCGTTTCCGCGGGGCTCACGTGCTGCAGCGCGACGAAAATGGATTGGAAAAATGCGTCGCCTGCTTCCTTTGCGCGGCGAATTGTCCTTCGAATTGTATTTATATTGAAGCTGCGGATAACACGGCAGAACAGCGCGTTAGCGGCGCCGAGCGCTACGCCAAGGTCTACAACATCGATTACAATCGATGCATCTTTTGTGGGTACTGTGTGGAGGCCTGCCCTACCGATGCGATCACGCATGGGCACGGTTTTGAGCTGGCTACGTTCAATGCCAGCAATCTGGTTTACCGCAAGGAGCAAATGCTGGCCCCCCGGCCAGCACATATGGGGGCGAACGTAGTTTTCAATCAGGCCGACGTGGATGGCGGAGCTCCCAAGGAGATGGTAGCGGGCAGCTAGGTTTCCAGTCCGAATCAATCACGCCGGTCCTTTTGGGCCGGCGTTCGTATATGGAGTTTTGAAAAAGGGCGCATGAAGGAAAGAGATTCCTTCTTGCTCGCTCCGCTCACGTATCGGGATGATAATTGTACTTGCCAATGGGTGATTTCTTACAAACCGTGAAGGACCGGGTTGTCGTGTACGACGGCGCGATGGGGACGAATATTCAGACGCGCAATCCTACTTTGGATGATTACTGGGGTAAAGAGAATTGCAGTGAGGTATTGGTACTGAGCCGTCCGGACATTATCCGTGAGATCCATGCAGATTTCTTCCGAGTAGGCTGCGACATCGTCGAGACAGACACGTTTGGCGGATCACGGATTGTGCTGGGTGAGTTTGAGCTTGCGGATCGCGTGCATGAGATCAACGTAAAGGCGGCACAACTGGCGCGAGAAGTGGCGCAGCAGTTCTCGACGAAGGATCGGCCGCGATTCGTGGCGGGATCCATGGGGCCCACAACCAAGCTGCCATCGCTGGGACATATTGGTTTCGATGCGATGGCTGCCGCGTATGAGGAGCAGGCGGCGGCGCTGATCGAGGGCGGAGTGGATGTTCTGCTGATCGAAACCTGCCAGGATTTGCTGCAGGCTAAAGTTGCCACCGTGGGCGTACTCGAGGCGATGCGGAAATCGGGTAAGCGGCTTCCCGTCACCGTGCAGGTGACGTTGCAAGAGACCGGCACGATGCTATTGGGCACCGAGATTGGCGCGGCATTGACGGCGCTGGAGCCTTTTGAGGTTGACATCCTTGGGCTGAATTGCGCAACCGGCCCGAAGGAGATGAATGATGCAGTTCGTTACCTGGCGCTGAATTCGACCAAGGAGATTTCCGTTCTTCCGAATGCCGGGCTTCCGCATAATGAGGGCGGCCACGCCGTCTACAAACTGACACCGCAGGAACTGGCGGAGTATCACAAGCATTTCGTGCAGGATTACGGTGTGCGCATCGTGGGCGGATGCTGCGGAACGACACCCGCGCACTTGAAAGCGGTGGTGGATGCGGTTACTGGAGTTGAGCCGGCGAAGCGGGAAGTAAAACGGACAGGCGCTGCGTCAAGCGCCTATACGTCTGTTCCGTTGGATCTGGAGCCGAAGCCATTGATCGTCGCCGAGGAAATGAACACGACGACCCGCGTCGAGCACTTCCGGAACCTGGTGCGGGGAAAGAAGTATGACGACATTCTGGCGCTGGCAAAGAAGCTGGTGAACGACGGATCGCACATGCTCGACTTGTGTTGTGCAATTGTCGGCGAGGACGAGAAGGGCTACATCACGTCGATTTTGGAACGAATTGCTACGCGGGTTCCGGCGCCAATCCTGGTGGATTCAACCGAAGCGGACGTTGTGGAAGAGGCTCTGAAGAGAATTCCGGGGCGGGCGATCATCAATTCGATCAATCTTGAGGATGGGGAGAAGCGGACGTCGCTGGTGCTGCCGATGGCAAAACGCTACGGAGCAGCAGTGATCGCGCTGACGATTGATGAAGACGGGATGGCGCTGACGGCGGAGAAGAAGGCGGTTATAGCGCACCGAATTTTCGATCTTGCGACGAAAAAGTATGGGCTGGACGGAACCGATCTAATTTTCGATGCGCTGACCCTACCGATTTCGACCGGGCAGGAGGAATACCGCAGCGCTGGAATCGAGACGCTGAAGGCGGTCGAACGGATCAAGAAAGAATTGCCCAACGTGAAGACGATTCTGGGGGTGAGCAATATTTCGTTCGGGCTCGACGCTTATCCGAGGCGAGTGTTGAATTCCGTCTTCATGCACGAAGCGGTGGACCATGGCCTGGATATGGCCATCGTGAACTACACGAAGATTTATCCGCTCTACAAGATTCCACAGGAAGAAGTGGATCTGGCACGGAAGCTGATTTTCCGGGATGAATCGAACGGCGACCCGCTGCAGAAATACATGAACCACTTCGCTGGCCTTAAGGGCAAGCCTACGGCCTCGACCACGGCGCACGTGGATAAGCTATCGGTAGAAGACAAGCTGAAGTTTGCCATCATCAACGGCGAGAAATCGGTAGGCGAGGGCGCGCACAAGAAATCTTTAGAGGAGTTGCTGGAAGAGGCGCTAAAAGACTATTCCGCACTGGAATTGATCAATACAGTGCTGCTCGATGGGATGAAGACTGTGGGTGATCTATTCGGGGCGCGCAAGATGCAATTACCTTCCGTGCTCGATTCCGCGGGCGTGATGAAGCAGGCTGTCGCATATCTCGAGCCTAAGATGGAGAAGAAAGTTGGCGGATCGCAAAAAGGTACGATCGTACTCGCGACCGTGAAGGGGGATGTCCACGACATTGGAAAGAATCTGGTGGACATTATTTTGTCGAACAACGGCTTCAAAGTAGTGAACCTGGGGATCAAGCAGCCGGGAGACACGATTATCAAATCTGCGCAGGAGCACGGAGCGGACGCGATCGGACTGAGCGGATTGCTGGTGAAATCGACGCTGGAGATGAAGTATGTGAT
>JBAVZU010000050.1:0-15940 GCA_049588915.1 Candidatus Sulfotelmatobacter sp.
GCTGTGAGCTCCCGCTGAACGATCCCAGACTCCGTCAATAATTCGATCCATAGCACTGCCTCATCCGCTTCCTCCGCCGCAATCGAAATGCGGGATACAAACTCGGTTTTAGAGCGGGATCGGCATACCGCTCGGTAGTTCGCAGCAACTGAGGTGCCGCATCTCAACAGCTGCTTTCCTAAAACGTAAGTGTCCGCCTGACGCGGAAGCGACCGAAACAGCCGAATCACATGCAAAGCAAACTTTTTCGTGCGGTCCCGAAGCTGTTCAGCTCTCGACTGCATAAACGAAACCAATTACGCAATTACAAATTTCCCAATTACTCAATCTCTTCTCAGTGCGTCAGCACCGGCAACTCTTCCACCGCGCCCTGCTTTTCAAAACGACACGGTCTGCCTTCCAAATGATCCTCGAATTCTTTGCGCCACTTCTTGACGAAGGCTATCGTCGGCATCGCCGCTGCATCGCCCAAGGGACAAAACGTCCGGCCCAGCATGTTCTCCGACAAGTACTGAATATTGTCGATGTCTTTCTTCACTCCGCCGCCGCGATGAAAACGCGTCAGCGTTTTCTCCAGCCAGTCCGTGCCCTCGCGGCAAGGAATGCACCATCCGCAACTCTCGTGCTTATAAAATTTCATGGTCCGCAGCGCGAATTTCACAATGCACTGCGCGTCATCGACCACCACGACGCCGCCAGAACCCAGCATCGACCCCGCCTTCGCCACGGAATCGAAATCCATACTCACCTCGATTTCATCGGCGGTAAGAGCAGGACAAGACGATCCACCCGGAACCACCGCCTTCAACTTGCGCCCGTTCGGAATTCCGCCGCCCACTTCGTAAATCATCTTCTTCAGGTTGTAACCCATGGGCAATTCGTAAACCCCGGGCTTCGCAATGTTCCCGCTCAAGCAAAACAACCTCGTGCCGCCATTTTTCGGGGTGCCCAGCTTGGCATACCACTCCGCGCCGCCAAGAATAATGTGCGGCACGTTGGCCAGCGTTTCCGCATTATTAATGACGGTGGGCCCACCCCACAGCCCCACGACAGCCGGGAATGGCGGCCGAATCCGCGGAATCCCGCGCTTGCCCTCGAGCGATTCCATGAGGGCCGATTCCTCGCCAACTTCATAGGCCCCCGCGCCTCCGTGCCAGTAAATGTCAAGATTCCGGCCGCTGCCAAAGATGTTCTTGCCGACGAACCCCCTGGCATAAGCGTCGCGAATCGCCTTCTGCATGATGATCGACAGATATCGATATTCGCCGCGAATGTAGATGTACCCACTCGCCGCTCCCACCGCCAAAGCCGCGATCATTACGCCCTCGATCACGGCATGTGGATCATGCTCAAATATCAGCCGATCCTTACAAGTCCCCGGTTCGCTCTCATCGCCATTGCAAAGCACGTACTTCGGCTTGGCCGATTGCTTGGGCACGAACGACCACTTCATCCCCGTGGAAAATCCCGCGCCGCCGCGCCCCCGCAGCCCGGAATTCTTCACCTCATTAATAATGGCGTCCGGCTCCATGCCGAGCGCCTTCTGAACGGCCTTATAGCCGTCCAGTTCGAGATAACGGTCGATGTTCGTCGCACCCATGCCAAAAAGCCGGGAGACGACCTTTACCTCATCGGGATGGGAAACCAAGTCAGCCATGGGGTATTGTCGATTTGCGATTGCCAAATGCCAATTGAAAGGCTGCACAATCGGAAATCGAAAATTGGCAATCGAAAATCGTTACTGCGTTGCCTTCTTCCTGTACTCGTCCAGAACCCTGTCAATCTTCTCCGCTGTCAGGTTCTCGTGAAAATCGTAATTAACCTGTGCCGCCGGCGCCCAACTGCACGCTCCAATGCACTCGACTTCTTCGAGAGAAAATAATCCATCGGGCGTCGTCCCGTGATTCCCCACGCCTAGCTTCTTGGCGCAGTGGCGCAAAATTTCTTCTCCGCCTCGCACCAAACAGCTGATGTTTGTGCAAACCTGCACGTTGAATTTGCCACGCGGCTTTGTGGTCAGCATGGAGTAGTAGCTGATGACGTTCCGCACTTCGAGTTCAGTCAGATCCAGCCGTCCAGCCAATTCCGCGATAACCTCGTCGGACAAAAACCCAACTTCATCCTGCGCATAAAGCAGAGTCGGAACCAACGCCGACCGCTTCGTCGGATAGTGCGGGACCATCTCCGCAAAGCGCGTCTCGAATTCGTCAGAAAACTTCACCGGTCGATTTCCCCCAGCACGATATCAATCGATCCAATCGCCGCCACGACGTCCGCAATCAGCCCGCCTTCGCACATCTTGGGCAACGTCTGCAGGTTTGCCAGACAAGCCGCACGCATGTGCACGCGATACGGTTTCGCCGTCCCGTCGCTGACCACGTAGTAGCCCATCTCGCCCCGTGGCGATTCCACCGCCTGGTAAACTTCGCCCGCAGGAACCGCAAAACCTTCAGTAATAATTTTGAAGTGGTAGATGAGCGCTTCCATCTGTGTCTTCATCTTCTCGCGGTCAGGCAACACCACCCCAGGAGCATCCGCTTTAATCGGGCCTTCCGGCATGCCGTCCAGCGCTTGCCCGACAATCTTGATCGACTCCCGCAGCTCTGCTACCCGGCACATGTATCGCGCAAAAACATCGCCCTCCTGCGCCACCGGTACCTTGAACTTAAAGTTTTCGTAGCCCGAGTAAGGCATATCACGCCGCAAATCGATGTCCACGCCACTTCCGCGCAACGTGGGGCCGCTGGCTCCGAGCGCGATAGCATCCTCGGCTGTCATTCGAGCGACGCCCTTGGTTCGCATCATCCAAATAGGATTTCCTGTCAGCAGATTTTCGTATTCGTCCACCCGGCCCGGAAAACGTCCGGCAAAGTCGCGCACCCGCTCAAAAAACCCCAGCGGCGGCTCCAGCGCCAGTCCTCCAATACGAAAATAGGAGGTCATCATGCGCTGCCCGCTGATCATCTCGAACATCTTTAGAATTTCTTCGCGCTCGCGAAAGCAGTATAGGAAGACAGTCATGGCGCCGAGGTCCAGCGCGTGCGTGCCCAGCCACACCAGATGCGAGTTGATGCGCGTCAACTCGTTCATCAGAACCCGCATCCACTGCGCCTTTGGAGGAATCTCCAGCCCCAGTAACTTCTCCACGGCCAGCACATAGCAAAGGTTGTTGGTCATGGGGCACAGATAGTCGATGCGGTCGGTCAGCGGCACTACCTGCTGGTAAAACTTCGCCTCGCACGTCTTTTCGATACCCGTGTGCAGAAAGCCGATGTCCGGCATCATGCGCACCACGGTTTCCCCATCGATCTCCAATAGCACCCGCAGCACGCCATGCGTGGAGGGATGCTGCGGCCCCATGTTCAGGATCATGGTGCGATCTTGTCCGGGCTCTAGGACTGGCGTGGGCGACAGGTGGGCCATCTCAGCGGTAACCCTCCACCGGATAGTCTTTGCGCAAAGGATGGCCTTCCCAATCCTCCGGCATCAAAATGCGTAACAAATAAGGATGCCCCGCAAAACGAATTCCGAACAGATCGAAAACTTCACGCTCGAAATAGTTGGCCCCGGGCCACACCGGCGTCAGTGACTCCACCACCGGACTGGCGCTATCCAGTCGGACTTTGAGCCGCAATCGTTCCTTGTGAGAGATCGAAAGCAGGTGGTAAATCACCTCAAACCGCGGTTCTGCCGGATACCAATCCACGCAGGTGACATCGGACAGGTAGTTGAATGCGCAGTCCGGACTGTCTCGCAGCAACCCGCATGCTTCGCGAATGTGGGGGGCATCAATGTAAATGGTCATCTCGTCGCGGTCAAACTTAGCTCCCGTGACGGCCGCCGGATTCCAGCCCAACAGTCGCGCCACCGCCGGATGACCTTTCAGTTGCTCAAGAGCGGTAATCGCGGGTGCCAAAGCCATCAGCGTATTCCGCGCCTCGCAGCTTCTGGGCCCCAGTCCAGCACGCCCTTTTTCCACACATAAAAAAATCCAATCAGCACAATGCCGATGTATACAAACATTTCCCACAGACCGAAGTGCTTAAGATCCCGCAGAATGATCGCCCACGGATAGAGAAAAACGGCCTCGACATCGAACAAAATAAACAGCATCGCCACCAGGTAAAACTGCACCGAAAAGCGCCCCCGCGAGTCCCCAACGGGCGTCATGCCACACTCGTAAGCTTCCATTTTTGCCCGAGTCGGTTTACGCTGCCCGATCAGCCAGGAAAGGGAGATAATTGCGGTCGCAATTCCACCCGCCAGCAGAACGTGGATGAGGAGTGGCAGGTAGCGAGCGAAATAATTGTCGGGCATAGGGGAGCGTATATATAATTCGCGCCAAGCAGTTACTAAACATTCTAGATTAGGTGCTGGCGCGCGCGAGTGTCAAGGGAACGCGGAAGAATTTGGTAGGTGTGCAATCGGGTAATTCGCAATTGAAAAGCAAACGACTCTTATTGCAAACGTTGTAAGCTGGACGTGACGCTTTTTCAATTGCCAATCACCCAATTGCACTATCACGCAATTAAATTCTTATGATTTTCGGCTTCAACACGGACGTCAAACACGGGGACACCATCTACCACGTGCAGAGCGAGGCGCGCGAGAGCGAAAAACTGCTCCAGACTCAGGTCTTCGTGCGCGGAAGGTGCATCGGCAAAAAAGCAATTTCTTACGCTACCTCAGCTCCGGATACAAGTTTCGGCGACGCCCAAAAAGAGCAGCGACTTCGCGATCAGCATCGCCTGGTCCTCGAAGCCATCCGGGAAGGGAAGTTGGATAGCATCCTCGACCGCGCAGAAAGTGAAGCCTTGGCCAGCGTCAAGCAAATGGATGTGGAATGGATGAACGCCGCCTCGGTCCACGCCAATCGAAATTTGACCATGCAGCTGCGCGTCACCGAAGATGGATCGGCCATCTCCAAAGCCCGTCTGACGTTTCGCTTCGCCCGGCCGGACTCCGCGCCTTTTTACACGCAGGCCGTCACCGATTCCGCCGGCGGCGCCGAAATCTCTGTCGAGGTTGACGAGTCCGCACTCCCCGATTCCTCAGTCCTGGTTCAAGCCAACCACGAAGGCCGTACGGTAACCCGCAAATTCGTCTTGCGCAAGAGCGAGTAGAAAACTTTGGCGGCCTTTTCTCCGCGTGAGAAACTTGAAGCCATGAAGCTGCATATCAACGGAGAAGAGCGCGCCTTCCCAGACCCAGTCCCTATGTCTCGATTCACACTCGCCACTCTAGTCGATACCCTCAACATGAAATCAGACCGCGTCGCGATCGAACTCAACCGCGAAATTGCGCCGCGCGACCGCTGGCCTGAAATCGTACTGCAAGATGGGGACCACCTAGAGATCGTTCACTTCGTAGGCGGCGGTTCCGAGCATGTTGGCGTAGCTTTGAAAGGCGCGGCTTAAACCGCGCCATTAAGCTTAAGTAAGCATAATCGCGGCTTTCAACCCCGCCGCGCACTCTTCTAGTTACCCCCTCCGCTTGATTCCTCGTTGACTCCCGCTAAGTCGTGTCTAAACTGTTTGAAACATTCAACTCGCAAATTGTTTCAGACACCTCGGGGACGAATGCAGGCTCGCTTTCTATCGCATGAAATAGCAGGCTTGACCGGTATCACCGCCCGCCAACTGCAGTATTGGGACGAGCGTGGAATCGTCAAGCCCGAACGAGAAGGCCATCGGCGCGTCTATTCCATGCAGAATCTCACTGAAGTGGCAGTCATCTGCGAACTCCGCCGCAAAGGCTTCTCGCTACAAGGGGTACGAAAGGTCATGCGTTTCCTGGAGCGGGAGTTTGGCAAGCGTCTCGCTGAAATTGTCAGCCGCCACTCCGATGTTCATCTCCTCACCGATGGCTCGCATCTCTATCTTGAAACCTCGGCGCGGCAGATCGTCGATATTCTCAAGAATTCCAGTCAACCGATTTTAGGAATTTGTCTCAGCGACGCGGTCCGTCAGGTGCGTGCCGAGGTCGTTGCCAGAAAAGCGAGTACTTCCGTAATAGCGTCGCCCGGGCGTCGGCGTGCTAGAAAAGCTTCATAGCGTGCTGGTCAGGCCTTGGCTCCGCGATCTGGTTTTGAACGTTGGGTAGTCGATTTTGTTTTGAAAGGGGCGCGGCTTGAACCCGCGTCGTAACGGCCGATAAATTAACAGCGGTTTAGCCGCTGAGAGACGCTCTTAAGCCTGCTTCACAAGGGGGAAACATGGTCGGCGAACTTGACATGATCAATGAATGGATCCCGGAACAGATGCAGCCTGGAACCGTCTTTGTGCTGGAAAACGCCGGCGAAGTCGGTGAAAAGGAAGATCCCTACTGGGCGGTGCTGGCTTGCCCGTCCTGCGGAATGCTGGGATTGATCACGCGACGCCAGATCAACGGGCTCGTTCCCGTTATCTGCGGGTCCGAACAATGTTCCGCCCAGTTCTTTATTCGCGACAGCGAAGTTGTCGTGCGCAAACCATCCTAGAAACGATTCGATAAATTTGTCATTCCGACCGGAGTCGGAGCGCCAGCAACGGCGGAGCGGAGGAATCTGCTTTCTGCCGAAGACAGCAAAGCTTTCTTGGCCTGACATCCTACTATAAGTCTTAGCGGAATAGCTCACAGTTCCGGTTTGAAGAGCGCCGATGAGGAGTTCCGGGAGAAGCGGGCACATACAGGATTGGGTGAGTCTGGCTGCGGCAGTGGGCCTTGGCCCGGCATTTCTCCTAATCGGCTACCAGATCCCCGGGCTTGTATTCGCTGCCTCTGCCGGTGCTTGGATTCTTCTCTGCGCGGTTGTTGTTACCCTGCTGACAGCGTTCGGTCGCCCAAAACTCTTAGTTTGGCAAGTTGCGGTCACTTCTATAACCTTGGCGGTGATCGGGGATAATATTCAAACTAACGTGGTCCAACGGAATGAAATCCTTTCCACTGCTTACGTGTTTTGGGCGGGAGGCACTCTGCTTTCCTCGCCTCTGCCCATTTACCTCGTTCTGAAGCCATTAGCGCCCAGCAAACGGTTCATCTTTGCCATGGTTATCGGAGTAATCGCTCTCACGCTTTGGGTCGGAATTAAGAAAATTACCGGCTAACGCCGTTCACGCGAGAATCTATTTGGTTCCCACTCCACTCAACTCCACCGGCACCTGATCCACAATCTCGATTCCAAATCCCTCCAGCGCCGCCACTTTCTTAGGACGGTTCGTCAACAACCGGATCCGCGTCAAGTGCAAGTCCGAGAGAATCTGCGCCCCAATTCCAATCTCGCGTTGTGTCTGCCGTTCGCTATCAAGCAAGGACGGCAACTTCCGTCCGCGATGAAAAGTCAACGCCGTCCGCTCTCCAATCCTTTCCTTGGAAAATCCCTGAGAAGTCTGATGCAGGTAGATCAAAGCCCCACGTCCTTCCTGCGCAATCCGCCGCAACGCGCCCTCTAGCGTAGAGTGACACTCGCATCCGGTCGATCCAAATACGTCGCCCATCAGGCAATGTGCGTGCATGCGAACCAGCACCGGCGCGTCGCTATTCCCCACGTCGCCGCTGGGCATTTGTCCTTTAATCAGCGCCACGTGCGACTCCCCTCCATCGACTTCACTTTCGTAAGCGATCAGCCGGAATTCGCCGAAACGAGTATCCACCAGCGCTTCTCCCACGCGATGTACATAGCGCTCATGCGCCATGCGGTAGCGGATCAGTTCGGCAACCGTTAACATTTTTAAGCGGTGCTCATCGCAGAACTCAACCAGATCCGGAACCCGTGCCATGGTTCCGTCATCCTTCATGATCTCGCAGATAATTCCAGCAGGAACCATTCCTGCCAGCCGCGCCAGATCGACCGAAGCCTCGGTTTGTCCTGCCCGCACCAGAACCCCACCCTTGCGTGCGCGAAGCGGGAACACGTGTCCCGGCCTCGCCAGATCCGAAGCCTGCGTGGCAGGATCAATCGCCACCTGAATCGTACGCGCGCGATCGTAAGCCGAGATCCCCGTTGTAACGCCCACTCGCGCATCGATCGCCTCACAGAACGCCGTTCCAAATTGTGAGGTGTTTTCTGCCGTCATAGGCCCAAGTCGCAGGTGATCGAGCCGCTCCTCCGTCATCGCAAGGCACACCAGGCCGCGGCCATACTTCGCCATGAAATTGATGGCCTCCGGGGTCACCTTTTCAGCCGCCAGAGTAAGGTCGCCCTCATTCTCGCGATCCTCATCGTCCACCACCACGATCATGCGGCCGGCTTGAATCTCGGCGATCGCAACCGGAACGTCCACGAATGAGCTTTGCGCACTCATAATGCAGCGATTGTAGCAAACCGGTTACAAGTTAGTTAACCAAGCGAAGCTGAGCACAGGTTCGGCATAGACAGGTTCGGCATAAACATGAAGACCCGAGATTCCGGCGATTATGGGTCAAACCCCGAGAGCGACTGCGTCTTTTCTCAGGTTAGGGACGGGCAACGATAGTGATTCGCGAGGCACTCAAGTTAAACATTTCCCGAGACAATATCCGAATCGAGCCATGACTCCGGTAACTTGTCGTAAGAACGGCGGTGACCCTACCATTGTTCATAGGTATGAATCTCTCCTCACTCCTGGTTTGCATGGACAAGGCTTCAGCGGAAGTGCTGAAAAACGTCCTGAAAGAGCTTGGCATTCAGATGGAGTTGTGTTCGGACCCCGGGCGCGCGGCCGTGAGATTGGCGCAAGAGCGCTTTGACTTGATCATTCTCGACTGCGAGACTCAAGCCGAAGTCATTTCCTTACTGCAGGAAAGCCGCTCCTCACTCCTCAACCAGACTGCCCTCGCGGTCGCCGTGGTCACGGGTGAAGATAACATCCGGGAGTTGTTTTCCTTGGGCGTCAACTTCGTGTTGTACAAGCCGGTTTCCAACGAGCGAGCTCTGAGCAGTTTGCGGGCTGCACAGAGCGTGCTGTATCGGGATAAGCGCCGCAAGGCGCGCTCCTCGGTACATGCGCACGCCACCATTGACTACGCGGGAGTGGAACAGGCGAGAGCCACACTGGTTGATTTGGCGGAAGATGGTATGGCGGTGAACTTCGGTAAGAAGGTACCGCCGACTTGCAAAGTCTATTTCCAGTTTCAACTTCCGGGACAAACCGCAAGCGTAAGACTGTCCGGTCAGATCGTCTGGCAGGATTGGAATGGGCGCGCGGGCATTCAGTTTGTAGATGTGCCGCAAGCTTCGCGGCGAGTGCTGCGCGAGTGGTTGGAGATCAACTTGGCAGAGGCGCCGACGCAACATCTGGCTTCGGAAGATGTGCAAGTGGAACACTCCATCCGGCCGAGCGACGAAAGCGCTGTCGCGACTGTGAGCGCAAAGAAACAACATGTGGAAAGCCGCGAGGGAGCGGCCGTGGCCCGGCTGCGCAACGAGCCCGGCAATCGCCGTGGACAAACCCGATATGCTTGCCGGCTGGGAGCTGAGGTTTACCAGCAGGGAAGTTCGGTTCGCAACTATTCTCACCTCAGCGATCTGAGCCCCGGAGGATGTTACCTCGAAATGCCGCTGGCCTTCGCTGCCGGTTCCGCAGTGGAGATTGTCGTGCGAACGCACGAAATGAAGTTGCGCTTGAGCGGTGTGGTGAAGTCCTCGCATCCCGGCTACGGGATGGGAGTGTCGTTCCATCTGAATACAAAGGACGAACGGCATGGCGTGCAGCAGTTGATCGATTTCGTGGCTGCTGCGGCTGAGAGTTCCAACTAGAGCTGTTTTCAGCTCTCAGTTCTTTGTTGTCAGTCTTCTTCGCTGTGAATTCCTCCCCAAAGTGATCTCTCCGGGACTTGCGCAGATCGGGAGCTCCTCGCTTGGGGGTTGACCCGAATATGGGAGGTACCCCTCCCCCCTCTCCCCCTCTCCCATCGGTGCTTATTGAATCATGGGATTAGCAGGAAATTCCTCGCAAATTACGGATCTCAAAGAGCTTAGCTATCAAAATCCATGAAGCAAAGGGCTTAGTGTCGCGATGATCTGAACTCACTGGATCGTCACGGCCTCGACCATATTGCCCTACTTCGAGGATCGCGACAAGGTCAGATGTCAGTTTGGGGCTGTGGAAATATTTGGGAGCGAGCAAATCTCGGGAGAAGGGCGTTGGACCGCCGCAAGCGGAGCGGATCGGCAGCGTCTACTTGGCTGGCGCCCCTTCCGCTACGGCTCTCTGGAAATAATCCAGCGACATTCTCAGGCCCGTTTCCAAATCGATCTTAGGTTCCCAACCCAGCAGTTGCCGGGCTTTGGTGATGTCGGGACGGCGCTGTTTGGGATCATCCTGGGGCAGGGGTTCGTAGGCGATTTTGCTTTTCGATCCCGTCACTTTGATGACCTGCTGCGCACATTCCAGGATGGTGAACTCGTCTGGGTTGCCAATGTTGACCGGCAGGTGTTCGGACGATTTTGCGAGTCGAATAAAGCCGTCGATTTCGTCGCTTACGTAGCAGAAGCTGCGGGTCTGGCTGCCATTGCCGTAGACGGTCAGGTCTTCGCCGCGCAGGGCTTGCTTCATGAAGTTGGGAACGACGCGGCCATCGTTCAACTGCATCCTGGGGCCGTAGGTATTGAATATCCGCACGATGCGCGTATCCACTTTGTGATACCGGTGATAGGCCATGGTGACGGATTCAGAGAACCGCTTGGCTTCGTCATATACGGAACGGGGGCCGATGGAATTCACGTTGCCCCAATAAGTTTCTTTCTGGGGATGCTCGAGCGGGTCGCCGTAGCACTCCGAAGTGGAGGAGATAAGATACTTCGCGCCGTATTTGTGAGCAACGTCCAAAGCGTGAAAAGTACCGAGCGAGCCCACTTTCAGGGTCGGGATTCCGTGGATGGTGTAATCTACCGGGCTGGCCGGGCTCGCGAAGTGAAAGACGAAATTGACTTTGCCCACGTCGAAGGGTTCGCAAATATCTTTCTCGATAAATTCAAAACGAGAGTCGTTCGAAAGATGGGAGAGATTCGAGCGTCGTCCAGTCAATAGGTTATCGACCACAACGACGCTCCAGCCCTCGCCGAGCAGAGCGTCACAGAGATGAGATCCCAGGAAACCGGCGCCACCAGTGACCAGAGCGCGTAGTTGGCTCATGCTCTCTTTATGCCGTTTCGCTGAGCTGTGACGGGTACGCCGTCCGGGTGCGCGGCTGCGCGTCCCACTGAGTAGTAGGTGAAGCCGTTGGCTGCCATTACTTGGGGATCATACAGGTTGCGACCGTCGATCACGATGGGATATTTGAGTTCCTGGTTCAGGCGGTGTAAGTCGAGATGGGCAAACTCTTCCCACTCCGTAAGGATCAGCAAGGCGTCTGCCCCATTTGCCGCTTCGTAAGAAGAATTGGCAAATTTAAGACCGGAGGTGATGAGTTCCTGAGTACGGTCCATGGCAGCCGGGTCATAAGCTGTAATCTTGCAGCCTTCCTGCAAGAGTGCCTGGACGATCAAGATGGCTGGCGATTCGCGAATGTCGTCGGTTCCACCTTTGAAGGCTAAACCCAGGACGCCGAGGTGCTTGCCGCGCAGCGTCCACAGGGCGCTGCGGACTTTGCGCAGGAAACGGTCGCGCTGGTCCTCGTTGATGCGCATCACTTCATCGAGCAAACGGAAGTCATAGCCGCACTCGCGCGCGACAGCGCGGAAGGCCATCACATCTTTCGGAAAGCAGGAACCCCCGTAGCCGATGCCGGGATTCAGGAAGCGCGGGCCGATGCGGGAATCGGTACCAATGCCATGGCAGACCTGACTTACATTCGCGCCAACGGACTCGCACATGGTCGCGACCGCGTTGATGAAGGAAATCTTCATCGCCAGGAATGCATTGGAGGCATGCTTGATCAATTCCGCACTCTTGGTGCTGGTCACGATCATGGGCGCAGGAATGGTTGTGCCGTCGGGTTGCGGAATCGCATCATGGCGCTGGTAGTAGGCTCCGCTGGTGAGTGGCGCGTAGACTTCCCGCAGAAAATCGGCGCAGCGCTCATTGTCACAACCCACCACGATACGGTCAGGAAAGAGGAAATCGGTTACCGCGGTGCCCTCCCGCAAGAACTCAGGGTTGGAGGCGACGTCGAACGAATCGGGATCGGCGCCATTTCGCAGGATGATCTTGCGAATCCAGTCACTGGTGTAGACCGGGACAGTGCTTTTCTCCACGATCACCTTGTACCCGTCGACGGCGCCGGTAATTTCGCGGGCGACCGCCTCCACGAAAGAAAGATCGGCTTCACCTCGCTCCGTGGGTGGCGTCCCAACGGCGATGAAAATCGCCGAGCTGGCGCGCACGGATTCGCGCAGATCGTCAGAGAAAGTGAGCTTGTGGCCCCGATGTCGGCTCAATAACTCGGGTAGAAATTTTTCGTGGATGGGGACCTGGCCGTTCTTCAAGGCGGCCAATTTGCGCTCGTCGTTGTCCACTAGAATGACGTCATGGCCCAGGTCCGCAAAGCACGCGCCTGCGACCAATCCTACGTAGCCGGAACCTACGACGGCGATCCGCATGTTCAAACTCCCAGGGAAAGACTGTTGTGATTTCGGATGGTACTTATGCAGAAGTTTAAGGGAGACAAAACAAGAACTCGGAGTAATGCGACGCAACTCAACTCCGAGTATCGGTTGATTCTAGCATTTACCTGCGCTCTCGCAATTACACAAAAAGGCGTTCCCATGTTCACTCTGTCCGTTTTTCCCCATTTCGGAAGCAAGGGCAAGCCGCAGCCAGGCAAAGGAGTTCTACTACTGAAAAGTGCATTCCGCGTTACGCTGTTGGTGCGAAGTGATTAAGCGTTACTTGATTTGCGACGAAGGTACAGCTTGAGGATCGCCGCTTTTTGGTGATTGACAACTGCTCGCTTTAGGGGGAAACTCTCGGCTAAAGAGCTGATCTTCAGTAAAACTGTGCGCATTTCGTATGGCTCATCATCCCATGTGGCAGCCTGACTTTTCGTCTGACCCTTCGGATCTCATTGCTGCTGACGAGCCTCACGCGGCGCTTTCCAGATCCGATGCTTCGGGAGTTGATAATCCACGGCTGAAAGGCGATGAATTTGATTTCGCCGAACTGGCCGCACAATTCGCCGCGCACGGGGGCGGCATACCGAAAGACGTTTCTGGCGAGCTAGCGCTGGATGTCGTGCTCAATGAGATTGTGGAACAAGCTTGTCTCGCCACCGGTGCGACCGGGGCCGCGGTTGCTTTGGCTCGCGGCGTAGAAATGGTTTGCCGCGCCAGCAGTGGGGTCACGGCTCCGGACCTGGGAACGCGGCTGGACATGAACTCCGGCCTGTCGGGGACCTGCGCGCGTACGCGACAGACTCAGTGCTGCGACGATGCTTTTACGGATCCCAGGGTTGATGCGGACGTTTCGCGGGAGTTGGGAGTGCGATCCGTGGCAGTGCTTCCTATTTTGCACGAAGAGGAACTCCTTGGCATTTTCGAGATTTTTTCCCCGCGACCCTGCGCCTTTGGCGATCGTGATTTGCGAACCCTTGAGGTATTGGCCGGGCGCATTCTGAAGAACATCCGGGCGCGACAATCCTCACTGCTCTCCGGCGAGCTTGCTCCCGCGGCACCTGTTCCCTCGCCCCCTGTTCCCGCGCCCGCTGCTCCCGTGAAACCTGCTCCCGTGAAACCCGTTGTCGAAACGCCGCAGGCAATTGCCTCCGAGGAACTTGTAAAACTCGCGAAGGCTGCGGATTTTGAATCGATTTCGGGCGCGTCTTCGGAATACGATGCGCCGGGCGCCCGCGATCGCGACGACGGGATAGAAGTTCCGATACCTCCGGAACAACGGTTCGATTGGCTTATGGCGGTAATGGGTACGATACTCGTACTTGTCGCGATCTTGATGGGAGCGGTCTCCGGGGTACGCCTGCGATCAATGCAAGCCGGTGGCCATGCCAGTTCTGCTACCGCCGCGCCGACAGTTTCCTCGGAGGAGCCGCCGCCTAGCTCCGGCACCGCCAAAGCCGCAAACGAAACGCCCGGCTCAGAAGTTGCGGCACCGACCAAGAAAGGCACAGGGTCGCGACCGGATGCGATGCAAATCATCCAATTGTCGCCTGACATGGCAGAGGACAGCCTGGTGCATCGCGTGGAACCGCAATATCCGGCGCAGGCCCTGGTGCAGCACATTCAAGGACCGGTGCTGCTTGACGTATTCATGAACCGGGAGGGCGCAGTGCAGAATATCGTAGTCATGAGCGGGGATCCTGTGCTGGCAGAAGCGGCAGTCGCAGCAGTGCGGCAATGGCGCTTCAAGCCGCAGACGGTGAACGGCCGCACTGTGGAAAGTGAAACCAGAGTGACTCTCAGATTCGTTCTTCCTGCAAGCTAAGTTCTTCGTAGTCTCAGTTAAGCCAGTCGCGGTTATTGTGACGTTACTGCCGGGAGTGTTACCAAAGATGGTCTCTACTTGAACAACAGCACGAGGCAATATACTGGCGGGATGGCGTGGTCTGCGGTAGAGTCTCTAGAAGGTAAACGCAATGAGTGTCGAAAAAATGCCGGCTGAAAAAACCAGCCGCTCCAGTTCTTCCCAGCCGGAGAAAAAGCCAGTGGCCCGAGTGGGCGGAGTGCAATGCCTCCGCTGCCACAACGAACTCGATAGTTATGTCTTCACGCGGTTTACGTTTCTGCCTTACGGTACGGCTGGCGGCAACGTGGTTTTGGAATGCCCTAAATGCGGTCACATCGAGTTCCTATCGCAGAACAGTCCGCTGCTGCGCCGCCTGAACGCCAAGCCAGTGGCCGTAGGCGATGGTGATTAGATAACTCTCTGCGTCCTGGTGCAAAAAGCCGTAGGTTTGGGAATCTGCTTGGCAGTCCAGTCTATGGCTCTCAGGTCCCATCCTGAGGCTCGAGTTCTGAAACAGTCACAATCTCTTCCCTCGAATGTAAAACTCTTAGTCATCTTGGCTCAGTGTAACCTTGGGTCTGTGTAATTTTGGGTCTGTGTAACTTGGGTCAGCCGCAAACCGGTCATAAAAAGGAAGCGAATTGTCCATACTCGTAGTGGGGGGAGCGGGATACATCGGGAGCCACGCGGCGCGCGCCTTGCGACGCGAGGGATACGAGGTAATCGTCTACGACAATTTGTCTCGCGGGCACGCGTTGCTGGTGGAGGGTTTCGAGTTGGTGGTGGCGGATATTGCGGAGCAGGCCCGGTTGGCAAAGGTCATGCCGCGCGTGGATGCCGTGATGCATTTCGCGGCGCATTCGCAGGTTGGGGAATCGGTGCAGAATCCGCGAATCTATTTCCAGAACAACGCAGAGGCCGGACTAACCCTGCTAAACACCGCATGGGATGCTGGGGTGCGAAGGTTTATTTTCTCCTCCACGTGCGCAGTTTATGGCGTACCCGAAAAGGTACCGATCACAGAACTCACGCCCCGGCAACCGGTGAATCCTTACGGTACTTCCAAGCTGTTCTTCGAGAACGCGCTTGAAGCTTATGACCGAGCCTACGGACTGCGCTACATGAGTTTGCGCTATTTCAACGCTGCCGGAGCAGACGAGAGCGGCGACATTGGAGAACTGCACGATCCGGAAACGCATCTGATTCCGGCTGCATTAAAGGCCGTGACCAAAGAACGAAAAGAGTTGGAATTGTTTGGGTCCGACTATCCCACGCCGGATGGAACCTGTGTGCGCGACTACATTCACGTGAATGATCTAGCCGACGCGCACGTACTCGCCCTGAAAAAGCTCGAAGCGGGAAGCGGCTCGGCAGCGCTGAACCTGGGCACTGGCTTAGGCCATTCCGTGAATGAAGTAATTGCGATGGTAGAAGAGGTAACGGGCTCGAAGGTGCCCCGGCGGATTGTGCCGCGCCGGCCGGGAGATCCACCCATCCTGGTCGCCGACCCATCGCGTGTGCAGGCAGAACTGAATTGGAAGGCCACACGCTCCCTGAGGGACATGGTGCAGACTGCGTGGCAATGG
>JBAVZU010000051.1:0-15730 GCA_049588915.1 Candidatus Sulfotelmatobacter sp.
GAACGCGATCAGCAACTCTCGCCCTGGCTAGAGCACTATAACTTCCACCGTCCGCATGGTAGTCTCGGTTACGCTCCGCCCATCAGCCGGGCTGCTCCGGCGGGTACAACGTCTTGAAAGATCACAGCTGGCCCAACTTTGACGGCACCATCCTAGTTGAGGCTGCGCCAGCTTTGCTTGTTTTGCAAAGCTGGGCACCACGGACCTTGGCGCTCCCGGGGTTAGAGGCGATCTTCCGCACTCTGAGTTCCGCTTTCTGCTCTTCATTCACCAGCACGATTCCACGCTCCCCTTCGGCATAGTGCCGGTAGCTGCTCCCAGTCCCACTGGTGCGGCTTCAGCACCAGCCCTCGCTTCACCGGATTGCGATGCATGTAGCGTAGCTTCCCCCCTCGGAGTGGCAGGCGGGACCGATCGTGCAAATGATTTTCGCGCGGCGACCTAAAGCGAGGCTGCGGATTATGTCCGCAGGCGAACTTCGCTTGAAAACGGAATTGACTCTCGTCAACACAGGCTGCTTCATGAATTTTAGCGATTGGAATCCACCCGACAGAGGAGATCATTGTAATCGTTGAGTGCGCTTTGGGCTAACGATGACGCCATCGGGTGGCTTGAAGATGGCCATGTCCGTGCATTTCTGGAACGCCTAGTCCCTGGGGCCATTGATAGCAATCAACTCTTTGCCCAGCATGGCGCGAGGGAACAGCATGGCGTTGAATTCCGCTCCGATGAGTATGATCAGCGAAACCATATACATCCACACCAGCAGGGCGATGGCGGCGCCGAGGGATCCGTAGATGACGCCATAATCGCTATAGTGCTGCAGGTAAAAACCAAAAAGCAGTGTTGAAGAGAACCAGAGACCGGTGGCAAGAGTTGCGCCGGGAATGACGCTATGCCAAGGCTGCGTTCGCGGCACCGCGTTGTGGTAGATAAGCGAGATCACCGCAATGCTGGTGAGCGTGGCGATCAGCCAGCGGAGACACGTCCACATCAACAGAATGTACGCACTGAACTCATGCGCCGTGTAGAACAAAATCGTAGTTTCGATCTTGCTGCCGAAGGCTACCAGGAGAGTAGAAAACGCCATGGGGGTGAGAGCGAACACGACCAGGAGGAATGAGATCATTCTCTCTTTGACCAGGCCCCAGATCTTGGGCAATTCATAACATCGCCGGAAACCTTCCATCCAGGAAACCATCACGCCGGAGGCTGTCCACAGAGTCAGCAGGGAAGCGGTGATGAGCAGGCTCACCGGCCGTTGCGCCGCGCCGCGCAAGAAATTCATCGCTGTGTTGCTGCCGGCAGGCAGAATGCGCGACAGGGCATAGGAGATTTCCCGCAGATAGGGCGCGCCCTTGCGTGAGGCGGCCAGCACGGATCCAACGACCAGCAATGCGGGGAAAAAAGTAAGGATGGAAGAATAGGCAGAGGCTTTTGCGATGGAAAAAGCGTCGTGCTGAAAAGCACGCCAAAACGCTAAGCGCAGAAGGCGAAGAAAGCGAAGCATCGCTGGCCCTAGCTTAGGGCCGGGAGGCTCCGGAAGCAATGCAGGAACTGGAGCAGGTTCCTCGAATTGCAATCGCTGGGGATTAGCGTGCATCGATAATTAGTTGCCAGAAAAGGCTTCGGGGGCGAATGGGTTCGCCCCCGATACTTTATCTCTATTTGGCTTATTCCGCAGCTAACTCCTCGGTTTCGCCCTCGTGGCGCATCATCTCCAGAGCGCGCTCGGCCTCTTCGTATGCCGCCGAGACTTCAGCCTGTACCTTGGCCGCGGCCTCTTCCATCTCTGGCGAGAGGCGCACGTTGCGGTAGTACTCCATGCCGGTTCCGGCAGGGATGAGGCGGCCGACGATGACATTCTCCTTGAGTCCGCGCAGGTGATCCACCGCACCCTGAATCGAGGCTTCGGTGAGCACACGCGTGGTCTCCTGGAAGGACGCCGCCGAAATGAAAGAGTCGGTCGAGAGCGAAGCTTTCGTGATGCCAAGGAGCAGCGGGCGTCCGGTAGCCGGCTTGCCGCCCTCCTTGATCACGCGCTCGTTCTCTTCGCGGAAACGGAACTTATCCAGTTGCTGCTCCAGCAGGAACGTGGTGTCGCCCACGTCCTCCACCTTCACCCAGCGCATCATCTGGCGAACAATCACTTCGATGTGCTTGTCCGAGATGTTGACGCCCTGCAACCGGTAGACTTCCTGGATCTCGTTCACCAGGTAAGACTGCAGTTCCTTTTCGCCGAGCACGGCCAGAATGTCGTGCGGGTTGAGCGGGCCATCCATCAGCGGTTCGCCCGCCTTGACGCGCTCGCCTTCCTGCACGTTGATGTGAACGCCGCGCGGCACCGAGTATTCTTTTTCCGTGCCGTTATCGGCCTGCACATACAGTTTGCGCTGGCCCTTGGAGACTTCACCGAACTTCACCGTGCCATCGATTTCGCTGATGACTGCGGTTTCATGCGGCTTGCGGGCTTCGAACAATTCGACCACACGCGGCAGACCACCAGTGATGTCTTTCGTCTTGGTAGTCTCGCGCGGGATCTTCGCCAGCACGTCTCCCGGGAAAACCGTGTCGCCATCCTGCACCATAAGGTGAGCGCGGGAAGGCATGAGGTAGCGCTTGCTGCCTTTGCCTTTGACCACGATCGCCGGCTGGCGCTTCTCGTCAGGCGAATCGGCCACGACGTGCCGCGACAGTCCGGTAACCTCGTCCACTTCTTCGTGCAGCGTGACGCCTTCCTGCAAGTCCTTGAACTGCGCCGTGCCGCCGATTTCGGTCAGGATGGCGAACGTGTAAGGATCCCACTCGACCATGACCTTTCCCTGCTGCACCTGATCGCCTTCGTTGACTTTCAGTTTCGCGCCGTAGATCACGGAGTAGCGTTCGCGTTCGCGGTTTTTCTCGTCGACCACCGCGATCGAACCCTGGCGATTCATTACCACCAGGTCGCCAGACTTAGACTTGACCGTCTGCAGTCCGATGAAGCGCACCGTGCCATTGTTCTTGGCATCGAGACGCGACTGCTCGGAAACTCGAGACGCCGTGCCGCCGATATGGAACGTACGCATAGTGAGCTGCGTTCCGGGCTCGCCGATCGACTGAGCGGCGATAACGCCGGTCGCTTCGCCGAGTTCGACGAGTCGGCCAGAGGCCAGGTTACGGCCGTAGCACATCACGCAGACGCCCCGCTTCGATTCGCACGTGAGCACCGAACGAATTTTCACCCGCTCGATTCCGGCGGCCTGAATCGCAACCGCGAGTTCTTCGGTGATTTCGTTGTTGATGTCGACGATCACGTTGCCGTCGTAGTCTTTGATCTTCTCCAGTGAAACGCGGCCCACAATGCGGTCGCGCAACGGCTCGATAATTTCGCCGGCTTCGACGATACCCTGGACGTAGATGCCGTCCACGGTACCGCAATCGTATTCGCTGATGATGACGTCCTGCGCCACATCGACCAGACGACGAGTGAGGTAGCCGGAGTCCGCCGTCTTGAGCGCGGTATCAGCGAGACCTTTTCGTGCGCCGTGAGTCGAGACGAAGTATTCGAGCACCGTCAGTCCTTCACGGAAGTTCGCCGTGATGGGTGACTCGATAATTTCGCCGGAAGGCTTGGCCATCAACCCACGCATACCGGAGAGCTGGCGAATCTGCTGTTTCGATCCGCGAGCGCCGGAATCGGCCATAACATAAATCGGATTGATTTCGCCTTCCTTGTCGCGTTTTTGCATTTGACCGAACATCTCGTCAGCAACTTTTTCCGTGATGGCCGACCAGATTTCGATGACCTTGTTGTAGCGTTCGCCGTTGGTGATGGCGCCGTCCAGATATTGCTGTTGCACGGCAACCACTTGCTTCTCCGCGTCCTTGACCAGCGTCCGCTTGCTGTCCGGAATGACCATGTCGTCGATGCCGATGGAGAGGCCGGCCTTGGTCGCGTACTTGAAGCCGAACTCTTTCACTTCATCGAGCATCTTGACGGTGGTCTCGAGGCCGAAGCGGAGGTAGCCGTAGTTCACCAGAGCGCCGATACCTTTCTTCTTCAGCAACCCGTTGATGTAAGGCATGCCTTCGGGAAGGTGATCATTCAGAATGGCACGGCCCACTGTGGTGTTCACGAAGGTTCGATCCACCTGAACCGGCTCGGTGTGGATGATGTCCTGATCATCGTAAGCGGTGGTCAGATCGATGAGTTCGCCGGTGTATCGCAGGCGGATGGGGGTGAGGGTTTCCACTTCACCCATCTCCAGCGCCAGCAGAACCTCTTCGATGTTGGCGAACACGCGGCCTTCACCCTTCGCGCCGGGCTTGCCTTTAGTCAGGTAGTAGAGACCAAGCACCATATCCTGCGTGGGCACGGTGATCGGCTGACCGGATGCGGGCGAAAGAATGTTGTGCGAGGCCAGCATCAACACACTGGCTTCGACCTGCGCTTCCGGAGACAGCGGAATGTGCACCGCCATCTGGTCGCCGTCGAAGTCCGCGTTGAACGCGGTGCAGACCAGCGGATGGATGCGGATGGCTTTGCCTTCCACCAGTACCGGCTCGAACGCCTGAATGCCAAGGCGATGCAACGTAGGAGCGCGGTTGAGCAGCACTGGGTGATCTTTGATGACCTCTTCAAGGATGTCCCAAACGATCGGCTCCTGCTGCTCCACCATTTCTTTGGCTTGTTTGATGGTGGTGACGTTGCCGGTCTGCTCCAGCCGGTGATAGATAAACGGCTTGAACAATTCCAGTGCCATTTTCTTGGGCAATCCGCACTGGTGCAGCTTGAGTTCGGGACCGACCACGATAACAGAACGTCCGGAATAATCGACGCGCTTGCCCAGCAAGTTCTGTCGGAAGCGGCCCTGCTTGCCTTTCAGCGTGTCGGAGAGCGATTTCAGCGGACGGTTGTTCGCGCCGCGCAGCACGCGGCCACGGCGTCCGTTGTCGAACAGCGCATCGACGGCTTCCTGCAACATGCGCTTTTCGTTTCTGACGATTACTTCAGGTGCGTGCAGGTCCATCAGCTTCTTCAACCGGTTGTTACGGTTGATGACGCGGCGGTAAAGATCGTTCAAATCGGAGGTGGCAAAGCGGCCGCCATCGAGTGGAACCAGGGGACGCAGTTCCGGCGGAATCACCGGAATCACGTCGAGAATCATCCAGCTCGGTTTGTTGCCGCTCTTGCGGAAGGCCTCGACTACTTTCAGGCGCTTCGTGTACTTGAGCCGCTTCTGCAGCGAGCTCTCATTTTTCATCTTCTCGCGCAGTTCGATTGCAAGGCCATCGGTATCGATGCGCTTGAGAAGTTCCTTGATGGCCTCGGCACCCATCATGGCCTTGAAGCCCGCAGGGCGGTATTGCTGGTCGAGTTCACGGAACTTGGCTTCGTCCTTAATGACCTCGCGCTCTTTCACCGGCGCGTCGCCCGGCTCGACGACTACATAGGCCTCGAAGTAAAGCACGGACTCGAGGTCACGCAGAGAGATATCGAGCAGGTGGCCGATTCGGCTGGGCAGTCCTTTGAAGAACCACACGTGCGAGCAAGGGGAAGCCAGCTCGATGTGGCCGAGGCGTTCGCGGCGAACCTTCGAGAGTGTAACCTCGACGCCGCACTTGTCGCAGATGACTCCCCGATGCTTCATGCGCTTGTATTTGCCGCACAAGCACTCCCAATCGGTTACGGGACCAAAGATGCGGGCGCAAAACAAACCGTCACGTTCCGGTTTGAAGGTGCGGTAGTTGATGGTCTCAGGCTTGGTGACTTCGCCATGCGACCAGCTCCGAATCTTCTCCGGAGACGCGAGGCTGATCTTGATGGCATCGAAATCGGCGATCGTGTTTTGCATTTCGAATGGGCTCGAACGAAACAAGGTGTTCCTCCGCTTCCTGCGGCTCTCACGCGTCCGCTGACGGAGCTCTAAAACAAGTTCTCAGTTCTCGGTTCTCAGTTATCTGCAAAACCGAGTTGAACTCTCGCCTTTCATGCGGCATTGAGCTCAGATGCCGCAGAGGCAGGTATTTCAAAATCTTGTCCCAGCTCCCGCTCCCCGTCTCAGGCGCAACTGAGAACTGAGATCCGGGAACTGAGAACTACTTTCATCAATCTGCTGCAGCACTCGCCGCGGGACGCTTCTCCCCGGTCTTGATCAACTCCACATCAAGGCAGAGCGATTGCAATTCGCGGATCAGCACGTTGAACGATTCGGGTACGCCGGGCTCCATGGCAGCTTCACCTTTGACGATGGCTTCGTAAATCTTGGTTCGGCCGTATACGTCGTCAGACTTCGCCGTCAGCAGTTCCTGCAGAATGAAGGCTGCGCCGTAAGCTTCGAGCGCCCAGACTTCCATTTCTCCGAAGCGCTGTCCGCCGAACTGCGCCTTGCCCCCCAAGGGTTGTTGGGTGATCAACGAATAAGGTCCGATGGAACGGGCGTGAATCTTGTCGTCCACCAAGTGTGACAGCTTCAGCATATAGATGTAGCCGACGGTAACGGGCTGTTCAAACTGGTCGCCAGTCATGCCGTCGTGCAGCGTTGTCTTGCCTGAAGTTGGCAATCCCGAGCGCTCCAGCAGAGCCTTGATCTCGCCTTCTTTCGCACCATCGAACACAGGCGAGCCCATGTATACGCCGCGGGCGAGAGTGGGAGCCACAGCTTCCAGTTCCTCTTCGCTCATGTCGCCGATGATATCTGCGAGTTTCGAGTCCTTAAACAGGGCTTTCAACTCTCGCCGGATTGCTTCCGTGCGGGTGTTCTCCTTGAGCAGATTGGTGATCTTCTCGCCCAGAGCGAAGCCCGCCCATCCCAGGTGGGTTTCAAGAATTTGGCCCACATTCATACGGCTGGGTACACCGAGAGGATTCAGCACGATCTCGACCGGCGTTCCGTCTTCGAGATAGGGCATATCCTCCTCCGGCAGAATGCGGGCGATCACGCCCTTGTTGCCATGACGGCCAGCCATCTTGTCGCCAACGCTCAGCTTGCGCTTCATCGCGATGTAGACCTTGACCAGCTTGATTACGCCCGGCGGCAACTCGTCGCCCTTGGTAAGTTTCTCTTTTTTCTCGTTGACGATCTTCTTCAGCACATCGATCTGGCGCGAGGTCATTTCCTCGATCTCGTCGATTTGCTCATTCACTCGCGGATCCTTGTCGGCATACTTGATCCGCTTCAGGTTGCGCGTCGAGATGCGCTCGATCGCGTCGCGATCAAGAATGTTGCCCTTGGTCAGAAGACGCTTGTTGGTGCGCTCGTCGTGCAGATCAGCCTGCACTTCCTTGCCGCCGAGAATGTTTTCCAGACGCTTGAGGCGCTCGTCGGTAAGAATGCGGATTTCGTCGGACAAGTTCTTTTCGAGTTTGCCGATCTGAGCCGCTTCAATCGACTTCGCCCGTTCGTCCTTTTCCTGGCCTTTTCGGGAGAAAATCTTCACGTCGACGATGACTCCCTCGATGCCCGGCGGACAGTAGAGCGAAGCGTCGCGAACGTCTCCGGCCTTTTCGCCGAAAATCGCGCGCAGCAGCTTTTCTTCCGGTGTGAGCTGAGTCTCGCCCTTCGGAGTTACCTTGCCCACCAGAATGTCGCCCTGCTTGATGCTGGCGCCGATGCGGATCACGCCTGCCTCGTCCAGATTGCGCAGCATGGACTCGCTGACGTTGGGAATGTCGCGCGTCACTTCTTCCGGTCCAAGCTTGGTATCACGCGCTTCAATCTCGTACTCCTCGATGTGAAGTGAAGTGTAATAGTCGTCCTTCACCATCTTTTCGGAGACAAGAATCGCGTCTTCAAAGTTGTATCCGCGCCAGGGCATGAAGGCCACGAGCACGTTGCGTCCGAGCGCCAGCTCGCCGTGATCGGTGCAAGGACCGTCGGCGATCACTTCGCCCTTCAGCACGCGCTGGCCCTTCTTCACTACCGGCTTCTGGTTGATGCAAGTGTTCTGGTTGGAGCGCTTGAATTTCGTGAGCTGATAAATGTCGCTGCCCACTTCACGCGAAAGCTGGGTGGGATGATGCTCGCCTTCGACGCGCACGATGATGCGGTCGGAGTCGACCGAATCCACAATGCCATTGCGCCGGGCAAGAACCACCGCACCGGAATCGCGGGCCGTAACCCCTTCCATTCCAGTGCCTACGATCGGCGCTTGCGCGCGGAGCAATGGCACGGACTGGCGTTGCATGTTCGCGCCCATCAGCGCGCGGTTCGCGTCATCGTGCTCGAGGAACGGCACAAGCGATGCTGCGACGGAAACTAATTGCTTCGGGCTGACATCGACATAATCGACTTCGTCGCGGCTCACCAGAACAAAGTTCCCAGCCTTGCGGGCGTTGACCAGTTCGGCCACGATACGGCCTTTGTCATCAAGCTCAACGTTGGCCTGTGCGATGGTGTGCCGATCCTCTTCCCAGGCGGAAAGATAGAAGGAGAACGGCTCGATCTGCGCCGGCTTTTTGCGCTTCTCCTTTAACTCGGCGTTAATTTTCTCAATCTCATGCTTCTCCATGTGATCGCCGACTTTGTGATCGCTGTCGCCTGTATTAACGACGGTGACGTAATCGATCACCCGTCCGCCCTTGATCCGGCGGTAGGGCGACTCGATGAAGCCGTAGTCGTTGATGCGGGCATAGCAGCTCAATGACGAAATCAATCCGATGTTCGGACCTTCCGGCGTTTCAATCGGGCAAATACGGCCGTAGTGCGTAGGATGAACGTCGCGCACTTCGAATCCGGCACGCTCGCGGGAAAGACCGCCCGGCCCAAGCGCCGAGAGACGCCGCTTGTGCGTGATCTCGGAGAGTGGGTTGGTCTGATCCATGAACTGCGAGAGCTGTGAAGATCCAAAAAATTCACGGATCGCAGCCATCACCGGTTTCGCATTGACCAGGTCATGCGGCATGGCCGTGGACATTTCCTGGTAGACGGACATTTTTTCTTTAATCGCCCGCTCCATGCGGACCAGGCCGATGCGGAACTGGTTCTCCATCAACTCGCCGACCGCGCGCACGCGGCGGTTGCCGAGGTGATCGATGTCGTCCACCGATCCGATGCTCTTGCGCAACTTCAGCAGGTAGCCGATGGTTGCGTAGAAATCGTCGGGATCGAGCGTGCGCTTGTCGAGACTGGTGGCATCCTGATTCTCGAACAGCTTGATGTTGAACTTCAGCCGACCGACTTTCGAGAAGTCGTACTTGCGCGGATCGAAGAACATGCCATGGAATAGAGCGGTGGCGGTATCCAGCGTCGGCGGATCGCCGGGACGCAGCTTGCGATAGATTTCGATCAGCGCTTCCTGCGGAGTTTTTACCGAGTCGCGCTTTAGCGTCTGGCTGATCACCGTGCCCACATCATCCCGCTCGGGGAAGAACACACTCATCTCCACCACGCCGGAGTCCAGAATCTTGGAAATCTTGTCCGCGTTCAGCTCGGTGTTGGCTTCGACCAGAACTTCGCCGGTAGTCGTGTCCACTATATCGGCGGCTGCCCATGCGCCTTCCAGGTCGGTGACATCGACTTCGATCTCTGTGACCTTCGCCTTCTGGATTTCTTTCAAGACTTGCGTATTCAGCTTGCGGCCGGAGTGCGCGATTTCGTCCCCTGACTTGTTCTTGATGCTGTGCGCCAGCTTCATGCCCAGCAGGTTGGTGGCTTTCTCGCTGTTGGGGTCGAGCGTCCAGTAAAGCTTCTTATCTTTGATCGCAATCCGATCAACGGTGTAGAACGAGCGGAGAATATCCTCGCCCGAGCGCAGGCCGAGCGCGCGCAAAAAGATCGTACCGAGAAACTTACGCTTGCGGTCGATGCGGACGTAAAGCACGTTTTTCTGGTCGTACTCGAATTCCACCCACGATCCGCGGTAAGGAATGATCTTGCCCAGGAAATAGGTGCGGTTGTTGGCCGTCTCGAAGAACACGCCGGGCGAGCGGTGCAACTGGCTGACGATCACGCGCTCGGTGCCGTTAATAATAAAGGTGCCGTTCTGGGTCATCAGCGGTACGTCGCCGAAAAACACCTCCTGTTCTTTGATGTCGCGAATGGAGCGGTTGCCGGTTTCGGCGTCCTTATCGAAAATCGTCAAGCGCATCGTAACTTTGAGGGGCGCGGAGTAGGTCATGCCGCGCTCCTCACACTCTGCCACGTCATATTTCAATTGCAGACCAACCGGGTCGCCGCACTTGTTGCAGAAATCGGGCGTGTTGGCGTTGTAGGTGCCGCATTTCTGGCAGAGCACATCGCCAGGATGGAAGGGATCGGTGATAACTGTGTTGCCGCAGTTCTTACAAGTGGTGCGCAGATGGTGTAGTCCCTTCAGGTGGCCACATTTGCACTCCCAGTTACCAATGGCGTAATCGACAAACTCAAGTTGTGATACGTTGCGGAAGTCGGTGATCGGAAACACGGACTGGAACACCGCCTGCAATCCGCCGTCTTCGCGCTCGCTGGGCAGCTTGTCCATCTGCAGAAAACGGTCATAGGAGCGCTTCTGGACCTCGATCAGGTTAGGGATCTGGATGGTCGCTGGAATTTTTGAAAAATCAAATCGTTTACGGAAGGCATTAGTCTTCATCGTCAAGAAACTCCCAATGTCAGGCGCAGCCGTGCGCTGCAATATCCCGCGGAATGTGGGGCGCCGAGTCGCGCCGACTTATTTGCTTCGAACCTGTGTAAACTTGCTGAAAACCGTGGAAAACACGACGGGGCGCCTGCAGGGACAAGCCTTCCCGCAGACGCCATGCAAGGCGTTTTGCCAATCTGATTTTGTAATCTTTCGCGCCAGTTTCCTTCGGCCGTTTCCGTTCCGCCTGCCTACGGAACAGTGCCCAAGCTTCCCTGCGAGTCTCGCTCGCCGTTGAGTGAGGCCAGGGGAAGCGGTGTTAGTTTAGATGCTAACACCCCCGCCTTGGCTTCACAACTAGATCGCTGAAATTTCCTGATACTTGCACCGGATCTGGGGCACGCACCGACGCTGAAACCCATCAGTGACGGAAAGCTGCCAGATCCTTCGCAAAAAAGGCGCTCAGAGTGACCGCAGCGGGCTCCCGCGTCGCCATCCATCCCGCGAAAAACTGGGAGACGAACGTCTTCGCTCACGCCCGCTAAAGGCGGTCACTTCACTTCAACAACGGCACCTGCATCCGTAAACTTCTTCTTGATGGTCTCCGCTTCGTCCTTGGAAACGCCCTCCTTGATGTTTTTAGGCGCTCCATCCACCAGTTCCTTGGCTTCCTTCAAGCCGAGGCTGGTGACTTCGCGGACGGCTTTGATTACATTGATCTTGTTGGCGCCGACTTCCTTGAGGAGAACGGTGAACTCCGTCTTCTCTTCGGCCGGAGTCGCACCCGCTGCCGCGCCAGCGCCGCCGGCTACCATCACCGGGGCTGCCGCCGCTGCCGAAACGCCAAGGCGCTCTTCGAGCTTTTTTACCAGCTGTGCCGCATCCAGCAGCGACAAAGCTACGATTGATTCTTCCAACTGTTGCAAATCTGCCATGTTAAGTTCTCCACTCTTCGAGGTATGAATTTTTGATCTCGTTATCCCTGGGCCGGTTTCCAGTGCGGCAGGCTTTTCTTCCGGCGCCAGACAACGCCTGGATTGGAACCGCGCAACCCCTGACTTGCAGATAACCAAATCTTCTTCGGACGGCTTACGCCGTCCCGAAACTGTAGTGCCGGCCTCTGGCCGGCCTTTCGGCTTATGCTCCCGCAGGTGCGTCGGCCTTGAACTTGTTTTCCTTCACACCCTGATCGACCACCACGGCCAGATTGCGACCGACGGCATTCATGACCGTGACCAGACGCTGCGCCGGCGCATTAATCAGGAACAGCAGCTTGGAGTAAAGCTCTTCCTTCGACGGCATGCTGGAAAGCGCTTCAATCTCTTTGATCGAAATCACGCGCCCCTCGACCACGCCCACTTTGAAGGTGAATTCAGGCACGTCCTTGGCGTACTTGGTGAGCGCCTTCGCCATGGCCACGGGATCGCCTGTGGTGTAAGCAAGCGAGGTCACCCCCGTCAGATTCTTCAGGCCTTCCTCGATCTTCGTGCCCTTAGCGGCGCGCTCAACCAAGGTATTCTTCACGACCTGATACTTCGCGCCCGCGCCGCGCAGAGCCTTGCGCAGTTCGTAATCCTGGGCCACGGTCATCTTTGTGTAAGTAGCCACAACCGCGTTCGAAACATTCTTCAGCTCGGAGCTTAGCTTCTCGACCTGTTCTCTTTTCTTTGCCTTGGTAACTGCCATTGTAAGTTCCTCTGAATTTGATCTTATTTGGGGGGAGCCCTCGGCAGTCCGCCGGGCATCGCCCTTTACGCCTTGGCCGCAGTCTCAATCGGCGCCGTATCCAGCAAAATTCCCGGCCCCATCGTCGAGCTCAAGGTGCAACCCTTGATGTATTTGCCCTTGGCGACCGACGGCTTGGCCTTGATCACACTAGTGATCAGCACCGTGGCATTCTCGATCAGCTTGTCGGGCGTGAACGAAATTTTCCCCACCGGACAATGCACGAGCGCTGTCTTGTCGGTACGGAATTCAACCTTGCCGGCTTTCACTTCCTGTACTGCCTTGGCCACGTCGACTGTGACCGTGCCGGTCTTCGGATTCGGCATCAAACCCTTGGGTCCGAGAATCTTTCCCAGACGTCCGACGGATTTCATCACATCGGGCGTAGCGATCAGCGCGTCGAAGTCGGTCCAGTTCTCCTTGGTGATTTTCTCGACCATTTCTTCGCCGCCCGCGTAGTCGGCGCCCGCCGCTTCGGCCTCTCGAATCTTGTCGCCGGAAGCGATCACTAAAACCTTCTTTGACTTCCCCAACCCGTGCGGCAGCACGACGGTGCCGCGCACCATCTGGTCGGCGTGCTTGGGATCGACCCCCAGCCGCAACGTGATCTCGACCGTCTCGTCAAATTTTGCAAACTTGACCTTCTGCAGCAACGGAACCGCATCCTGCAGCACATAGGGCCGCTTCTCGACTGCCGCATGCGCCTTGGCGATGTTCTTTCCTTCTTTTTTCATTTCACTTTCCTCGTCTCCCACCGCCGATCGATTCTCCTGGTCAGCCGTAGTTCGTGTGACAAAAAACTGTACGTGTGGCGCGGGAACGCTTGCCCGCGACAGGAGCAAAAGGCTGCTAGTTCTTAAGTCGTTCCAGCCCAAGCCTCAGGACCCCGACTCTCAATTCCAGTTCCTCGACAAGCTCACTCAACGATTGTCGGGAAACTGCTACAAATTCGACTTCCGATCGGGCCGCTCGTCCACTCTCCTCCGCGCCCGCGTGGTGCACAACGGGGGAAACATCTACTAGCGCCCTGAGCATTCGGATCTGCTTGTCTATCAAACCCAGGTCGCACTCAAACGCGTATATCGATTGCCTTCCCACGGCCGCCTCCTAGGCACAAGACTATCCAAGCACTTCAATGCCCATGGAACGCGCAGTCCCGCGAACGCTCTTAACCGCAGCATCGATCGAGGCGGCGTTCAAGTCCGGCATTTTTTGTTTAGCGATGTCCTCGACTTGTTTGAGCGTGACCTTGCCGACTTTGTCTTTATTTGGCGTGCCCGATCCCTTGGCGATACCAGCCGCGCGCTTCAGCAGAATCGAAGCCGGCGGGGTCTTGGTAATAAAGGTGAACGACCGGTCGCTGTAAACCGACACGACCACCGGAATAATCAGCCCTTCCATTTCCTTCTGGTTGGTACGGGCGTTGAACTGCTTGCAGAACTCCATGATATTGATCTGCGCCTGGCCGAGCGCCGGACCCACCGGCGGTGCCGGCGTCGCCTTGCCCGCCGCGATCTGCAACTTTACGAAACCTGTAACTTTCTTCGCCACTTCTTTAGCTCCTAGCTTCTAGCTCTTAGCTTCGAGCCTTGCTGTAAGCGCCAATCCGATCGTCGGAACCAGCTTCTTCTGAACCGGGTCGGCTGCGAGGCCTAGCCCTTCAATCGTATGTACGCCGATCACTTCCATATCGTTGCGTTCGGCAATAACCACTGTGTCGGGGCCTGTAAAACCGTTACTTCCCACCCAAACCGCCGCAGTGTCACGTTCGATGATCGAGCCATCGATGGCGCGAAATCCCATGCGCCGCAACACCTGCGCTCCTAAGCGCTCGATGCGCTCGCGATGAATCCAAGAAAATGCGGCGCCGGTGTCAACCATCGCCTCAATCTCTTCCGTTCTTTCCGGAGAGCTCGGATTCCACACTCGCAACTTTGCGCTGAAACTGCCCATAGCTACGCTACTTTTTCCACCTGATTGAATTCCAACTCCACCGGGGTCGAGCGGCCGAAGATTGTGACCATTACTTTTAACGTTTCGCGATCCTCATTCACTTCGTCCACAATGCCCTGGAACGTGGCAAACGGACCTTCCGAGATACGTACCGTTTCGTTCTTCTCAAACTTTACCTTCAGCTTGGGCTTCTCGCGGCTATCCGCCACTTTGTAGACGATGTGCTGCACTTCTTCATCGGACAGCGGCGTCGGTTGCTGACCGGTGCCCACGAACCCGGTTACTCGCGGCGTGGACTTCACCACATGCCACACGTGATCGTCCATGTCCATTTCCACCAGGACATAGCCGGGATAGAACATGCGTTCCGAGGTGTACTTCTTGCCGCCGCGCACTTCGGTGACCGACTCGGTCGGGATCAGCACTTTGCCAATCTTGTCCTGCAGGCCAAACGCCGCAACGCGCGACTCCAGCGATTCTTTCACCTTGCGCTCAAATCCCGAGTAAGAGTGGATGATGTACCACTTCATGTTAGGATTGCGAGGCGGCTCGCCGCCCGAGGCAGCGCCATCTGTACTCGGCGGCTGCGGTGATTGCTCTTCGCTTGTGCCGGCTTCGTTCTTTTCTTCGTCCTGCATGATCAAGTTGAACTCCAGTCGCGCCCTTTGACTCAGTGTCCGAAATAGCTATACAAGAAGGAGACGCCCTTCTGAATCACGTTATCGATAATGAAGAAATACACGCCAAAAATAAATACCGTGATGACCACAACGGCCGTTGTGGCTTGCACTTCTTTCCACGAAGGCGCCGTAACTTTGCGGGTCTCGGTGCGGACGTCGTTATAGAACGTCTTGATCCGCTCCGGCCAGGACTTGATCTGGTCTCCGAAATTGCCGCCAGCGGATGCGATCGAGTTTGCCATCTTCTTTGTCTCCACTCCGATACTCCAACTTCTCCTCAGCCTCGTGCGACGGCCCTTTCGGCTTCCTTCCAAATACTGGCAGGGGCGGAGGGATTCGAACCCCCAAGTTCGGTTTTGGAGACCGACAGTTTAACCGTTGAGCTTACGCCCCTGTTTAACTTTGTCATCCTGAGGCGACGGCTTTTTGTCGCCGAAGGATCTCTGCACTAATAGATCCTTCGCAAAGAACGCTCAGGATGACGCCAGCGGGCTCCCGCTCCGCTCACGCCCGCTAAACGGCGTCATTTCACTTCCTTATGCGGCGTATGCTTGCGGCAACGGTTGCAGAACTTCTTAAACTCCAGCCGTTCCGTCGTCGTCTTCCGGTTCTTGGTGGTCGAATAATTCCGCTCTTTGCAATCACCGCACTGTAACGTAACAATTTCTCGGGGCATCGCTCACTCCAGTTTCTGAGTTTATTGATGTGGGGACAGCCGCCCTCGGCTGTCCGCGGAGCAACGCTCCGCCGTTTTTGCTTGCTACTGCACAATCTCGCTGATCGTTCCCGCGCCCACCGTGTGCCCGCCTTCGCGAATGGCAAACCGCAAG
>JBAVZU010000052.1:0-4682 GCA_049588915.1 Candidatus Sulfotelmatobacter sp.
TTCCATCGGGTCGTAGGCTGGATTGCTGCTGTGCAGTGTGAAGAAATAAATTTGTCCGACCGGACTCCAATCGGTCCCCATCTGCGGAACAACCCCTGCCGGCAGGGTAACCTGACTCAACCGTTCCAGCACACGCTCGCGGTTCCAATCGTTGTCCGAACCGTCATCGAAAATCAGCTTGATGTCGGAAAGTCCGAATAGAGAAAACGACCGCAGATGCACGGTCTGCGGAATGCCGTTCAGCGCCACCTCCAGCGGAATCGTGACCTGCTGCTCGATCTGCTCCGCCGCGATCCCCGGCCACTGCGTAATCACTTCAACATAGTTGTCGGCTACGTCGGGATACGCCTCGATGGGAAGACTCCGGAACGCGACCACTCCACCGGCGAACATGATCAAAGCGAAAGCCAGTACCAGCATGCGGTTGCTCAATGCAAAGTCGACGACGCGTCGAATCATCTATTGCTCCACCGTGTTTTGCAGCTGCAGAGCATCCGTCACCACCTGGTCTCCCGGCTTCAGGCCCGAAGTCACCGCCTGCATCTTGCCCGGCAACATGTTGCCCGCCACCACTTCAAGGCGCTTGAAATGTCCGCCACCAATCGGCGCGTAAACCCAGTCGCGATCGTGCAGGTGCAGAATGGCCGACGCGGGCACCGACGCATACGTCACCGGTTTCTTGCCGTAGAAAGTTGCGCTAACAAACATTCCCACGCGCATGGTTCCGGGATTCGGGACTTCCAGGCGAACCTTGGCGGTGCGAATGGTGGGATCGAGCACAGGAAGAATGTTGTCGACACGTCCCTTCAAGATCTGGTTGGGATAACCGTTCAGGCGGATGTCCGCGTACTCTCCCACATGCACCGCCTCCAGATCGTTCTCGTAGACGTCGCAAATGATCCACACGTACGAAAGATCAGAGATGGTAAAAGGATTCGGCGACCCCAAACCTTGCACACCCGCCGCGTTCGTAATCTGCTGATCGGTAATGATCCCGGAGATCGGAGCGAAAATGTCGACGATGCCGGAAGGATGGTCTTTATCCACTCCAAGAATCTTCAGTTGCTCAGTCGCAGCATCCAGATCGGCTTGCGCATTCTTGGCGGTGTCTTCCGCCTGTTCCAACGCACTCTTCGCGACCGCGCCTTTCTCATAGAGTGTCGTCTGCCGCTGCAGATTCAACCGCGCCAGTAACTCGTCATTTACCGCCTTGCGATACGCCTGGTAAGCTCCTGAAACATCGTTGCTTTGCACCTTCAACAGCAGCTGGCCTTTCTTGACAATGTCGCCCAGCCGCGCCTTCACTTCCACAACTCGCCCCGCAGCCAGCGAAATCACCGGCACCGCGCGCGATATGTCTGGCTGCACCACTCCGTTCACATTCAGCGTCGGCGCCGCTTTATACTCAATCGCGGTTACGAGCGGAAATAATTCAGGATGATCCACCTTGAAATTGTTGGCGTCCATGTCCGGCTGCACGTTCGCCGGAGGGGGAGCCGCAGCCTTGGGATCCACCTTGCTTTCACCGCATCCCACCAGGGCACAAGCCAGCACCAGTGACAGGCCAACTCCTGCGTATCGAGTCGGCGGCGGTAAAATCCTGCCGGGGGGCAAGCTTCGAAAGGGTGCCTCTTCCAGCGTCGTAATTCGTCCTGCCGCCAAGCTTTGAAAGGGTGCGGCTTCTAGCCGCGCCGCCGTGCGTACCACAAAATCAGCAACGGCTTTAGCCGCCATGGCGTTCGTAAAGAAAAATTTCCCCAGCCTCTTGAAACACTCTTTTTTCATTGCAGAACCTCACGGCCCACCGCCTGATTCAATTGCGCCGCCGCCGTCAAATACGAACCCACCAGATTCACGTAATTCAATTGCACGCTGCGGAAGTCGCTCTCGGCGCTCAAGAAGTCCAGTAAGGAAGCCCCGCCATGCTGATAAGAAAACAGGATCGTCTCGCGCACCCGCACCGCCTGTGCCAGATACTTCTGCTTGTACGCCCGCAACAGCGTCAGGTTGCTGACCAGCGTGGCATACGCCGAATCCACATCGCTGAATACCTGCGCTTGCGCCGCATCCCGCAACCTTTCGGTGCGAGTAATGTCCAGCTTGGTATGCAGCTTGTTCCCCTGATTGCGATCAAAAATGCGTAAAGGAAATTCGACACCCACGCCAAAATAGAGATCAATCGGCGGATTGCGGCCCACGTCCAAGCTAATCGTGGGATCCCACGTTCCGTTAGCCACGGCCAACTTATAATCCGTCTGCGCCTTGTCCACCGTCTGTATCGCCGCTTTCAAGTCCGGACGATTGTCCAGCGCGATCTGCCGATAAGCATCCAAAGCCTCGACCTGGTCGTTGAAATCAAACACGCCCGCCACGTCGAATTGTTCCACTGGTGTGCGGTCGTTCAACAACATCAGCATCTGAATTTTCGCCGTCCGCAGATTTACGATTGCTGTCTGCACGTCAGACTCGTATTGCACCCTCTGCAACTCCAGCCGGTCCAGGTCGATCTGCGCGATGTCCCCTGCCTGAAAACGATCGTTGCTGATCTTCAATACGTGGTCGTAATAATCCAGGTTCTCCTTCGATACCTGCAGCACGGCCTTGGCCTGCAGCGTCTGCACAAACTCGCTGCGGAGATTGAAGAGCAGCCCGCGCTCCAGATCGTTCTGCTGCGAAATTCCAATCGCCGTGCCCTTCTTTGCGCTTTCCGTTCGCAACTCGCGCTTGTGCCCACGCTCGTGTAGATAGCTGATCGTGGCCGATGGCAGCAAGTAGGCGAACGGCCCATGGGCCGGCCCGACATTAAAAGGAGAAATCTGATCCGAGAGCAATCCCAGGTTCGGGTTCGGCCGCAGATGCGCCGTTATCTCGTCCGCCTGCAGTTCGCTGATATTTAATTTCCCCGCCAATAGTGTTGGGTTGTTCAGTTCGAGCCGCTCCTTTACCTGTTCCCACGTCCAAACCGCCGGAGGTGGAGTCTGCGTTTGCGCCGCCGCCCCGCCCGCGGTTACCCCCAGCAGAATCAGTACACCCCAACTGCGTGAGATTCTTCTTCGCATCAATCACTCCAAAAATCGCTTTTTGGATCGGCAGAGCAGCCTGGGAGATCCGGCTGCGGTCTGTATAATTTTGAACTCGCCCTACAGTCTTTACTTGTGAAAGTAGATGCAGGAGACAGTTGCTGGACTTCGTCTCATCCATCACTGATGAACCCGAGTCTGATGAACCGTGTTGACCAACGTCAGTCAACACAACCAGGGTTCAATGACGATGATTCCACCAGCACCAGCACCACAATGATCGGCGAACTACCCGAGGAGAGAATTTGGAGGGGCGCGGCCCGCGTGCAAATCGCAACGCCTCGCGAGCGGCAAAAAAATTATCTCAGAAACTTCAAGACGACCGATTATTGGAAGAGGACCCCACACCGCACTCACCGCCGGCAGCCCCTGCAACCGGTTTACCGAAGCCGAGTGCTTCTCGATTCCAGCCTGCCGCACCGCGCGCTTGCTGGTGGCCGACTCTTCCATCTCAGCCCGGATTGCATGCAGATCGTCCGTAGCCGAGATTACCGGAAATAGCAGCACCACCACGCAGCCCAGCGCCAGCAAGAATTGCAGAGCGGTCACCCGGTGCGCCAATCGCGCTTCCGCACCACGGCGCCATAACCAATAGGCAGGAAGCGCCATCAAGACCCACGCGAGATTCAGCAGCAATTCCATACGCACTAATAAACTTCTAATAAACTTAAAGATGCAGCCACAAGTCTTTCAAAAATAGCAAATTAAAGTCAATATAACCATCGTACTAGAAACGGCTAGCTGACCAATGCCCACTTTTCTAAGGACCCACCGTCACCTGCAGCGGCGCCCGAGTCTGCAACTGCTGCTTGTAAATTACATTTCGCTTCGGCACTTCGCCGTTCACGTTCACATAGATCATATAAGCTCCGTGCGGCAGATTCTCGCCAAAAGGCAGGACCATCCCCACCATACCCCTTGTTAGCGGAAAGTGCTGATACCCAATTTCAGTGGCTCTTCCGTTTTCCGCCACCGCCTTTACGTCAAAGGTCAAATCAATGTCGTCCACAGTCGTATTCGAAGCCTCCACACTACCCTCGATCCGGCCTCCCACTACATGCGGTGGATTTTTCCAGGCCAGCGTGATGGCCTCTACTACCTTGATCGTGAATCCCTCCTGCGCGGATTGCTGCGGCTGTCCGCTATCCGTCACCGACACTACGAACTGAAATATTCCCGTCCGCTCCGCCTGACCGTGCAGCACGCCATTCTGGTCCAGTTTGATTCCCGGCGGCAACGTCCCACTGTCCACTCGCCATCGCAGTCCCGGCACATAGTTCCCGCGAACTTGAAGGGCCACTTGATACGGTCCATGCCGATACGTGTTGGGCAACTCCGGCGGCTCAATCGCCAACCGATCATCCACGGCCGCGTTTTTTCCCGCGCCGGAGTTATCCTGCGTCTTCGCAGCCGGAGGCGGAGTCGCTTGCCCTGCCTGTCCCCAGGCCGCGACATTCAGCGCGGCGGCAAACGCGCAAGCCGCTGCCTTTAGATATTTTGTGCGTCCGAATCTCAATCCACTTCTCATCCGCCAAAACTTTTAATGCCCGAATGTTGTTGTTAAATGAGCCGCGTCATCCTCAAGCTATTAAAGAAATTAAC
>JBAVZU010000053.1:0-16728 GCA_049588915.1 Candidatus Sulfotelmatobacter sp.
CGTACGGCTGGATTTCACTTGGCGGCGGGCAGTCGAAGAGCAGCTTGCCCGCCGACTACTTGGAGATGCGGACGTGGGTCTCCGTTGCGCTGAAGGTGTTCGCGAGGTCATTTTCTCGGCCATTGACATAATGATTTCGTCAGGCCGATACCGCGAGGATCGAATTGAACGAACTTCGCCAAAAGAATCAAACATCCTGCTTGCATGCACAAATCGCCAACGCTGAAATACCAAAGGGAAGCATGATCCGCCAGTATAAGCATCCGATTCCCCGTCCCCGCCACATGCCAGATTGGGAACGTGGCCTGTAGGGTGGCGGGCATCCCGACGACCGGCATCACTCCATCATTCAGCAACGTAACCAGTGCGTTTGAGGCGGTTCCGATTATCAGCAAAACAACCCCATAATTCAGTTGTTTGATCCGAATCTCCACCGCCAGCACCGTCAGCCAGAACAACCAGCACATCGACAAGCTAGCGGTGTGTTTCCATGCCACCCAGGTCACGAGCACGGCCACACCTTTGAATACAGTTTTCATTCAGTCCTCAGGGCGTGTCTGGTCGGGAGGAACAGATTTAAGCAGGCCAACGTGCGAGCCGCCGCCAATCCAACCGTAACCTAGGACCCCGGTGCCGAAGAATGGCACAAAGGTGGAAGCCATTACGCTTTTGGTTTGGCTCGTCTCGGAGTGGGAATAAAGAGGGCCGGTATCTTCCGAATGGAAATCTTTGGAAAAGAGAGCGAGGAGATCCGCGTAAAACGATCAGAAGTTCAGTAATCTTGCCGTTCTCGTCCAGCTTGACGTTTTGGAGCTTGCTCCTAAGGCACCACGTATGGCAATCAGTTAGACCGCGTACAATAAACGCCACTCGCCAACAGTACGATTTTCTATTGGCAAGAACGTGAATGCTGGCTCCCGGAGGGACAATGATCCGATATAGTGTCGCCGTTGCAATTCTTTCGCTATCAGTATTCGGTCACGCGCAACCGTCGCTTCCCTCTAGCTTTCACGCGAAAATGGTTCACAGCCCCGAAGGAGCGGACATCTTTGTACGCTGGGGAGGCACTGGGCCTGTGGTAGTACTTATTCACGGGTATGCAGAGAACAGCGACTCCTGGGCGCCACTGGCTGCCGACCTGATGAAAGACCACACGGTCGTGGTGCCCGAACTGCGTGGAATCGGTAGATCGTCAAAGCCCGACGGTGGATACGACAAGAAGACGCAAGCGAAAGACATGCGCGCAGTGGTCACGGCGCTCGGATTCGATAAGACTTTTGTAGTCGCTCACGACATCGGCAATATGGTCGCTTACGCCTACGCCGCGATGTACCCGGACAAGGTTGAGCGTCTGGTTGTAATGGACGCGCCGATTCCCGGCATCGAGCCGTGGAACACGTTTCTCCTGAATCCGGGGGTCTGGCATTTCAACTTCCATGGTCCCGATGCCGAGCGGCTTGTGGCTGGCCGGGAGCGCATCTACTTCGACCGAATCTGGAACGATTTCACGGGCGATCCGTCTGAACCAGATGAAGCAACCAGAAATTTCTTCACAGCCACCTACGCTCAACCCGGAGGCATGCGGGCCGGCTTCGCGCAGTTCACCGCATTCTCAACCGATGCGGCAGACAACAAAGTTTTCGAGCAGGTGAAATTGACGATGCCCGTCTTGGCAGTTGGCGGAGAAAAGTCGTTCGGTGCGCTACAGGCAGTGATCATGCGCCACGTGGCGATCAACGTACAAGAGGCGGTCGTACCGCGATCCGGGCACTGGCTGATGGAAGAGAGCCCGGTGTACACGGTCGTCTTAGTTCGAAAGTTTCTCGATTCCCCAGCACCTGCGAGTCCAGTTCGCGCTACAGTGAGCAACGATCTCGGCGGGAAGCGGCTAACTCCGAGCGAGTTCGAATTCCCGCAGCAAGGCAATCCGGGCACGGGAAGTTCTGGCGTGGGCGGGATACAAACCGCAGTGCTGAAGGGTGACCCGAATGAGAGTGGCGTCTATACGATTATGCTGCGCGTGCCCCCTCATACGCAGATCGCCGCGCACTCCCACCGTGATGATCGTGTGGCAACTGTCGTCTCAGGCACTTGGCACATCGGATACGGCGACAAGTTTGACGAGTCGAAACTGAAGGCTCTCTCCCCGGGTAGCTTTTATACCGAGCCGCCCGGACGGAATCATTTTGCAGAAACGGGTGACGAACCGGTCGTAGTCCAGATCACCGGATTCGGTCCCTCCTCCACAGAGTACGTTGACTCGTCGCAGGACCCCCGTCCTCGAAAACCAAACTAGGGGGTTATCAGCCGCCGACGACAAGTGGATGAAGAGGCTATTGCAACTTGGCGTACTCGGCTTTGGCTTCCTTCAGGATGGGAATATCGGGGTCGGCGTCTTTCCAGAGGGTGAGGAAATCTTTGTAGGCGGCGAGCGCGCGACTGCGGGCAAGGTCAGCATCTGCGCCTTGCGAGGTTCTGGCTTCCAAAGCATTGGCACGAGCCACTCCCAGATGCGCTAACGCTCCGGTCCAGCAGTTCCACACGATGCCGCTGTGGTCGATGATCTTCTGAAATTCGGCGGCGGCAGCGTTGCCCTGCCCAGACGCGAGATATGCATCGGCGCGGAGATACACGTGATAGAGGCAGGAGATATTGTTGACGAACAAAATTTGCCCGAACTCGATGGGAGAAGCAGCCTGCAGAGCAGTCAGGGCCGCAGCCGGGTTCTTCCTATCTAGCGCCAATTGTGCCTGAATCGCTGGTAGCCAAAGCGACTGCATCTGGGTGTCCAGCGGGAATCGTTTTCCTAAGTCTTGCGCCTGGGATTCGGCTCGTGTCGTATCGCCTGCCATGGCAAACGCAAGCGCGGATTCACTCTCTAGGCCCTGACTCGGGGGAGCAAGCTTCAGTGCCTCAGCCGCGATCTTCCGCGCTTGTGCAGCATTGCCGTAAGCCGCTTCTTGCAGAGCGGCATTGAGCGGCATTCGCCAGATAGATCGCCCCACTTTCTTTGTTGTCCGTTCTTATGGCGGAGTCCACTGCTCGCTTATTCAGCTCCCGCGCCTTGCCCACATGACCGGCATATGCTTCGGTGTCGGATGCGAGCGCAAGTCCAGCGTTCTCATACTCCGGCTGACCTGCAAACCACTGCTGCTGTTCCGCCATCGCGGCGGAGTCCATTCCGAGGAAGGCAAGAGTATAGAGAACACTGTGGAGTTGGTAATCATCCAGTTTCTGCGCCTCCGCCTCGTGGATGATCTGCCGTACCTCGTCGAAACGCTGCAAGGAGATGAGACCGTTGACAAGGTCTACGTACGGGCTGTCATTATCTGGGCCGAGATGGAGGCTCTGGCGATACGACTCCGTAGCCCTCTCATACTGTCCTTGCGAAGCGAACACGTTGCCGAAACGGAGATGTGCTCGGTAGTCTCGCGGATAGTTCTCGATCTCCTCCTGATATGTCTCTGCCGCTTTATTCAGCTCCCCGGTCACAATCCGGTAGTAGTTGCCGGTAATCGCCAGCCTTTCGAACCCGCTGGTATGTTCCCGCAATTGAAATGCTTTGGTGAAAAAATCTCTGGCCTGCCCAAGTTCGCCTAAATTTTCGTAATCTTCGCCGACCGTTCCCCAGCCCATCGCAAAATTGCGATCAAGCTCGATGGCCCGTAAAAGGTAAGGCAGGGCCGCGGCGGGGCCTTTCTCGCCGTGGGTTTTCACACCAAGACTGTACGCCCGTAGAGCATCGAGCGAAGATGTGGTCGCCTCTAGCAATGGAACATCGAATTTTTCCACCGTAGACAATGATTCGCCGAGTTTGTTACGCAGCTTTGATGCCACTTGGCCCAGCGCGTCTATAACCTTTTCCTTAGACGTAGCCGTCACCTGCTCCTGCGCCAGCGTGTCTCCGCTATGGCAATTCACGGCTTTTAGTCCTAACACGTACTCGCTGCCCAGACTGGCAATGGAACCCGCGATATAAGCCTTGCTGCCTGCGCGCTGGCAAAGGTCACGGGCCACCTCGGGCGTGAGTTTTGTGTCGACCGGACTGGTCATCAGTTGCAAGGTCTTCACGACTTGGCTCTCTGAAAGCACACTCAGAAAAGGCGATTGTCCTAGCGAAATGTTCAGCGCCGTCTTCAGCGTGCCGTCGAAAACCGGGTCGCCCGTGGTGTTCGCGAAATCGGCGAGCACGATGGTATCTTTGTCGGTCAGATGCCTGTTTTGCTGATGCGAACGAAAGTAAATCCCGCCTATCACGAGCAGGGTGGCCAGGAGGGCGGGAACCACAATCTTCCAGAGACTCGCAAGCCGAACCGCCGGAGCCTCTGTTGCACCCTCCATGCCTGAGCTTGCCACAGAACTGCGTCCACTCTCAGAGTCCCGCCTCAGCCGCAACAACTCGGAACGCATGTCAGTGGCGTGCTGATAACGGAGTTCTCGATCTTTCTCTAGCGCACGATTGATGATCCGTTCCAGAGCGGGCGGCGTGTCGGGATTCAGCCGCACCGCTGGAACTGGAGTACGGTTCAGGATCGCCTCAAAAATGGTAGCTGTGCTGTCGCCACGGAATGGCAACTGACCTGTGGCCATCTCGTAAAGAACAGCTCCAAATGAGAACAAGTCCGTTCGTGCGTCCAATTCCGTCGCACGCGCCTGCTCCGGTGACATGTAGGCAGTGGTTCCCAACGCCGTCCCCGGACCGGTCAAGTGTTGTTCGTCCATTGAGCCGGTCTGTGTGCTAGCCGCTGCTATTTGGCTGGTAGAACTTGTTGGAGTCGTGACCTTCGCCAGCCCGAAGTCGAGAATCTTCGCATGTCCACGCTTCGTCACAAAAAGGTTCGCGGGCTTGATGTCCCGATGGACTATGCCCTCGGAATGCGCAGCGTCGAGCGCGTCCGCAATCTCAATCGCGAGAGACAGGATCAGTTCGCTTTCCATGGGACGGCCAGCAATGCGATGCTTCAGCGTCATCCCATCCAGAAACTCCATGACGATGAAGGGCTGGCCGTCGTGCTGTCCGATTTCATAGATCGTACAAATATTAGGGTGATTCAGCGCCGATGCGGCTTGGGCTTCTCGCTGGAACCGAGCCAGTGCTTGGGGGTCTTTGGATACTTCGTCCGGCAGAAACTTCAGAGCGACGAACCGATGCAGGCTTACGTCCTCAGCCTTGTAGACGACACCCATCCCCCCGCCGCCGAGTTTTTCCACGATGCGATAGTGCGAGATGGTCTGGCCGATCATGAGGGATAGCGGTGAACTTACGGAGCGACGTTATTTGCGTGGGCGCCCAACTTCTAATCAGGAGTTTGGCTAAGAACTCGTCTAACACTCGAATACCGAATCCAATTTTGTCAGGTGGAGCAGATCCCGCAAGCGCTGGTTCACATTCACCACCTTCAGCCCGCGATGCTGGTTCTGAGCTGACACGTACAAGCCAACGAGCGCGCCGAGTCCAGAACTGTCCATGTGGCTCACATCGGTGAAGTCCAGCACGACGCATTTTGAATTCGAGATGAGACCACGGACGGTCGTCTGCAGATGTTCGGATGTGCTCGAAGTAATTCTCCCGGAGCAGTGGACGATCGTTTCGTCGGAGCTCTTAACCGTTTCAAGACTTAATTGGGAAAGAGGAATAGAATTCGCGGCCATGGGAACTCCTTAAAGGCTAGGCCAGAATTTGCAGCCACAGGCGGCGCTCTTCGACACGGGATCCACCCACAGCTCCCTGGAACCTCAGTCAGCCGTGCAGACTGTGGACTGAACGCCATTACCATACTCCGGGCGATGGCAAAGTCAAGCACGACTTGAAGGCTTCGGGTCCTGCCACGAGGGATGGAGGATTGCTGGCTTGATCTTCACTTAGATAACGTCATACAGTGAATACTCGATGGAACGGCCTCCTTATGCCTTGTATCAAGTGATCCGTGTGTCATGCAGGCCCTTAAACTCTCTTGGAGGAGGCCGCTAAGACGGATGGGAAGGCGCTGCCAACCCCGCCAAGTAGTGGAAGTTGGCGTACGAATTTTCGGAACCGATGGCGACGGCAAAATCTTTTCCGCGAAGGCTCTCACGGTCAACCTAAGCCGCAAAGGCGCAGAGTTGGGCGGGGTTCACGCCAAACTCGGTCTCGCCGATATCATCGGGCTGAGCTACGGCAATAATCGAGCACACTTTCGCGTGAAGTGGGTAGGTGAAAGCTCTAAGGCGACCTCCGGGTGCTTGGGTTTGGTTAACATTGCTCCGGAAAAACCATTGTGGGACTTTCCGCTACCTCCAGACGCTGTCGATAATTACCAACCCGCGATGGCAGAACATCGCAAGGATCGTCGCTACCGTTGCCAAAGCTCGGTCGAGGTTCATGTTCCTGGAGGGGCTTCTTTTTGGGGGACCGTAGCCGACCTGAGCGTCGGCGGATGCTATGTGGAGATACCGATTCCCTTGGAGCTAGGCAAGCAGTTGAGGGTTGGAATCTGGCTTGGAGCAACGAAGGCATGGGCGGAAGCGCGAGTGACCCACAGCACGCCCGGCCTGGGAGTCGGCATGAAATTTACCGAGATTTCTCAACCAGATCGCGAACAGATAAGGCAATTTGTTCGGAATCTCGCGCCGCTTGCAACGTGAGCTCGGATAGGCCGTCCCGAAGAACTTGAGGCCATTTCATGCTCACCGAATTTATTGGTCCAGCCGAAATGATCAGAGGCCGGGGTCGCGCTCGAGGGGTTGCAGGAAGGGCGCTGTGGCCAGGAGATCGGCTACGAGTTCAAGGTGGTGCATTTCTTCACGAGTGAAATCGCGAAGGAAGCGTGGTTCCGTGCCCTTCCGGGAGATCTGGATTACTCCGAGCACGGTCGACTGGGATTTTTCAATAATGGGCGCCGACATTAGTTTCTGAATGGGCAAGGGCGCTGGTTGCTTACTGGTCTCTATCCCCAATGGTCGGATCACCTCGAAAATACGGGCATGTTTCACAAGCGCGAAGTTATTGAAAATCTCCGCCGTTTTGCTCAAAGCAGTAATGGGCCGCCACCGCGGAACTGGAGATCGGTATAGCGCCGGTGCTGCGCAAATGTAGGGGATACAGAAAGTGCAACTTGTCTTGTTCCAAGCACAACAGGGCCACTTCGGTCGATTGCACCTGGAAAATCTCGGCCATCGCTTCGCAGACCGCTTCCGGTGTAAAGGAAGTCTCCAGTACTGCTTCGAGCGGATGAAAAATGTCGGCTATCACGTTTTTTCCAGTCTGGCTCGTTCATCCCCAAATTAAAGGGGGGTTTTGGTTAGTCCTGTACCAATGACTACAACCATAGGCGTCGACTTAACGTTGGTAAATGGCTCACGTGTGCCAAATAGCAGCCTGCACGTGCAAAGAATGGGCACTTTAGTAACGGGGCCGATGTGTCAGCGTGGGTCGTTCCACGCTTTGAATTCGGATGAATTGCCTCGAAGCAGATCCATCCCTGCTAGCCCGCCCTCCTCCCATTGTATCTCGGCCGGTGTTTCCGAGCCCCGCGCCCCAGTTCGGCGCTGCGATCGGCGTTCCCCTCCAGAATCTCAACTGAAGCAACTGCTTCTTCAGTCTGAGTAGATTCGGCAGCTTCCGGCGCGGGTACACACCTAAAGCAGCAAGGGACCGGCAAACTCCAAGGCTCGCCGCTATTTCCAACAACAAATGTAACCATGAGACATTCCATGGAAGAACCACAGTCTGGGCATAGCCGCTTCATAGGAGCCTGCAACAATGCGACCTCGAGAAGCTTTATGGAGGACCCTGACAAGAACCTTTTAAGTGTCATTAGAACCTCCTCGCAAATGACCTCGACATAGCGGTCGCCCAAGCCAGCAGATTTGCAGGGGGACCTTATTCTTCTGTCGTCTGCAATTGGATGTACATTGCCCCGAAATCTGAAACCGCAATTTATTGTCTTCCATCCTGTATCCGCAAAGGGCAAACGGCTTGAGAGCGTGCCCCAAGACCTAAGTTACCTAAGGGTTCGGCTGTACTAACGCAACCAAGCGTTCCCGTTGCCCACGAGCGCTAAGGCGGCCGCGGACGATCAGAGACGATTAAAATGTGAGAAAACTGCCCGAAGGAACCAGAGCCGGATTATGATTACTGACGCCTCCTCGGATACCGCGAAGCCACGTGCGGGATTCTTAAAAGTGATCGGATACGACCCTCGATTTGTCGCAAGAAAGCGGTTGACACAAATGTCCATGCAGAAAAAGGCAGGGTTGCGCGACTTTTGACATGCCCTGAAAAAACTCGACGGGTTGGAAGGCTGGTCCGGGCTCGCTTACGGTAGGAGGACTCCAATGAAACCGATTCGACTTGCCGCTTTCTTGATTTGCTTGGCCTGCAGTTCGGCAAGCGCTCAACAGAACCAAAGCGCCAATTGTGATCCCCTGATCGATAAGGCGCTGGAGGTAACAGGTGTCAAGGAGGTTCTTGAGCAGATGCCAGCGCAGATACGGAGTCAGGTGGGAGCGAGTGGTTCAAACTTCAATGCGACGGATAGACGAGTGGTCCTGCGGACGATGACGCGCATGTTCGATCCAGCGGGCCTTCTGCGCGGCCTCAAGCAGGCATATTTGGTGAAGTGTGAACCCGAAATGCTGCAAACCGTCGTCGCAACCTTCGACACTCCGCTGGCACAACGAATGAGGAAGCTCGAGACTTTCGCCGCCACCCCAGAAGGCACCCAGGAAATCGAAGCGTATCGAAGACAATTGATGCTGTTGCATGCGGCCAGCGATGCGAGATATGCGTTGGCAGAGCGGCTGGATCAGTTAACGGGTGGTAGCGAATTCGCACTGGCTGTGGCTGTAGGCGTTGCCAAAGGAACGGCGGCGGCCTTGGGACGACCCATGCCGACGGGCACGGACCTCGCCTCTCTGCGTTCTCAGAGCATGCCGTATATCCGCAGTGCCCAGATCGTAACCGCGCTATTCACTTATCGCGACGTGAGCGATGAGGACTTGAAGCAATATGTCGGCATGTATGAAATTCCGGCGGTTCAGCAGTTCACCACAATTTTGGAATCGGCGGTTGTCGACACCATTGACAAGCAGGCGCGCCAGGCAACCTTGGATCGTCGGCAGCAATAGCGGGTCTCGCCGTCTGCCGACGCTGCCTGACCGTGTAGACTCGTCAGGTTGTGGAGACGAGCGCTGCTGACAACAGCACTCTTTTGCGACATCGCCGCAGGTCAGCTTCTCAGGCGAGTGCAACCATCCTGACGACAAAGCTTAAAGGGGAGCTACAAATATTAGCTTGCAAGTACGTCTCTTTTGTCTGGTCGAGGCCTGCGCGGCAAGTGCTTGCAAATAAAAGCAGATGGCAACAAGTGTTTGGTAGCGCTACCGGGAATCGAACCCGGGTTTGAAGATTGAGAATCTTCCGTCCTAACCCCTAGACGATAGCGCCAAATTATTTAATTGTATAGCTTTATGCTCTAGCAATAACCAGTGAATCTGACCGGTTTTCCATCAATTTTACAACATCTTGCTCAGGCTTCGACTCGTTTTTCTGCGCTTCGTTGTACAGGTTTTGTTTCTCGCGGGCGTCCTTTACGTCGGCCTCGCTCACGATGTTGTACCGCTCGAATACTGCGCGGTTCTTGTGACCCGAGATCTGCATCGCGACTCGCTCTGGCGCTCCCGCCCGTACCAAGTTGCGAACGCCCGAGCGCCGTAGATCGTGAAACTGCAACCCTACGTAAACTTCAGTTTCACCATCGGGCATGAGTTCAAACTTCCCAAGGCCCGCCCTGACGCATGCGGCTCGCCAGGATTTGCGAAATTGCCCGAGGGGCTCCTTACCATTCATAAAAACCCGATGCAGTGCCCCAGCTCCGCCGCCTCGGCCAGATGGAGCAAGCTCTACATGAAAGTAGTCAGGAGGGCTAGATTTGCTGGCTTGTCGGAGACAACGTCTATCTCATGAGGCTTGCTGTAGGGAGGAGGGAGGGGATTCTGTTTGCTCACATTGATACCCGATGGTGTACCGTGTTGGTTATGCGGTGTGAAAGTCACTTGGGCTTTACCGAGTGCATCAACGGACACAACCCTGCCGACTACCTCGACGTTCCAGTCGATTTGGAACAAGAAAAATAAATCCGCGGCGTACTTCGCGGTGAAGCAAGCCATGAAATTATCTTTGAGTTCAAAAGTGTTGGGCCTTACTGTTTTGTCTTTGTTTGGTATTACGGGAAAGGACATGTGGGGTTCATCTACGACTGAGATTTTGAAAGGACCTACTTCATTCACATTGAACGTCTTGATATTTTTCGGTCCCTCCTTGTACCACGGTTTGCCCATCCGATCTTTGATCGGTAATTTTGGTTGCTTTTGTTGGTAGGTGAAGGGGAACTGCCTTCCTGCACTCGGATGATAAATCACATGGCGCTCGGTGGTAACGAGAGTCTGAACAAAACCCAGCGTTAGCTGTGAAGACACATTTCCCTCCACGGTCCCCCACGCTGACATCTTTATCCGCCCCTTCGGCTTTTCAAAGGGATCGTCGGGGTCCTTTTTGCTCGTTGTCGGACAGAGCAGTACGCCGATTCCTAATTGGTCACGGCATTGAGACGCTTCATAACCACGGGGATGTTCCACAGCGATGTTATATTCCACTTTTACATTCTTAAAAATCGCCTCATAAGCCATGACCATTACCTCGCATCAGCTTTCAATGCGTGCTAAGCGTCAGCACTCCGGGGACAACTTCGGAGTTCGGAGATTTCCGATTTGGTTTCCCAGTTCGCGGCATCCTAATGCTCACTCGCCCTTCGATGCAAGAAGTTTGTGACTGAGCAGCCACGCCGTCAGAGCCGACATTGTTAGAGATAGCCCGTCACCCGCCCAGAATCGCCGGCAAGAACTCATGGAGCTTCCCGCTTGCGCAAATAACCGGGGGCGGGCCAACCCCCTCGGGTTCTGCCTTGGGGACTCTTGCCGGTGAATAGTGAGCGACGGGGGAAGAACCTTTCCTGCCACTGAATCTGAAGCTTCGCGTACTCCGCCTTGGCTTGCTTCAGGATGGGAATGTCGGAGTCGGCGTCTTTCCAAAGGGTGAGGAAAATCCTGGTAGGCGATCTTGGATTTGGCGGTGTCGCTGGAGATGGCGTAGGCGCGTGCCACGGGCGGCCCGCTGCCCATGCGATTCGTAGAAACATTTGTTCAACAGACTTTATCGCAAGTCCCGCGACTGGCCTCGATCTGCGGCCTCACTCCGTTCGGCGGGAACCGCGATAAAGTACTGACTGTTAACAACAGTTAATCATTTTCCAAAGTTCCGGAGGCGCTTCTGTCTAACGTTCTGAGGCGCTATAATGGCGAGCGTTCTTTCATTCCCGGTGAATGGAGCAAAAACTTAATGACAACACCTGAGCAAAACACCTGTGCCCACGTTCCCTGCACCTGTGTGGTGGAAAGTGGCAAAGAATACTGTGGTGAATCTTGCAGCGATGCCGGATCGGGTGAGGTAGAGATCGCTTGCGAATGCGGTCACGCGACCTGTTCGACAAGCATCGAAGAAGTAGCCTAGAGCACCGAACACTCCAAAAATTCCCGTGTTTGATCTTCAGGGCAGCGGCGGGAAAGCGGCGTAGGCCTCAGTCAACTGTACGATGCGGACAACCTCTAGAGCGAGTTGCCCGAATCAGGGATAAACCGTTCGCCGCAGGCGGGACACCGGACACGCTGAAAATCAACGCGGAGTATCTGAGAGGGGGATGGAATATCCGCACTTCGGACACGGAGGCAGATTGCAGCATGCCCCGAAAGCAAAAAATCGATGGCGTGATTTCCTTTTCCGCTCGTATTATATTTGTTCGCTTTCCATTCGCCAACACGAGCGACGCGATTTCTTGCTGGAATAGCTGAGGCCTCAATCCTCTAGCTGTTATGCTTTCTCTGTGACGCTTCCGCACTTCCAAACCATAACGTAGTTCTACCGAAGGGATAGGGAAGAATAGATTGGGAGAACTAAGAACGGCTAAATGCGGCGTTTTCAAAGGTTACCTGCTGGGCTTAGCGCTTTGCCTCGTTGGCCCCGCAGCGAAGGGCAGCCTGCCGCCTCCGCCAACCTCACATTACGAGCGCGGTCCGCTCAAAAGTCGCGTGATCGTGTTTGTCCACGGGATTTTTGGGGATGCCACTGGTACTTGGACATCCGCCGAGGGCGTTTACTGGCCAAAGTTGCTACTGAGCGACAGCGCATTCGATGATTCTGACGTGTACGTCGCCAACTACGATTCCCCTCTTCGTGGAAACACAATGACCGTCGACGAGATTGCAGCGAGCCTGAACAGCAGTCTTACCGCCGATGGGGTCTTCGAGAAGCACCGTGAAGTTGTATTCGTTTGCCACAGTCTCGGCGGGATTGTCATCCAGCAGTTACTGCTTACCTTTCGCTCGTATGCGGACAAAGTGCCTCTCGTCTACTTCTTTTCTGTACCTGAGGAGGGATCGCAAGTCGCTGTACTTGGAAAATGGTTTAGTTCCGACCCCTTACTCGAAGCCCTGTTCCACGGAGATGAGAACCGCTATTTGCTGGCTCTGGAGAATCAGTGGAAGGCGGCTCACTTTAAGATTCACCGCTTCTGCGCCTACGAGAAAAAAGCCTTAAAAGGAGCAGTTTTAGTCGTTGATCGCCTGAGCGCGACACGAAACTGCGACGATCCTGCAATACCCATTAATGAAAATCATTTCGGCATCGTAAAACCGAATAGTGTGCGTCACGCTTCGTACATCGCGCTTCGAAACGCGATTCTTGCTAACCCGCTGCCACCATTACCGCGCACGGGAGGCCCATCATCGTCCTCGGATGAACCGTCGGAGAGAGCTACGCTCCGCGTCATAGATGTCAAGGCGAGCATGGAAGGCATGGCGTTTGACGCCACTATCTCTGTCCAAAATGTTGGGAAATATATCGCCCTTCCTCTGTCCATTGTACGGGCGGCCGTTAAGCAGAGCCCGCCATTGTTTTTTCATGAGGATGCCTTATTTGATGGTGCTCCTGATCTGTACCACCAAAGAAAAACCAATAGGACCCCCGACCCGAACTGGCAAAAGGGCGGGATTATAGCTACCCGCCCGTGGTACCCAGGGGACATTAAGTCCTTCACCGTACATACTAATATCTCAGGCTTAACCCCCATAGAAGAACAAATTGCCGCTTTTGAGTCTGGCAAAGAGGGGTGGTATGTCCTTACGCGGGCGTTCTTTAAAGACAAACTGGGGAAAGTTCCACACAGAGATTTTTGCATGTTCTTTTCCACGAAGATCCCGAATGGCGAACGGTGCTGGAAACACAACGATTAGCGATTCCTGTGCGCTTGGAAAGTGCTCTGGCGTTGGCACAAGGGCTAGACCTCGGGAGCGCCAAAGATCCGCAAGTCTTCGCACGATGTTCGCTCTAGATTTCTACCCGATTTTTACAGCAATTTTACAACAAGTTGCTCGAATCCAGGCTGATTAAGCCAAATCGGACCTAACAGCATCACAACGCATGTTATAGAAACAAAAGGTAGTTGTGTTGATGGCAAAGGAGTTGCAAAGAGGCTAGAACAAGATTGAGAATCTTCCGTCCTAACCCCTAGACGATAGCGCCATCTGTTTGAAACTGAAGCTACTTACTCGCTCTTTTCGCCTTGGCAGGCAGGGCGAGTTTCACCAAAGTTTCACCAAGTCCGTTCGTTTCGACGCGCCGCATCGCATTGGGCAAATCGCCTTCGGATGCGATAGCGTGGCGGTCGAACACGCTGCGAGTTTTGTGCCTGCTGATTTTCATGGCGATGGTTTCAGGCACCCCAGCCCGCACCAGATTCCGGACGGAAGACCGACGTAAGTCGTGGATCGTTAGCCCCTCGTATCGTGGATCGTAAAGCTTGTCCTCGATGTCGATTTTACGACCCAGCCCACACGTGGCGCAAGCAGTCATCCACTCCTTCCGCAGGTTCGTCGCGTCGAACACGCGCCCGACCTTCGGTTCGACTCGCGCCAGCAGCATTCGCAAAATCGACGGGATGGGGACAACGCGCGGTTCGCGGCACGACCACTGAAATGTTGGGCAGGCCGCCCATTGCGAATAAATCCTCCAGCGCTGTGATGCGATTGAAACGAGAAAGGCTACCAGCTATCTACTGCTGCAACACTTCGGGCCCAAGTATATCCGTTTTGCGCGGGAAGCTACGCCAATCGTCACCAAGGAAGAAACCCCGTTTGTTTTCGGTAAAGCAAACGTGATTCGGCTGAGGCACATTACCGACAAGTTTATCGAAGCCTTCGAAACCTGTCTGGCTGCGGACTACGAGAACGAATCGGAGGATTTGACGATCATCGGTTGCGGGCCAATGGTCCCCGAAGCAATGCGGGCAGCTTACATATTGCAACAGGAATTCGGTTGGGAAACACGCGTCATCAACATACATACGCTGAAACCAATGGACGAGGGCGCTGTAATCCGGGCAGCAAAGAAAACAGGCATGATCATCACGGCTGAAGAACATCAGATAGGCGCGTTAGGCTGGCGCTTCAGCGGAATCATCACCGGAGAGCTCTACCGAGTGCCGGTAATCACCGGAGCCATCGGCGTACACGACCGGTTCGGTGAATCTGGCTGAAGCAGCGGTTTGTTAGAGGCTCCAAAGGTGCTAAGTGACACGAAGGAAGAGCTAACGTAGACGTTCACGGCTTCTTCGTCTCCGGCGAGAAAGCCGCGCCAGTTCCTTCCTTTAGTGTATGAATAGTGTCCACGCCGAGGTCTGAAAACTTTTCCACCAGACCGCTCGGCCAACGAATCTCTACCCATTCAATTTTCGCGGCCGATCCCAGGCCGAAGTGCACCCGCATGTCGCTATTGGAAACGTAGCTGGAGCCGCTGCGCACTTCATCGACCAGAATCCGGTTCGCGGTCTTCAAGGAAATCCGGGCACCAATGCCGTCACGATTTGATTTCGTCCCCACGGTGGCAATTGCGATCCAGTGATTCGGACTGTGAATCTGATTTACCAGCAGGCTAGGCGCAGCGTTCATATTGCTGATGACTGCGGACATCCGGCCGTCGTTCCACAAATCTCCGATGGCGAGGCCGCGCGACGAAGCCGGCGTGGTGATCGCTGGTCCGGCTGAACTCGAAATATCGGAGAACGTTCCGTCGCCGTTATTGTGATACAAAATGCGAGGCTCTTTGTAGCTGCTGCCCAGGTGTTGGCTATCGACTTCGGGATAAACGTGGCCATTCACAAGAATCAAATCGGGCCAGCCGTCATTATCGAAATCGAAAAACATCGTGCCCCAGCCGAGATATTGCGTGTACAAGCCGAGCCCAGCGGCGGAAGTGGCGTCGGTGAAGGTGCCGTCGCCGTTGTTGCGATAGAGAGTGGAAGTGTCGTCGGAAAAATTTGTCTTGAAGATATCCAGATGGCCGTCACCGTTGTAGTCGGCGATGGTCGATCCCATGCCGGCTTGCTCACGGCCGTCTTCGTTGAAGGCAGCTCCTGCCGTTACCGCTACATCGGTGAACGTACCGTCGTGGTTGTTGCGGTAAAGAATGCTGGGCGTGCTGTCGCAGGCAATAAAGATGTCAGGCCAGCCGTCCTCATCGAAATCCAGAGTTGAAACGCTGAAGGCGTAATGCCCGTCGGTTCGATCGATGTGGGATTTCGTGGTGACGTCTTCGAACGTGCCGTCGCCCCGGTTGTGATAAAGAATATTCTTTGCGCCGGGTAAACCGCGCGGGCCGCACATGACTGGAACACCCTTCCAGATGCAGGTGGGGCGCTCGCCCGGCGCTGGTGCGGTCGCGAGGTCAAAATCCACGTAGTTGGCCACGATCAGATCCAGACGCCCATCGCGATCGTAGTCAACGAAGGCGCAGCCCGTGCCCCAGGCTTTTCCCGATCCAGCAACTCCGGCCTTCTCTGCTACTTCAGTGAAAACGCCGTGCTGGTTGTGATAGAGGCGATTCTTGCCGTAGTAAGTGACGTAGAGATCTTCCCAGCCGTCGTTGTCGTAGTCTCCGACGCAGACGCCTTGACCCCAGCCAGTTGCGTTCAATCCGGCCTTCGCGGTCACGTCGCTGAAAGTGCCATCGTGGTTGTTACGGTAGAGATGATTGCTGGGCGCGGATGGACCAGGGGACGCCCCGAGCCTGGTCCCATTCACTAGAAAGATGTCGGGCCAGCCATCATTGTCATAATCGAAGATGGCAACGCCGGTGCCCGTGGTCTCGATGATGTACTTCTTGGTATCGATGCCGCCGAAGATTTCCTGCATGGTGAGGCCGGCTTTTTCCGCTACATCCATGAAGTTGGCGATGGGCTTAGCGGGTGAGGAAGGTTTGACCTGTTGGCCTGGACTGGAGGTGACGAATGCCCCCAGGATTGCGGCGAAGACGAATTGGCGGTAGGGCAGAGAAGGACGACTTCGAAAGCGAAAGGGCATGTCTCAGCTTCGAATGGTAGGTGCATCAGGAAGATTGGTCAATGCGGCGTGGATGACTCTCAGGAGCTGGGAAAGAGTGAAGTTGCGCTATCCTGAACTGGATAAGTTCAGTCCGGTAACTTCGGCAAGTGCCAGAAATCATGCGCGGCAAAGCAAAATTTTATTTTACACTGCTGGTCTTCGCCATCGCCATCGCCATCGCAGGCTGCGTGGCTGGAGCGGCGGCGCAGGCGCCTGCAAACAGCGGCAGTTCCGCGGCTTACGAAAGCGGCCGCGTTG
>JBAVZU010000054.1:0-3094 GCA_049588915.1 Candidatus Sulfotelmatobacter sp.
GTTTCCGGTTCAACTCCTTTGACTACGTCGATCATGCCGCTGAGCGCGGACTTCTTCAGCGAGGTCAAGAAGCCGGCGTGGCCCAGCATGCTCTTTTCCATCAGCGCATTGCAGGGGCAAACCGTGACGCAATGGCCGCAGGAGACGCAGCTCGACTCACCGATAGTGGACCCACCATCCCAGAGCACGCGGGGATTCGGATCCTCCCAGTTGATCGAAAGCGTTTCGTTGACCTCGACATTCTGACAAGCTTCAACGCAACGGCCACAGAGAATGCATTGGTCGGGATCGTAACGGTAAAACGGATTCGTGTTATCGACCTCATAGGGCTTCGATCGAAAAGGGATTCGTTGGTGTTCAATGGCCAGCAGCTTCGTCGTGTTATGGACGGTGCAATTGCCATTGTTGTTATCGCAGACTGTGCAATAAAGAAGGTGATTACTGAGGATGCGATCAAAGGCTTCCACCTGGGCAGCCGAAGCCGTCGCCGATTTTGTGGAAATCTTCATTCCATCGGCAACTTTGGTCGCGCAGGACCGAAGCAGATGGCCGTTCACTTCGACCATGCATGTGTCGCATGTCTGAACAGGACCCAGCTGCGGGTGGTAGCAGACGTGAGGAACCGAACCGCCAGCACGGTTGATCAGATCGATGAGGAACTCGTCGGGCTGGACTTCATGTAAAACTCCGTCAATAGCAACCTTAAGCACGACGTTCCTCCTCTCGCAATGGTCCTCCCAAGACTCCCGTCACTGCCGCCCACGCTGTTCCAAAGATCCACGGCGGATAATTTCGTTATTGTTACTTTTATCGTTGTTGCTTTTGTTACGTTTATTTTTTGTGTCCACGGCTGTAACACCTCGCTTTGATCTATTTGTCTAGACCCATACTTTGGCGCCGAGTGCCAGGTCCACGGTTATGGCATAAGTGCAATACATAAGCCAAATTCCGGTGACAAACTGAAAGAGACCTACGAGGCGGGAGCCGGCACTCCATGAGAACAAGCGTGTAGGAATCTCGATTGCGTAAACCAAACTCAAACCGACGAAGATGATCATCACGGGAATGTCGCCGGCGCGTCGGAAAACGTCCACTCCCAGAATGCTTAGGAAGAGGAATGCGATCGCCATCCAGCCATCCGGTTGTGCGCTTGAATCGATGTAGCGGAGGTGCGCCATGGCAAACCAATGAATGCCATAGGCAGTGAAGGCGAGACCGGCCATATACAAAGGAGCCGCATTTCCGAAAACATTGAACCAGGTCAATCCAACCAGAAGGTAAACGCCGGTGATGAATTGCATGAAGCCCGGCATCCAGAACCCCCACATTCCCATCGTTCTGTTCACTTCCGGGCTGGTTCTTGGAAAACCAAACAAGGCCTGCCCACCCCAAATGAAATAACCAGTACCTAGGCCGAAGAAACCGATAGCCACTGGCACGAACCGTGACGCTGCGAAGCTGAATGCTTGTGTCTCCATCTTTCTTCCACTCTCCAGTTAAGCCATTGCAACTTCCGTTCCACTCTCTCGGGAGTGTGTATCCATGGCGACTGAGTAAAGTCATAGTTTTGGTCTGGCAAATCTCACGATCGGACTCCAGGGTTGACTCGAATGATTGCGTGTCAATAAACGAGGCAGAATTGGACATTCACTGTCCAATGGCTGACACTCAAGATAATTTAGAGCTCCTGATGGCCACGAATTTGAATCATTGCCAATGCACGGGTTTCTGGAACTGAAACTGCACCACAGATCAATGCGCCAAAAACCACTCTGTGATGAAGCAGGTTGCAATGCGAACGATCTTATGGAATGGACCAGTCCCGAGTTCGAAGAAGTGTCGCTCAACTGCGAAAACACCTCATATGCAAACGCAGCGCTCTAATTTGCTGGAATTGCTTCTCGGGAAAAGACAAAGCTGCAGTCAGCTGAACACCGACCGCAGCTCTGTCGCAACCGGGGGCCTCTTACGATCGTGGTGCTTTCGCGGCGCCGCCGCGTTTTAGCTTCGCCCCCGTTGCGGAAGGCGGCCACCGGATGCTTGCCGAATTCGTTGATCTCCTGGCGATCATACTTGCGGTATGGTCATGGCGAACAGAGCCGGCGGAGAATGCGATTACTAACGCTTGCCGTGTGGCAGCTCAGGTAGAAGTTCGGAACTAGGCGGTCGGAGGTTCAAATCCTCCAGCACGGAGGCGTCACTTGAGCTTCTCCATCGTTGGGGAAAACACACCCGGGAGTGGTGGCGCAGCCGCCGGCGAACTTTGATGAAAATCCTTGCCGAGAAATTCGGCCAAAGTAGCAGCGATCTCGGCCTGAGTGACCGTAGCCGCGTTTGTGCGTTCCCCTAGAGGATTTGTATCTGGACCCATGACGCCAATCCAGATATTCTCCGATCCCTTCTGCTCCGAGCCGTGTTCTTTCCACTCCTCCAGCCCGCTGCCTCTGCCGTGATCGGTCGTGATGATGAACGTCGTTTGGTCGCGATACTCAGGCATCGCCTGCATCGTATTCCACAGCTGTCGCACGAACGCATCGAACTGATGAGCGCTTTCAAGCACCAGGTCGTAGCGTCCCGAGTGAGCCCAATTGTCGGTTTCTCCATAACCGACGAACAGCAGGCGCGGATGCGATGATCGCACGTAGTCGAGCATTGGCACTTGCAGGAACGAATCCCACACATCTTCGTCATCGAGCCGAGTGGTCGTCCGGTAGAGCTCGTCGAGCAATTCTTGCCGCGGCGTAAGACTGCCTTTTTCAGGGAGATCCCATCCCACCTGCATCACAAGGTGGCTGCGCGGTTCGTTGAAGATATTCTTGAAAACATCCCAAGTAGCATAGACCGCAACCTTCGCTTGAAATTCGGGAAAGTGATTCATCCACTCAAAGACTGTGGTATTTGGATTGGGTCCGAACTCGTTGCTGTTAATGCGCGCATCGGGACGGCCTGTCAGCATCTCGTTATATCCCGGGTAGGAGAACGCCAGGCCGTTGGTGACGTGTGCGATGCTGCCTCTGTTCTGATTGCCGAAAATCTGGCCGTGCTGGGCCACGACATCCCAGATGAATGGGAGCAGCATCCTCCGGCGCTCAGC
>JBAVZU010000055.1:0-21587 GCA_049588915.1 Candidatus Sulfotelmatobacter sp.
AGGTTTCCACCAGCTGCTGCGCTGCTTTCTGCGTGTCGTTCGCCCCGCGCGACGTGCTCTCCGCCGCTTGCGCCACTCCCGCAATGTTGCTCGTGATCTCCCCGCTGCCGTGCGCCGCTTCGCTCACGTTCCGCGCCATCTCGTTGGTGGTGGCGTTCTGCTCTTCCACCGCGGTGGCGATCGTGTTCGAGATTCCATTCACCTGATTGATGACTTCGCTGATCGACGCGATGGCCTCGACTGCGGCCTTGGTATCAGTCTGGATGGCTTCGATTTTCCGGCTGATATCTTCGGTCGCTTTGGCGGTTTCCTTCGCCAGTTCCTTCACCTCGTTGGCCACCACCGCAAAGCCTTTGCCGGCTTCCCCGGCTCGGGCGGCCTCGATGGTCGCGTTCAAGGCCAGCAAATTGGTTTGCTGGGCGATGGAAGTGATGACTTTGATCACCTGGCCGATCTCGTTCGAGGAGTCGCCCAGCTTGGACACGGTCGCGGTCGTAGTCTCGGCGATCTTGACAGCGGATGTCGCAATCTTGGCGGCTTCGCTGGCGTTCTTCGCAATCTCTTTAATGCTGGCGCCCATTTCTTCCGCGCCGGTGGCAACAGTTTGCAGATTCTGGCTGACTTGCACCGTCGCAGTGGAGACCACTCGCGCTTGAGCCGAGGTTTCCTCAGAGTTCGCCGTGATCTGCTGGCTGGTGCTGGAGAGCTCCTCACTAGCGGCCGCGACGTGAATGGAGGTTTCGGCAATGGATTGAACTACAGTGTGCAAGCTGTTTTTCATCTGGTTTAGAGCCACGCCGGCTTGGCCAATCTCATCTTTCGATTTGATCTCCATGTCGTTCACGGTCAGGTTGTTGGCGGCGACTTGCTGAATCATGGCCAGCATCCTGATGGCGGAGGAGGAGATGGAACGGGCCAGGCTGAGAGCGGTAACGAAGCCGAGCACGACTGCGCCGATCAATATGCTGATAACCCAATAGCGGGAAGAAGAATAGGACGAGGCGGCCTGTTTGGCGGAGTCGTCCGCGCCCCTATTGTTGAGATCTACATCGTCCTGCAGAAACTTTGCGGCAGCCTCGAACGTCTCGCTGCCCTGCGACTGTGCGAGGGCGATCGCCTCTGTATTCTTATTCTGTTTCGATAATTGCGTAACCTCGTCATTCATAGCCCGGTACTTATCCCACTGGCTGCGGAATGCTTGATAGAGATTCCGTTCTTGGTCGGAAGAGATCAGGGGCTCATACTTTTTCTCATCGGTGGCGATCTCGCTGAGGTGGAGATCAAGCTTCTCCTGGTAGTGCTGCTTCTTATCGGTCGCGATTATGTAATTCAGCGTGTCACGCCTGTAGGCTGCAGTATCAAACCTCAGCTCCCCGATGGTTCGCACGCTAGGCAACCAATTGGTTGCAACGTCTATGGTGCTGTTGTTCACTTTAGAAAGCTGGAGGATGGAGAATACCCCCAAGGCGATCATCAGCACTTCGACAATGCCGAACGCCAAACCTAACTTTTTCCCAATTTTCAAGTTGCTGAACCAGTTCATAGCGCTCTCCCAGATTGCCTAGCTTCGAGGAATTGACCTCGTAAGGCTTCCATCGGCAGGAGGGTTGCCATTCTTTAGAAAAACGAGGCTTGCGGTGCTTTGGACCGTGTGGGAGCGGGAGGTGAATTGCTAACGCGATTTCATCAAAGAGTACATATTGGCGATGGCGTAGGTGACACCAACATAGACGCGTGTATCGGGAGCATAGTGCGTCACTCCCACGTCCAGACCTGCGTCGAGGTACAAGCGCGATTGGACCTTGTAGTTGCCGCCAACCATTACGGAAGCGAACGCCGGGCTGCTTGGGTTGAGAAGCGTGTATCCGTAAGGTTCCACGACTGCCGTCAGGCGTGAGGTCAGCGGCAACCACGTAGCCAGAGCGAAGCCTGTGTTGTGATCGACACCGGGAGCGAATTGGCGGCCAGCCAGGAGCTCAATCAAGTTGAAGTCAAAATGCAGCTTGTGCACATCCTTGCTAGCCAGAAAAGAGATTGAATTGTCCACTTGGCCCGATCCCAATCCGAGTGCCGCACTGGCGGATGGCACCTTGGCCACATAGAACACGCCCAAACTAGGACGGTGCTTGGTTTGGGTCAGGAAGCGGTATCTGAGGCCTAGCCAGTTGTCCCCATAGCCGGTTCGATTCCCATCTGCATTCATAAAATGGATGAAGTCTGACGAGTACCAGTGGAAGTCGAGATTAGGGGTGAGACCGAAACGCAGGCCGCCGGTAAGGTCGTCTCGATGGGCGCCATCTCCCGGCCATTGCCGTTCCAGTCCATATTCAAGTTCGACTACGCCGCATTCCGTGATGTCGGTCGCACTGGTGACGGTGGGACGGCTCGGCACAGACACAATGCTGGAACGTAAGCAGGAAGATTCCATCGAGGTAGAACTCGGAGTTGAACTCGAGAGATCCTGGGCCGTTACAGGTGCAGCAAGGCATGAGGAAAAGAATAAGAAGGCCAACGCGTATGAATGGCTGGTTCTGGGCATGAACTGCATGCGGGCAAGATCCCCCGGGGTGTCGTCTGAAGTGACATCGGCGCCAGGACATATACCTTTACCCGTTTAGACGTGACCCATTGGCTATTACCTTTTACTCTCCAGTAATCCCCTTAGAACTTCTTGCGGACCGCGTGCGCTCGGCGCCGTTCCTGAGAAGAAGCCAGCTAACGCGCCGCCGCCTTTCATGCTCTTCGTTGACGGATGGGTTGGCTATTGCCCCGCTACTATTACGTCTGCCGACATCTCGCAGGCCTTTTGCGTGTCCAGCACCAGCATCAGCCGGTCGTTCAGTTTGTGCACTCCGGTAATCATGGTCCGAACGGTACCACGCAGGGTTTCCGGCGGACGCTCGAAGGAGGAGTCATCCACTTCGACAACATCGCCTATTTCATCCACTAACAGGCTGACCGCACCATCGTCGGAGCGGACCACAACGTTCATCGCGGGCACTCCCGCCGCGCGCGGTTCGAATTGCAGCCTTCGCCGCAGATCGACCGCAGTCACGATTTGGCCACGCAGATTGATCAGGCCGCTGACCACCTGCGGCGCCAGCGGAACCTGAGTAACCTCGAGCGAGCGAATCACTTCCTGGACGGTTTTCAGTTCCACGCCGAACAGCAGCTTGTCCAGATAGAAGGTGCAGAATTGTGAAGTGTGCGCCATGGTTAGTTCGCAACCTCCGCTGCTTTCGTGCCCGTTCCCGACCCGACCGCGTGCGCTCCCGCGATTTGCAGGATGGCTGGAATATCGAGCAACTCCGTGACCCGGTCGCCGATCACGACGGAGTAGAGAACCGCTGCCCGGGTAGCCTTTGACTTCACGTCCGCGCGGGCCTCGATAATATCCAGGATTCTTTCCACCACCAGGCCGAAGGTGCGCCCTTCATGATTCAGCACCAGCACTTGAATCGGTCCGGAATCCGGTGCCGGCGGCGCTTGCAGACGTCGCAGTCTCTGGCGCCGCTCTTCAAGCACCACCGCAAGTCGAACCAGTGGCAGGATCTGGCCGCGGTATTGAGTGACCCACTCCATGCCCGACATCTCCACCTGGGAAACGGGAAACTCCTCGAGGCGCGCCAGCGTGCTCAGCGGAATGGCCATTCGCGAGTCTCCCAGGCCGGCGAAAAGGAGGAAGGTCTGCTTTTCGCCAGCGGAATCGGCAGAGTCCGTAACCTTCTCCACGACGGCCCGCTCCCGCGTTTCGCTCACCACACTGGCACGCTGGGCCAGACCCAGCACGTCAAGGATGAGCGCTACTTTGCCGTCGCCCATGATGCTCGACCCGGCAAAGGTCTTGACGGTCTTAAGCTGCTTGCGCAGCGGCTTCACGACAATCTCTTCGGTATCATTGATCTCATCGACCACCAGCCCGAACTGCCGGTCGTCGGCCTGGAGCACCACAATGTTGACGGCATCGTCGCTGCTGCCGCGGCGATTGCCGTTTTCTTGCAGCTTCAGCTCGCGTTTGAGATAGACCAGCGGGAGCAATCGCCCGCGCAGGCGATAGACGGGAACGCCGTGCACCATTTCGATCGCCGTGGTTGCATGCTCCGCCTCCAGGCGCACCAGTTCGAGCAGGTTCACCTGCGGAATGGCATAGCGCTCGCCGGCGCAGGTTACGACCAGGGCGGGAATGATCGCCAGGGTCAAGGGGATTTTCACGCGCACCGTGGTTCCCCGGCCGATGGAGGACTGCAGATCCACCAGCCCGCCAATTTTTTCTACGTTGGTCTTCACCACGTCCATGCCGACGCCACGGCCGGAAACGTTGGTTACCTTCTCCGCCGTGGAAAAACCCGGGAGAAAAATCAGATTGAAAATTTCCCGCTCGCTCATGCGGGCGGCTTGTTCCGCCGTGACCACGCCGCGCTCGATGGCTTTCTTGCGGATGCGTTCCCCACTGAGTCCCGCGCCGTCGTCGCTGATTTCGATATTGACCTGCCCGCCCTCGTGAAAGGCGCGCAGAATCAGGCGACCCACGGGGTTTTTCCCAGCCTGGGAACGCACCTCGGGAAGCTCGATGCCGTGGTCGACGGAATTGCGAACAAGATGAGTGAGCGGGTCTTTGATGGCTTCGATGATGGTCTTGTCCAGTTCCGTTTCCTTCCCTTCCATCTCGATGGCAACTTCTTTGCCGCATCCCAGGGCGACATCGCGCACCGTGCGCGGAAACTGCGCCCAGATGTTTCCGATGGGCTGCATGCGTGTCTTCATCACTTCTTCCTGCAGTTCGGTGGCAATCAGATTCATGCGCTGCGAAACCGCCTGCAGGCCGGCATCTTCGACCGTATTCGAGATTTGCAGGAGCTGGTTTCTGGCCAGAACCAACTCGCCAACCAGCGTCATCAACTTGTCCAGAAGGTTGACGCCTACGCGGATTGTCTCTGGCGCGCTGTCGCGCAGTTTCGCATCTAGAACGCTTTGCGCCGACGACACGTCTTCCGGCTTCGCTAATCCAAGTGCAACCAGAATCTCGCCCAACCGCCGGCGGTCGCCCTTTTCCTGCTCCGCCAAGGCCAGTGCGATGTCGCCGGCTTGAACCGACCCACGCTCCACCAGCAGGCCACCAATCTTGCCGCGTGCCGGTTTTCGTGACGAATCGCTGTTCTTCTTCCGAGGCTCGGCGGCTTGCGGAACCGCCGCGGGCGGTGATAACCTCTCTAGCGCCGGAGCGTCCTCCGCTTTCGCGGCAGTCTCCAACCGCTTTGAGGGTTGCTCGGTTTTTGACTTCACTGCTGCGCCTGCAACGGGCGCGCCTACAGAGAACACAGCAATGCTGTCGGCCGTTTCGGATTCTCCAGCATCCGAGGTCAGCAACCGCGTCAGCGTCTCGCGCAGTTCGGGATAGTCGATTTCTCCATCCTGTCCAGTCAAATCCACTTCCTTCAGCATCTGCCGGACCGCATCCACCATGCCGAGCAGCGCCGTAGTACGCTCCGGGTTAAGCACCAGTTGCCCATCCCGCAACCGGCTGAGCAGATTTTCCCCCACATGCGCCACCTTCTCGAGCTTAGTGAGGCCTAGAAATCCGCATGTCCCCTTGATGGTGTGTATGGTTCGGAACACCTCTGCCAATGCGGCGCGGTCGTTGGGATTTTTTTCCAGACCGACCAAATCCCGGTCCAGCCGGTCGAGGTTCTCGTAACTTTCGATAAGAAAATCCTTGATGATTTCGCTCTCACTCATCAATACCTTCCTCGCCAAATCGGGCATTCCACGTTAGGGCCAAGGATTTCTTCCATCGGCAACTGCATGCAAACCAAAGCTCTCGCCGGCTTGGGTCCGCGATGATTGCCTTGCAGATTTTCCTGTGGCCGACCAATCTCCATCGGCTGTTCGAATGAACTTCATTAGCCGCCCTGCCACCAAGCGACTGGCGGACATTAGCAATTGGAACGCCATCAAAAGAGAAGCTGGCCCTCAACTACATTGGAAGTTTCTAGGGATTTGAGATTCGGAGAGTTCGTGGAGCAGGCTTCGTGGATTCAGCCTAGCCTGTTGCAACCCAATCGCCATCATTGACAGTTCCCGACATCTCGGATTGAATGGCTGAAGCGGCTACGGGGCGTGTTAGTCCCGCGGTCGCAATCTCGATCCTGAGGAGTACACATTATGTCCGCACCCAGCCGCCGGCCTGAAATCCGCCGGCGCCGCGCCCGTCAACACAAGATCGCCACACTCCGAAAGCGTCTCGCGTTGGCCCAGACCGATGCCGACCGCAGCCGGATCATCGCCAAGTTACACAAGCTCTCCATCGCCTCGCCTGGCCAACCTTTAGTGAAATAAACTTAGTGCAGTAGATCCATTTAAGGGTGTCGCTGCGTTTTCCGGAAGCAGCGGACGCGCGGAGCTATGCTACGCCTGCGGTGGTTTCTCGATCCTTAACGGAGGACTGGCTGGCATCACCTGCTGAGTGCAAAACTTCTCGGTAGACCTCAAGGATGCGGGACACGGATTTCTCCCAGGAGAATTTGGCCGCCTGCCGGTAGCTGCGTTCCTTCATTTTTTCGCGCAGTGGCTGGTCCAGCAGCACCCGGTGCAGGGCCCGCATGATTTCAAAAACGTTCTCAGGATGAACCAGCACCGCAGCATTCCCCACCACTTCCGGTAGCGACGTTACATTGGATGTCACCACCGGAGTGCCGTGCACCATCGCCTCCAAAGGAGGCAAACCGAAGCCTTCATATAAGGACGGAAAGACAAAAATCTTGGCCGCATCATAGAACGTGCGCAGAACCTCGATCGGTACAAATCCCAGAAAGCGTACATCATTCTGCACCCCGCTTCGGATTACCGTCCGGCGCAGGTCGGGGTTGCCGCTGAGGTCGTCTCCGATGATGATCAGCTTCAGATCAGGGTAGACTTGTTCTTTTCCCAGCTCCGTTTTCAGCGCGGAAAAAGCTTCGATCATTCGCACCACGTTCTTGTGCGGACTGATCCTTCCCGCATAAAGCAGAAAAGGATACGTCACCTGGTAGCGCTCAACGATTAGCTGGCGGTCCGCCGGGTTCGCGTGCCCTTGCAGCAGCCTCTCATCAATCGCGTTGTAAACCACCTCGATGCGGGAGGGAGGAATGCCGAAAAGTTTCTCAATTTCCAGCTTCGTAAAATTCGAAACGGCAAAAATTCGCGCCGCGCCGCTCAATACCCGCTTGGTCAACTGGAAGTGGGTGAATCGCCAGAATCCGGTCTGCTCGCGCGTCCGCGAAAGATGTTCGAGTATGTCGTGCACCGTCATCACATAGGGGCACGAAAGATCCCTCGGCATGGAAAACAGATTGGGGATGTGGACGAGATCGCAATCCATCCGCTTGACCACCGAGCGGAACTCCAAGTAGCTCTTGAGAGAGCGTTCGCGCTCAGCCAGAGGAACAGTGTGAAAGTTGGCCGGGAGCGGGCCGATTTCCTTGACTCTGGCGGGAGCGCCAATCAGGAAGTATGCAGTTTCGCGGTCGAGCCTTCCCAGGGTGCGAACGACATTGCGAATGTAGGTTCCGACACCGAACTCAGTCATCCGCCGGATGTCGATTGCGATCTTCACCGAAGGCAATTAAAGCACAGAGAGCAGGTTGGAACACACACCAATCGAGGAGTGCGTCAAAAACGAAAAACGAGGCTGCCAGGGGCTCACATTTCCCAAGGATTAAAGATATCCACGCCGAGCTCGGCGAGGTCCTTGACGTTCCGCGTGACAACCGTGAGACCGTGTTCAATGGCGGTGGCGGCAATCATCCCATCCGCTGTGTTCAAAGGCGTTCCTCTCAGCTGACATTGGCCATCCAATACGCCCCAACGGTTAGCGACGGCAGTTGTCACGGACAGGATGCGGTTATGAAACCATGTCAACAGGTCAGCATGGAACCAGGTCTCGAGCTCGGAACGACGACGGCTTGGTGGAAGAACGATCAGACCCCTACGGATTTCACCAATCGTGACGGCGCTGAGAAAGAGCGTCGTTGCAGGTTGTGTTTTGATCCATCCCACGACGTGAGCATCAGGCCGATCCCGGCTGAATTCTAAGGGGACGTTCGTGTCGAGAAGGTGACCGCTCACAAGTCAACCGGTCGTCCGGTAGACGGGTTGCGCCCGAAATCCAGATTAAGGCCTCGCAATGGCGCAAAGAGTTCCACAATGTCTTTCGCCGGCGGTGGGCCGGGTTGAGGCGTTGTCGTTGCCGTCGGGGGCGAAGACTGAAGTGCCTGGAGCACAACAGCCTCGGCGTCCTTGAATCCGCCGGCCTGGAGACGCTGATTGATGAGCGCCTCAACTTCGGGCTTGGTGATGAGAATCGTCATGGGCGCGATCTCCGCACATATTATGCCCAATTGCATCGCGTCGCGTCAGAGTTTCTTTGCCTTCTCGGCTTGTCCCTCCGCAAGCTTCTTGTCGAAGACGGCTGCCAGAGGTTTCAGCAGATGAGTGACTTGCAGAACCTCCGCAGTGCGGCCAAATTGTCTGAGCTCTATGGAACTAGAATTGTTCTCCCAGGTTGCAATCTCGTTCGGAAAAGCACTCCCTGCCTTGGTTTGATATTGCTCTCTTGTGATCGTCGGCTTCCCGAAGGCCACGACAAATGTGCCTAGGAGGCCCCCGTAGATGCTGCTTGGACCTCCCGACTTGACGAGAAAGAGTCGCGGCTCCTTATGTCCGTCCTCGGATATGAAGAAGAAATTTGTCAGAGAACCAAGGTCTCCTAGCATCAATGCTGCAACCTCTGGACGGTTCATCGTCTTGTCGTTGTAGAAGAACGTGCATTGGACTACTCCGGCGCTCCTCCAATCACTGGATATGTACAACTGTTCCAGAAACGGGAAGGCTTGGCCGCGCGTCTCGTCGGTGCAGACAGGATATGCGTTCGGCCATTCCTTCTGGTCCGGGTACGGTAGCGCGCGGAACTGAGAAATCGTTATACCTAGCTGGTAATTTCGTCTGCTGTAAGCATCTTGCCAAGGCGAGCTTGGCTGAGTTGCTGTCTGTGGTACAGAAACGTTAGGCATCACAACTAGGATCAGCAGAAGAATTCCTTGGCGCATTGTCTTCCTCTCGTCGCGGGCTTAGCCCACAAAGCAAGCCCCATCGTGCGGGGCAGCACGCTTGCAGTCAAGCGATTTTTTCCTTAGAGTATTGGCAGCGCGAAGGCGAACTATGGCTCTCCCGACGGAATCACAGACCATTGAATGGCTTTCTTTATCCGGCATTGCGGAACTGGATTCTCTCGAAGATGAAATCCAACATATTGAGGTGTGGGAAGGCGGGGTTGCGACAAGACTGTTGGACATTTTCCGCGAGGTCTGGGCCGACCACGAAGCTGACAAATTCGCGCTCTTGGCGGACCGCCTTCCATGTCTGCTCTCAGTTGAACAGGAAGCTCTGTGGAAATTGATTCAATCGAGGCAAGAATTCTGGCTTCCGCCTCTTTCGCGAGGCCTGTACAACGTTTCACGAGTAACGTTCAACTTCCGGGCGCTTCGCTCGCAGTGGAGCGAATTGAAAGCGAAAGCGGCTAAGAAACACTCCGGAAAGAACGCGTGAAGGCTAGGCCCGCACCTCAGCCTGTGCCTTCGCCCTGCGCTCGGCATAAAGCGGGAAGGCCTCGCAAAGATTTAGGACTTCTTTTCGGATCCTCGACAGGATGGCCCCGTCGGTACGGTGAAGCAAAGCATCGGCGATCCACTGGCCGACCTGCCGCATTTCTTCTTCTCTCATCCCACGCGTAGTCAGGGCCGGCGTACCGATGCGGATTCCGCTGGGCTTCATGGGAGGATTGGTATCGAATGGGATTGCATTCTTATTGACGGTGATTCCGGCCTGGCCTAGCGCCTTCTCGGCCTCGCTGCCGAGCATACCTTTCGAAAAGACATCCACCAGCATTAGGTGCGTATCCGTGCCGCCGGAAATGATGCGGAAGCCTCCGGTCGCAAGAGTCTCCGCCAATACCTTCGCATTGGCCACAACTTGCTTTGCATAATCCCGGAATTCGGGCTGCATCGCCTCCTGAAAACAAATTGCCTTAGCCGCCATGATGTGCACCAGCGGGCCGCCTTGCATTCCCGGGAACACGACTTTGTCGATCGCGGTGGCGAACTCTGTTTTTGAGAGAATCAGGCCGGAACGCGGGCCGCGCAGGGTTTTGTGCGTCGTAGATGTCACGATGTGCGCGTGCGGCACCGGAGAAGGATGGGCGCCACCGGCGACCAACCCGGCGAAATGCGCCATGTCGACTAGAAACAAAGCGTTAATCTTGTCGGCGATCTGCCGCATGCGTGCGAAATCGATGATGCGCGGGTAGGCGCTGCCGCCTCCGATGATGAGCTTTGGACGCTCCTGCTCCGCCAGCTTTTCCAGCGCGTCATAATCGATCGTCTCGGTTTCCTTGGTTACCCCGTACGGCACGATCTTGTACGTCTTGCCGGAAAAATTCAGGGGATGCCCGTGCGTAAGGTGGCCGCCGTGGGCGAGATTCAATCCCAGGATCGTATCGCCCGGCTGCAGGACTGCCGCATAGGCTTCCATGTTGGCCTGCGAACCGGCATGGGGTTGCACGTTGGCGTGCTCGGCGCCGAATAATTGCTTGGCGCGGTCCCGCGCCAGGTTCTCGACGACATCGCTGAACTCGCATCCCCCGTAATAGCGTTTGCCGGGATATCCTTCGGCATACTTATTGGTAAATACAGATCCCGCGGCTTCGAGCACGGATTCACTGACGAAATTCTCGGAAGCAATCAGTTCCAGACCTTCATGCTGGCGGCGGGTTTCATTGTCGATGGCGGCGGCGATCTGCGGATCGGCTTCATAGAGCGGGCGGTACATATTCTTAGAAGCTGAGGAAGTCTTCATGTCGTTTTTCCTAGGACGTCTCGTATATGTCGGGCCGGTGGAGTTCCATGCATCGTTCTGGAGCCTTCAGCGGAGTAAAACCAAACTGAGAGTAAAGTCCGTGTGCATCGCGCGTCATCAGAACCCAGCGTCGCAGATTCTGCAGAGCCGGATGCCGGGTAATGCACTCGATCAGCCATTTGCCGAGGCCGCGACCTCGTTGACTTTCAAGCACAAATACGTCGCCGATATAGGCGAACGTAGCGAAATCGCTGATCACGCGGGCAAAGCCAACCTGCGCGCCGTCCCCATCATAAATGCCGAAACAGAGTGAATGCTCCATGGATCTCGCCACAACTTCCCGCGGGATTCCCTTGGCCCAATAACAATTCGTCAGAAAGCCGTGAACCACATCCAAGTCCAGTCGCTCACGTCTGGTGCTGATCAGAAACTCACCGCGACGGTACTCCATCACCGCTTCAGAATCGATAGTGTGACCGGTCGGCATACACACATTCTACTGCCTCATCTGAAAACGTTGCGCCGCCGTCAACTGCGCAAGACGTCAGCCCTCAAACGCCGTCCGCAGGAACGAAGCAAGATGCCAGCCATCCATGTAGCTGTAAGGAGCTTCGCCCATCGTATAGTGGCCGCAGGGAAGGATCACCACTTTGTGATCCAGGCCGTAGCGCTCGAATTCTTCCACCACTTGCCGCGATAGCTCGGGCAGAAAAGTCAGGTCATACTTCGCATAAATAATGAGTGATTTGCGCGGCCAGCGGGAAAATTTATCGAAATAGGCCATTGGGCTTACGGCGAGCCACGAATTGCGCAACGTTTCCAGCGTGACCTGCGATTCCATTCCCTGCCGGATGTGCCGCGTCGATTGTCCGTGCCAAACCACATCGGCGACATAAGTGGAAGCGTGATTGAATGCCGCGGCGCGAATGCGCGGCTCGTGTGCCGCCGCAATAAATGCATAACAGGAACCCAAGCTGGTGCCTACGATCCCCAGCTTGGTGTAGCCCTGCTGCTCCAGCCAATCGAGGCAGCAGCGGACATCCACCACTCCCTGCCGCACCGCATCGAGGGTGCGGCCAATATTGGCTGAGACGGCATAGTCGGCGCGGCTGATTTCTGCGGGCATGCGGATATCGTGATAAGGCATGCTCAACCGCAGCACTGAAATTCCCAGCATGTTCAGAACCCGGCAGAGGCTCGCGTATGCAACCGCGTCCGCGTTCCAATGCGGAAGAAGCACAATGGCGCGCCGCCCGCGCGCCGGGAACCAACGCGCATTCACCAGATTGTTTTCCGGATAAGGCGTTTTCACCGGCGCGGTAAATCGCAAGAACTCGGCGTGGGTCCCTTTCACCTTCGCTTCGAGCCTGGGATCGGGAACTTCGCGAGTGGAGAACACTTTTACTTCGCGCGTTTCCAGGCGGAAATCGGTCGGAGTCCTATAGGAAAAAAAATCGTCGCTGGCAGCAACGATTCGGCGGTTGAAATCGACAAGAAACTTCGCGGGATCCCCAATTGCTTCTCCCGGATGCGCGCCATTGCGGCAAGGCCAGTCTCGGGCCCACTCGACACCCCACTCCAGGGGACGCACCACGCGGTTGTTATCCACCGAAGTAAGCCGGTGCTCCCAGTCATACATCCACTGTGCGTAGCGTGAGGGCATGGGCAACTGATTAGTGTAACAAGCACTCTCCTGCAGGCTAAGGCAGGAACCACTCAATGGTTGCAATTAGCAATTGGCACTTAGCATTTGATGCTTAAACGGGACGTGGACGACAACATTAGCGGAACACTTGTGACATCAATCACCAGGAAAAATGAATAGAAAGCATATTGATCCATCTAGGCTAGAACGCTTCTTGAATGTAACTACATTTGGAGCTACAATGCTATTTGAATGGGACGAAGCCAAGAACCGCGCCAATATCCGGAAGCACGGCTTTCATTTCGCCGAAGCGGAACGGATGTTCCAAGGCTTTCTTCTCGCTCGGCCCGACGTACGGGAAGACTAGCGAAGAGCGATGGATTGGGATTGGCATGATCCAAGACCGCTGCGCTTTTATATCATTCGCACCACGACCTCACGACACAATCCGCATCATTTCCCTGAGGAAGGCAAATCATGAAGAGCGTGAAGAATACGAAGACGCAATCCAGGACGGACTGGAAGCGCATTGATGCGATGCGTGATGAAGACATCGATTATTCCGACATCCCTAAGCAGGGGGCGGATTTCTTCAAGAACGCCATCATCTGGCCGGGACCGAAGAAGCAGATAACCTTGCGAGTTGATCCTGATGTGCTGAAATTCTTTCGCAAGCATGGCCGCGGCTACCAGACGACGATGAACGCCGTCCTCCGCAAGTATATGGAAGCCAGGAAAGAACGGGCCACTTAATCTTCCGTGGGAGAAACTAGCTGGCGTAGCGTCGCGGCACGCGCTTGGAGATATTGCAGAGAATCTCGTAGGGCGAACTGTTGGCTAAGCGCGCATGTTCGAGCGCATCGACGCTCAGCCCATCACTCGTTCCGAGCAGGATCACTTCATCGCCAACCGAGATTCCAGGGATACCGGTTACATCCACCAGCGTGAGGTCCATGGAGATGCTGCCGATAATGGGCGCGTAATGGTCGCGAACAATGACGCGGCCGCGATTCGAAAGTTGCCGGTTATATCCGTCGGCGTATCCCACGGGAAGAACGGCGACGCGGGCTGGCGCCTTGGTCACATAGGTTCCTCCGTATCCCAGCGGCTGATTCGCAGCGAAGTTTCGCATGGAAAGAATGCGGGTCTTCCATGTAAGCACCGGCTTCACCGGCAGGCGCAGCGTGCCTCCACTCACTTCGCGCCCCGCACGCTGGAAGGGCAGATAATATCCGTAGAGCGCAACGCCCGGGCGCACCATATTTTTCCATGTCTCGCGCCGCGAAATGAGAGCGCTGGTATTCGCCATGTGCACCAGGCTTGGCTTGAGGCCAGCGGCGCGTACCATTCGCTCCGCCTCTTCAAAGCGGCGCTCCTGCTCTGCCACGGAAGGCGCATCCATAATCTCGGAAGAAGCCAGGTGCGTGGAGAGGCCTTCGAGAACAAGATGAGGAGCCCCAGTCAACGCTTTCAGAACCGCTGGAAGTTCATCGAGAGACACGCCCAGGCGGCCCATACCTGTATCCACTTTCAGATGTACGGCCAGTGGAACGTTGCCCGACGACGCAGCATATTGCAGAGATTCAATGTGCCAAGGTTCCCACACGGTGGGAGTGAGCCCCAGGCGGACGATTTCAGTTTCTTCACCGCGCCAGAAACCGGTCATCAACAAAATGCGCGACTCAATGCCTGCCTCGCGCAGTGGAATCGCCTCGTCGAGGGAAGTGACGCCCAGCCACTTAGCACCTTCCGCCTGCAGAGCGCGTGAGCACTCGACGGCACCGTGGCCGTAAGCGTCAGCTTTAACCACAGAGCAGACGGTCACGCCCGCGCCTGCATGTTGCACAACCGCTCGAAAATTTTGCCGCAGGGAGGTTAGTGAAACTTCCGCCCATGTGGGGCGGGTAGCCACACGGCTCAAGATTTCTACAGTAGTTGCCACTGCGGTTGATTATAGCGGGAGAACATCCGCGTCCTCAGGTTACGCTGGGGCTACTCCCGCTCGATTCTGCTGGTGTGCCGACATGGCGGGTCATTCAGTTGCTCCGAGAGAGAAGTTCACCGTGATCTGAGTCTCCACTTCGACAGGCTCATTATTCAGAACGTAAGGCCGGTAGCGCCACTGGCGCACCGCGTCAATCGCTGCCGGCGCGAGCAGGGGATGGCCCGCGAGGACTTTTAGGTTCTCGATGGTCCCTTGTTTGCTAATGATCGCTTGCAGTATGACAATTCCCTGAATGCGAGCGCCGCGTGCGAGAGCGGGATACACCGGCAGCGTTTTGCGAATCAGATCTCCCTCCTTCATACGAGAAAGGCGCAGCGGAAGATTCGGCGCAGCTGGTGACGCAGCGGGCAACACCGGGCGCGTACCGCTCCTGAATAAGTTAGGAAGCCCACTCCGATCACCGCTCGAAGTTCCGGGAAGATAAGGCCCGGAATTCCCAATTTGGGCGTCACCATCATCGATGGGCTCATGCATTCCAGGGATGGCAGAAGGACGCCTGAAAACAATCTGTGCTGGATCGTTGGCAACTGTTGTTGGACCTACATGCGATCTGGTCACTCGAACTTCGGACAAAGGTTGACCGAAACTGATTGGCGTTGAGAGCTGGTGGGAAAGAGGGAAGGACGGTTGGACGCAGCAGAGGCAAAAGCAGCAGAAAGCCAGTGATAAGCACTTGCAATCCAAACGAAGTTAAAGTCGTCCATCCGCGCCAACCGCGCTCCGACCAGGATGGGTCGATGGAGTCGTCGAACATAGTGTCCTCCGAAAATGCTGTTGCAACTAAGGACACCGGGACCTGCCGCGCGGAGCCACTGGCGGGAAATAAAATGAGAAATAATGAGAATAAACGCAAGACACAATGAAAATAAAAAAAGGCCGCGTTGGTGCGGCCTGTGTAGAACTTTCACGACACTCGAGTTGTCGCGAAAATTACTGTGGATTGGCTGGCTTCGGTGTAGCCGGCTTGGGAGCTGCCGGCTTTGGGGCTGCTGGACGAGTTCCTGTTGCTCCGGTGGTGGGCGCCGGCGCGGGTACACCTGACTGCGTATTGTATAGATCTACCACCGCTTTCGTGATGTCGCCTCCGTCGCCGTACCAGAGAATCGGGCTCTGTGGCCAAGGGTTTGAAGTATCGACGATCATGGCGAAACCGCCTTCCTGGGCGTGCTTGACGATGACCGGCGCCATCTTCTGCAGAATACGCTGGAATATTTCCTTTTGCTGATTTTGCGCATCTTCCTGAGCATCTTGCACGGAGCGATCGAAAGACTTTTTCTTCGATTCAATCTGCTTGACCAGTGTGGCGCGAGCGTCCTCATTCAACTTGTCGCCCTGGGTCTGCAGTTGCTTCTGCATGCCTTCGAGTTCCTCGTTCTGGGCTTTCAACTCATTCTGTTTCGGCTCAAGCTTCTTGCGCAGAGCCTCGAAATCCCGTTGGCCTTCGTTGGTTCCAACCACGGCTTGTTCAATGTTAATGGTGCCGATCTTTGAGCCTGTCCCGGTCGCCATGGTGGTTGGGGCGGGTGCAGTAGCCGGCGAAGTGGCCGCCGCCGCAGGGGCGGCCGCGGTGGTGGTTTGAGCCCAGGCAGAGATCATGGAGAAAACCGCAATGGCCAGGAAAGACCGCATTAGCTTGCTTGTCATTGGATCGCTTTAACTCCTTGAAACATAATTCCGCGAAACATGGTTCCGGGAATGACTTAGATTACCCTCAGACAACGCCCGGGCCGTACTCGCGAAATCTTAACCTTGCTTTTCTGCAACGTCTGTCAGGCAGTATCAGACGAGGCGCACTGGATTGCCGGCGTCACACGCCGGGGTTGCGGACGTGTCGTCCACCCTTGGTCAGCTTTCTGCAATGGCGTGGATCACCGCAATTATAGAGAGCATCCTCAACCTCCGTCAAACGATACACGGCCCTGAGAACCTTCAGAACGTCGTCGCAACCGTGAACCGGAACGTCTTGCGCGGTTCACGCAACAGGAAAGTAGGCGCGTAGGTGTTCACAGCCAAGTGATAAGTATATTCTCCCGCCGAGGTCAGGAAGCATCCCGTTGGTCCGCAGGTGTGGGGAAACATGTTGGGTGTGATCGGAATCGGCGGGGTGGCCACGTTATCCAGCCGCAATGGGTTGTAAGCCCAATAAATACGGAAAGGCGCGTTGATCACCGGCAAGAACATCTGCAGTTCCAGACCAGTGGACATTCTCGGCCGCCAGTTGGTAGATCCCAAGATCTGCAGTTGTTGCTTCGGCGGCGGATTCAGAACGCTGCCTGGAGTACAGCCCGTCCCGGAGGCCGTGGCTTGCGACGGATCCTGCTGTGGACAGCCGAAGGGCTGAGCGATGACGCCATCGTACTGCTGGCTCGCAATCTGCAATTGCGATGGGCGGAGAGCCGGATCGATACCCGCATCCAGGAACGGGGCCAGGGCCACCGGACCGTAGATGGTGATGCGGTACTCAAAATTCGTGACCACGCTCAAATCGCCGCCTGGGAACGTGATCTGATCCACAGGAATCGGAATCGTTAGATTTCCGAGGAGAGGATTCTGAGCATTCTTGGGAACCGGAGTTCCATCAGGATTGGTAAGCGTGATCGAGCCGACTCCCGGCAGGAACGCTACCGGAGATACGGATCGGATGTCGAAGCCGCGAAGGTCATTTTCGCCGCCCATGTAAGAGCGCTGGAAGGGGGGAGCGACAAGTCCTGCATAGCCTGAGATGAACGATCCCTGAACATTAAAACCAAGCGCATTGCGACGGTTCTGAACCGGTATGAATCTCTTATATTGAATGATTGGACGAATGGATCGTACCGTTCCTCCAAGCCCGGCCAGTTCCGCACCCACCGTAAATTGCTGCCCGTGATGAGGGGAGATTGGACTGTCGATCGTGTTGAAGGAGAAGTTGGGGAAAATCTTGCTGGTGATAATTCCTTCAAGCGCATTCGGTCCGGAAATTCCTCGGAAGGCGATGTATTCGAAGAGGTTTTTCGAGGCCGAACTCAGGGCCAGCAAGGACGAGCGATCAAAGGAATAAGTAATCCCCACGCGCTTAAAAGAGTGGCGCAGCGGATAGCTTAATGAGGTGGTGAATCCCGCGCTAGATTGCGTGTAGTTTTGCAGGTTCTGCAATACGGCATTGGGCAGATTAAGATTCTGTCCGCTAAACAGGGAAAGTTGGCGGGCCTGATTGTAGCTAACCTTGTTGTAGTAAATGTTAAAACCAAATTGCAACGGCCGGTCGAAGAGATAGGGTTGGGTGAATCCGAAGCGCACGCTGCGCGCGAGATTTCCTATGCTGGCCTGAACCTGCAGCGTCTCGCCCAAGCCCAGGAAGTTATTCGTTGAATAGTTGATGCCCACGAAGGCACCTTCCAGTCCGCTCACGCCGCCGTTCAAACCGATGCTGTTCTTGCCTTTTTCCTTGACCTTCAACGTCAGGTCAACCAAGCCATCCTTTTCGTCCAGTTTGCGGTCGGTCACGTTGGGGTCGTCCGGCTTCAGTTGGTCGAAATATCCCAACTGATTCAGGCGTAACAAGCTCAGTTCCCAAAGACGCGAGTTGTAAATGTTGCCCTCTTCCAAGGCGATCTCGCGCCGAATCACCTTATCGCGGGTTGTGGTGTTTCCCTGGAACTCGATGCGGCGCACATAAAATTGCTTGCCCTCATCGACATCGATATCGAGAAAGATTAGTTTCTTGTCGTCGTCAAACCTGGTTTCAGGCACAGAGGTGAAGTTGATATAACCCTGTTCGCCATAAGCTTTGCGCAGGTTCTCCAGACCCTTGGCCACTTTTTCCTTGCTGAAAACATCGCCGTCTTTGATGGGGAAAAGACCGCGCAATGCCTTTACGTTCGATACTGCCTTGTTATTCTTGAAGGTGATGGAACCGAGCGTGTAGCGGTCCCCTTCCTCGATGGGCATCGTAATGTCGACGGCTTTGCCCGGCCCACTCTGTAAGAGCGGAATGTGCGCGCCTTGGTGTCCGGTATCGTGGATTTGAGTCTTGGGCTCATTCACGATGACCTTAAAATACCCGCGGTTCTGATATTCGTTCCGGACGCGCTCGGTATCCTCATCCAGTTTGGTCGCGTCATACGTCCTGGCGAAGATGTTCTCCAGAAAGATCGAGTGCGGGATGCCGATGGGGCGCAAGTTTTTCATGGCGTAGCGCAGTACGCGCGTCTTGACGTTCTTGTTGCCCTCGAACTTGATCTTGCCGACCTTAACCTTTGGCCCTTCTTTGATGACAAAAGTGATTCCAACCGCAGCGGGAGGAATCTGGCGAACTTCTGTGCGAATGGTGGAGAACTGGCGGCCATGTTCGGCGAGCAAACCCTTGATGGCAACTTCGGCCTTCTTTAGTTTTGTTGGATCGTACTGGCTTTCTACCGACAAACCGACTTTGGCTTCCTTGAAGCGGTCGAGCACGTCGCTGGTCGAGACCGAACTGAGGCCAACGTAGTTAATCTCGCGGATGGTTGGCTTTTCCTTCACCTGAATAATCAAACGCCAGCCTTTGGGAGTTTGCTCGCGGCTGAAAACAATGTCTTCGAAGTAGCCGGTATTCCAAAGAGCGTTGAAATCGCGTTCCAACCCGGCAGGGTCGTAGAGGTCCCCGGGATGAGTAAAAATTCGTCCTTTGATGGTGTCCGCAGGAATTCTACGGTTGCCCTGAACGTCAATTTCTGAAATCAAGTCGCTCTGGGCCCAGCCGGCCGAGGCGAAAAATATCGCCAGCAAAACGCCAAGTATCCACCCACAATGCTTCATCCGGCGGGAAAGCTGTCCGAATGAAGAAGCTGTGGTGGAGGCGGCTCCGGAAGGGCCGCAGCCGTTCTCGGGCACGACGATGTCCTTATGAACGCGAAGATGAATCGCTACGACCTCAGACCTTTCTGATGTAGGAAAACGACAATTATACGGTAGAGCGCGAAACAGCGTCCAAGAGCTTCATGTGAGGAAGGCTGCCCTCGGCCGTCCTGCTCGAGCGAAGCTCGACGGTTTCTTGCCGGCGTCTAAAACCAGCTGAGCTCGCCGTGACAGCCGAGAGCGCTGTCCTCTCACTACCATTCACGACCCGAGCCCTATGGAATGGACTTGGATGACTCCACTTCAACCAAGACGGAATAAAACGTTGCGGAGTTGCCCAGGTCGGAAAGTTTTTCCGAGGTCAGCACGTTGATATTGCGGAACCCGGAGCTCAACTTGGCCCAATTCAGCTTCGCTGATACAACTCCGGGCTGAACTGCGCCATCCACGCGCGCCTTCAGAAATATTTCCCCTCGATGGTTGTAGACCCTTACTCTGTCTCCGTTGGAGATCGCTCGGACCTCAGCGTCAGTCGAATGCATCTCCAGAAGGCCAACCTCTTCCATCGCCTGCACCGAAGGCTGATTGGTAAAAGTGGAATTGAGGAAGTTGTCAGCCTTGCGGGCTAGTAATTCCAGCGGGAACGTTTCTTTTTCGGCACCGTGCCGCGACTCCGACGGAGGCTTGAACTCGACCACCGGATCTAGGCCCAACGCCTTCATCGCTTCGCTGTATAGTTCGGCTTTGCCCGAGGGCGTCCTGAAGTTGCCATGGGCGAAAGGCAGAAACGGAGCGGACGACTCAGAGCCACCTTCCGCAATAGCTGCTGCGGAGGCCGGAAGGCTGGAGCCGGAGACGGTAAAGTTCAGCCTGACATGGCCTTCGCGCTCCAGCCGCTCACGAGTGATCCCTTCCAGCCAGGGATTTTTTGAAGCCAGCGCGCCATCGATCATGCTGTCAAGGCTTTCGCTGAAGCATTCGTCGGCGAAACCCATACGTCGAGCCAGGGCGCGGAACAAGTCAACATTCGCACGGCATTCTCCCAAAGGCTCGATCGCCTGATTCGAAATTTGCAGGTAGTAGTGGCCGTAGGCGGCTTGCAGATCTTTGTGCTCGAAAAAGGTGGTCGCGGGCAAAACTATGTCGGCGTAATCGGTGGTGTCGGTGAAGAATTGTTCGTGGACTACCGTGAACAGGTCCGGTCGCCTAAGACCGCGTACGACTTCATTGTGGTTCGGACAAACCGCAGCCGGATTCGAACTATAAACAAACAGAGCTTTCAGCGGCGGATCACTCAGCGTGTTCAGTGCTTTGCCCAGCTCGACCATGTTCACAATACGAGGAGATTTAAGGCCCTTTGGCTTGAGGTCAGGCCGCCTCAAAGCGTCCTTGTTCAAATCAAAGGCGCCGCTCGTCGATAAATGAATGCCGCCCCCCATTTCTTTCAACGATCCCGTGATGCACGGCAGCATGGAGATGGCGCGAGTCGCCATTCCCCCGCCATCCGTGCGCTGCACGCCGTAATTGAGGCGAATGACTGCCGGCCTGGTTGTAGCGTATTCGCGCGCTAGTTTCCGAATGTCTGCCGCTGAGATTCCGGTCCACTGCGCGGCCCGCTCCGGTGGGCAGGCTTTCACCTTCTCGCGCAGTTCGTCGAACCCCAGCGTGTACTTCGCGACATAGTCGGCGTCGTACAGGTCTTCGGCGATGATTACGTGCATCATGGCCATAGCCAAAGCGCCATCCGTTCCCGGATTGATCGGAAGGTACCAATCGGCGCAGGCTGCGGTTCGCGTGCGATAGGGATCGATCACAACCAGCTTCGCGCCTCTGCGCCGCGCTTCCACAATGAACGGCCAAAGATGAACATTGTTGCCGTGGATGTTCGAAGCCCACGCGATGATGTAGCGGGAGTGAACAAACTGGTCGGGCTCGGTGCCAAGTTTGACGCCCATGACAGACTCGAGTCCGGCCTCGCCCGCCGATGAACAAATCGTGCGTTCCAGCTCAGAAGCCCCAAGGCGAGTAAAGAATCGACGATCCATGGACGAGCCGTTCAGAGCGCCCAGCGTTCCGCCGTAGGAATAGGGCAGAATCGCCTCGGCGCCGAACTCGGCGGTGATCTTCCGGAAGCCCACGGCGATTTCGTCGAGCGCATCATCCCAGGAAATGCGCTGCCAGACTTCGGTAGGGACGGGCGCCTCCGGCTGTCCATGCGGAGCGGAGCTCCGC
>JBAVZU010000056.1:0-3563 GCA_049588915.1 Candidatus Sulfotelmatobacter sp.
CGCGATCCGGCAGGGGTTATCTACTCGCACCGCTCACCGGATGGCAACTGGCTGCCCGGCGGCGCCTCCAGCACGGGAGCTGGCATTCTCACAAAACAATTCCCCGGACGTGATCTCGACGCATTAAGCACACAAGCGGCAGAACGAGAACCGGCCCATGTCATCGCGTACCCACTCGTCTCTCGAGGTGAGCGTTTTCCTTTCACGGCGCCCGAGGCGGAAGGATTTATTCTCGGCGAGCCGAGCGACGAAATCGATCTCTATGCGGCGCTGCTTCAGGGAGTGGCTTTCATCGAGCGACTTTGCTTCGATTATCTCGACATGCTGGGTGCGCCTATGAGTGGTGAGCTACGCCTGACGGGTGGCGCAGCCCGCAACCGCTATTGGTGTCAGCTTCGCGCGGACATTCTCGGCCGGCCGGTTCAACTGCCGGAGAATGCCGAGGCTGCGTTGGGCATGGCCATACTAGCGGCCTCCGTGGGACGTCGCGTCTCCGATGTCGCCAAGCAGATGGTTCGCATTCGCGAAGTGATCGACCCCCGGCCAGACCGTAGCGCTCGCTTCCACGAACCCTACTTGCGGTTGGTAAAAGAGCTAGCTCGCCGCGACTGGGTGCAGGCGCCACTGGTTGAACATGCAAGGAACAGAACAGCCTAAGAACGACGATTCTGTTTTCGGTCTATCTTCACAAAAAATCTGTTGACCCTCTTGCACTGCGGGCGCGAGTGGTCAGTTTCTAAAGCTTTTCTCCACCACTCCAAGCAGCTTATCGAAAGCTTCGGTGAAGAGGCGGACGCCGTCGTCGGTCAGCTTATCTGTCACTTCTTTCATCGAGATTCCGAGCTTCGCCGCCATCTCCATTGTTTTATTGGCGGAATCAAGATCTTCTGTCAGGCTGGCACGCAGCCGGCCGTGATCGCGGAAGGCATCAAACGTGGCCGGCGGGATCGTGTTCACCGTATCCGCGCCGATCAGCTCTTCGACGTACAGAACGTCGCAGTAATTCGGATTCTTGGTGCTGGTGCTGGCCCAGAGGACGCGCTGCGTCTGCGCTCCCATGGCCGCCAGCGCTCTCCAGCGAGTGCCGCTGAAAATGCTCAGGTAACGCTGATAGGTCTGCTTTCCATTGGCGACGGCTACTTTGCCGAGCAAGCTCTTCAATTGCTCCTGCTCACGCGGGTCTTTCGATTTTTTGAGCAGCGCCTCGACAATAGAATCGACCGAACTATCGATGCGGCTGATGAAGAAGCTGGCCACGCTGGCGATCTTGCTGACGTCACCTCCACGCGCCGCGAGTTGTTCCAGCCCGGCAATATAGGCTTCTGCCACTCGTTCGTACACTTCCTGAGAAAAAAGAAGAGTCACGTTAACGTTGATGGCTTCGCCGGTCAATTGCTGGAATGCCGGTATGCCTTCTGCCGTGCCCGGAACTTTGATCATCACATTCTCGCGGCTGACCGCCTTCCACAACCTGCGCGCTTCCTCGATCGTAGCCTCGGTGTCGCGTGCGAGATGAGGCGAAACTTCAAGGCTGACATAACCGTCGCGACGCTTTGAGCTTTCGTACACAGACCGCAATGCATCGGCAGCGTCTTGTATGTCGCGGATGGCCAGGATTTCATAGCGAGCCTTGGCATTGAGATCGGTCCTTCCGGCGAGAGACTGCAGCAGGTCTGTGTAATCGGAACTGCCGGCGATCGCTTTTTCGAAGATGGCGGGGTTCGAAGTCATGCCGCGCAGACCGTCTTCTTCGATCAGGCGCTTCAGTTCACCGCTGGTGAACAGATCGCGGCGAATGTAATCCAGCCAAACCGATTGGCCGTAATTCAGGAGATCTTTCAAGGGGTTGGTGGCTTTCGCGATTTCAAGAATTTCGGTTGTCATAAACTCCTCACTTATATTGCTGCGATTTTCAACTCTGATTGCGCTTCAAACTTTCGGCTCGGGTGCGCGGTGGTTGCCGGATCAAATCGGCCACGAAACTTACATGCACGCGGGCTTCCTTTTGCAAACTACCGAGGCGCAATATCGGAATCTTCTTCTGGCAAGTACGTTGACCCGGTCGATTACATTGCTGCAGTGTCGTCGAGAATGCAGTGACGGTGCTCACAAATGAGTGTGACTGTACGGCGAGGACTCGGGCACTGTTCTGGCAACGCACGTGCGATAGAATCTCGGCTACAGCTATGACGCGAGTTATTCTCATTGGAGCGGGGACGGGTGGAAGGGCGCTGGTGGAGCTATTCCGCAAGGATCCCACCGTCGAAATCGTCGGTGTGGCTGACAAGAACGAGGCTGCACCGGGTCTCGTGCTTGCTCGCCAACTGGGTTTACCGGTGGCTACGAATTATCGGGAACTCCTCAAGCCCGGAGCGGCCGACCTTGTTGTCGATGTGACCGGCGATCCCGAGGTCGGCCGGAAGATCTACGGATTGAAACCTGATGGAATGGAAGTTGTCAGCGGGAATGCCGTGCGATTTCTTTGGGAATTCGTCGAGGCCAGGAACAAAACCGAAGCTCTCGAAGACAGATATCAGCTTGCCATCAGGGAAATGGAATCTCGCGGGGAAACTGAATTCATCATCGGCAACAATCCCAAGATGAAAGAGATTTCCGAACTGATTGCCAAGGTCGCGCCCACGCCAACCACAGTCCTGATTCGCGGCGAAAGCGGAACCGGCAAAGAGCTTGTAGCGCGCGCGATTCACCGGCATAGTGCGTTGAGCAATCAGCCATTGGTCACGCTCAACTGCACCGCATTATCGCCAACGCTGCTGGAAAGTGAACTCTTCGGCTACAAGCGCGGCGCCTTTACCGGCGCCTATGCCGACAGGAAAGGATTGTTCGAAAAAGCCGATGGCGGCACGATGTTCCTCGATGAAGTCGGCGACATGTCGCTGGAAACGCAAGCCAAGCTTTTGCGGACTCTGCAGACCGGCGAGATTCGCGCCGTCGGCGATATGCGAACCAAGAAGGTGTCGGTCAGAATCATCGGGGCGACCAATCAGGATCTGGAAAAAGTCATTCGCGAAGGAGCGTTCCGCGAAGATCTATTCTACCGGATCAACACCTTCACCATAACCCTGCCCCCACTCCGGGAGCGGATTGAAGATATTCCGTTTCTCGCGGAATTTTTTCTGCAGCGGGCTCGAGCTAAGGTTAATAAGAAGGTGGATGCCATTTCTCCCCAGGCCGTCATATTACTTAGAAATTATTCGTGGCCCGGCAATCTCCGCGAACTGGAAAACATCATTGAACGGGCGGTCGTTCTGGCGCCCGCATCCGTGATCGAGGCCGAGCATCTTCCTCTTCACGTGCAGGATGTAATCGCCTTCAAGCCGCAGTTGGGTTTCAAGCCTAGTAAATCCCAGGCGATCGAACGCTTTGAACGCCAGGCATTATCAAGCTATCTGTCAGAAGCGAAAGGCAACATTTCTCGAGCCGCCGCGCTAGCGAAGATTCCGCGGCGCACTTTCCATCGCTTGATGGCAAAATACAAAGTGCACGCTCACCCTGCCAGAACCGCTCGCTGAGACATTTGGATCACAGCTATGATCCTATTG
>JBAVZU010000057.1:0-52314 GCA_049588915.1 Candidatus Sulfotelmatobacter sp.
TCATGATCACTGCGCTCAACAAGTGTTTGGGCTCGATGCCAAATGCGATGTAAGCCGCCATGATTCCGCCAGAGACATGGGCCATCCCGCTCGTCATCACGGTCATGAGTTCCGAATGCGTCAGATCAGGCAGAAATGGCCGGATGGTTACCGGCGCTTCGGTTTGTCCCATGAAAATGCTGGCCGCAATATTGAGCGACTCTGCGCCGCTGGCTCCCATCACGGTGGTCATAACCCACGCGGCAATCTTAATGATGAACTGCATGATGCCGAAGTGATACAGCACGGCGAAAAACGCGCAGATGAAAATGATGGTCGGTAGTACCTGAAAGGCGAAATAAAAGCCGAGATGGGAGTTTTGTTTCCCCAAATCGCCGAAGACGAATTGCGAGCCGACATAAGAGTAGCTAAGCAGGCGACTGACTACATCGCCGGCTCTCTGAAAAATTCGCCGCCCGGCGTCGATTCTCAGGACACAGATTGCAAAGGCGAACTGCAGACCCAAGCCCCACGCCACAGTTTTTAGGCGAATGGCCTTACGGTTGGTTGAAAAAACATAGGCCAATGCAAGCATGGTCAGCAGGCCGAGGATTCCAGTGAAGCGTCCCATTTTATTTCTTCTCTCCGGGCATTCCGATCACTTGATGGATTAACGGCCGTTTCTCGCGCGGGGGCGAATCATCGATCCGGTAACTCGTTTCGAGAAGTTGTTTAGCACCAGCCGCGCGGACTTCCGCATTGTAGTGAATCGTGGCCAACTTTTCGCCTGCAGAAACCGTATCGCCGACTTTCTTGTGAAGCACGATTCCCACCGCAGGATCGACGGAGTCCTCCTTGCGTTCGCGGCCGCCTCCTAAAACCACACATGCGGTTCCAATTTGCTCGCACTGCAGAGAGGTCAGATATCCTGCTCTTGGGCTGTCGAGCGTCATAGTGTGTCGAGCTTGCGGAAGCCTTTTCGGGTCGTCAATCGCTCGTGGATCTCCCCCTTGCAGTTCCACCATACGACGAAATGTTTCAAGCGCTTTTCCAGAAGCGATCAGCTTTTCACTCCGCCTCCTTCCTTCTTCCACCGTGGGAGACACTTCTCCTAAATACAACATCCAACCCGCCAGTTCGATGCAGAGTTGGCACAAATCCTCCGGACCCTCTCCGCGCAACACTTCCACCACTTCGGCAACTTCAAGTGCGTTCCCAATCATGCATCCCAAAGGCTGATCCATATCGGTGATGAGCGCTACCATCTGTTTCCCCATGCGCTCGCAGGTTTCCACCATTAGCTCAGCAAGGAACACAGCATCCTTTTCGCTTTTCATGAACGCCCCTGACCCCGTCTTCACGTCGAGCACCAGTGCATCAATGCCCTCCGCAAGTTTCTTGCTCATGATGGAGGCGCAAATCAGATAAGGGCTTTCGACTGTCCCAGTAACGTCGCGCAGTGCGTAGAGCTTGCGATCGGCGGGAGCGATCTCAGCGGTCTGTCCGATCATGGCGCAACCGCAGCTTTCAAGCACTCGCCGAAATTCGCCTACGGGAAGGTTCACATTGAAGCCAGGAATCGCTTCGAGCTTGTCGAGCGTTCCTCCCGTGTGACCCAATCCGCGGCCGCTGATCATCGGAACGGCAACGCCCGCCGCGGCCGCCAGTGGCGCGAGCACGAGGGAAGTTTTATCGCCCACTCCCCCCGTCGAATGCTTGTCAACTTTCCTTGCGGCCAGCGATGTGAGATCAAGCACCTCGCCCGAATGCAGCATGGCATCGGTCAGGGCGGCGGTCTCTGCACGCGTCATGCCGCGCAAAACAACCGCCATCAGCCACGCCGAAACCTGATAGTCAGGAATCTCTCCGCGAGTATACGAATCCACGAGATAATCGATTTCGCTTCGGGACAACTCTTCGCCGTCCCGCTTCTTACGGATCACATCGATGGCACGCGGAGTTTGCGAGGCAGAGGTCGGATTCACTGTAAGCGGAATCCTTCCGGAAGCAGTTCGGTGATGTGAGCCTGTTTCGGCCCGTTCACTCCTTCAAAAAAGATTGTTGCATCGGGGCCGAATTCGTAAATCACCTGACGGCAAGCTCCGCACGGCGAACACGGCACTCCGTGATCGTTCACTACAGATACGGCGCGAATCTCGATCTTAGGACCGAGTTGCGCCACGGCAGAAAATATCGCGGTGCGCTCCGCGCAATTCGTCATCCCGTAGGAAGCATTCTCCACATTACAGCCGGAAAAGATTTTTCCGTTCGATAGCAGAATCGCGGCGCCAACCCGAAAATTTGAATAGGGTGCGTGGGCATTCCTCATCACTTTCGTGGCGGTCCGCAGCAGTTTGGCCGGCACGAGGGCGGCCCTGGTTTTCTTGCGCATAATAATCGACTCTTGCGGCTGGTGGAGAAATCGAGCGCCATTGTAAACCCTGCCGGTGTACTTCAGCTGTTTTTGTTGACGCGAAGCGGAATTGCTTTTGTTCCGAGTCAGAGCTAGCATAAAACTCGTTATTTTTCTCCGCCCGGCATCTTGGCTTCAAATCATGCAAGCTTCAGTTCGATCTCTCGTTCTTTATCAAGGAGGATGTTATGGGCATTGCAGTGTCGCCGCAGATCCACCCGCAGGTCGCGGATTTCATCGACAAACCCCGAAAAATGTTGATCAACGGCAAGTGGGTAAACTCCATTTCCGGGAAAACGTTTCCAACCTACAATCCTGCTACCGGGGAAGTTCTGGCGCAGGTCGCAGAGGGCGATCGCGAAGATATTGAGCAGGCGGTGAGGGCCGCACGAAAGGCCTTCGACCACGGACCGTGGCGCCGGATGACAGCTTCTGAGCGCGGACGCCTGATCTGGAAGCTCGCTGATTTATTGGAAGCGCATACCGAGGAATTCGGCTATTTGGAAAGTCTCGACAATGGCAAACCTCTCGAAATCGCGAAGGCAGCAGATGTTCCGCTCGCTGTAGATTTGTTCCGCTATATGGCGGGATGGGCCACGAAGATCGAGGGCAACACCATTCCGATTTCTGTTCCCTATACGCCGGGTGCAAAGTATCTCGCTTACACACTGCGCGAACCGGTCGGAGTCGCCGGGCAGATTATCCCTTGGAATTTCCCTCTGCTGATGGCCGCGTGGAAACTTGGACCAGCTCTAGCTTGTGGCTGCACGGTTGTGTTGAAGCCGGCGGAGCAAACGCCGCTTTCGGCGCTCCGTCTCGGCGAACTCATCGGGGAAGCGGGTTTCCCCGAGGGCGTGGTGAACATTGTCCCGGGCTACGGCGAGACCGCAGGAGCAGCCTTGGCCGCTCATCCCGACGTGGATAAGATTGCCTTCACTGGTTCCACCGAAGTTGGCAGGCTGATCGTCCATGCCGCCGCGGGCAACCTGAAGAAAGTTTCGCTGGAGCTCGGTGGCAAATCGCCGAACGTCGTGTTCAAAGATGCCGATCTCGATTCAGCCATCCCCGGCGCCGCGAGCGCCATCTTCTTCAATCATGGCCAGTGCTGCTGCGCCGGATCGCGCCTCTACGTCGAGAAGCCGATTTTTGACAAAGTCGTGGAAGGCGTTGCCGACTACGCAAAGAAAATTACGGTTGGTTCCGGTCTGGATCCCAAAACCCAGATGGGTCCCCTGGTTTCGGAAGAACAATTGAGCAGAGTCTGCGGTTATCTGGAGGCTGGCCTTTCTGAAGGCGCGACAGCCGTTACCGGCGGCCACAAGAAAGGCGACAAGGGCTATTTTGTGGAGCCCACCGTACTCGTAAATGCGCAGGAGAACATGAAGGTGGTGCGGGAGGAAATTTTCGGGCCGGTTGTTGCGGCAATGTCCTTCAGCGATCCCGAGGAGATTCTTCCTCGCGCCAACGACAGTGAATATGGCCTGGCCGCCGCTGTCTGGACGCGGGATATCGGCAAAGCCCACCGCACTGCGGAATATCTCCGCGCAGGGACTGTCTGGATCAATTGCTACAACATCTTTGACGCGGCGCTCCCATTCGGTGGCTACAAGCAATCCGGATGGGGCCGAGAGATGGGGCATGATGCCCTTAGCCTTTACACGCAGACCAAGGCGATTTGTTCCAAGATCGCTTGACGTCATACGAGGTTCAAATGAAAAAGGACGGCGGAATCAACCGCCGTCTTCTTTTTCGCTCTTCGGTCCGGCTTATTTCTCCATCAAAAGCACTTTTTCCGCGTCATCAATCTCGGTCAATTTGACCTCGATCACTTCATTCATCGTGGTCTGGACATTGCGGCCGACGAAGCTGGCCTCGACCGGCAATTCACGATGCCCGCGATCAATCAGCACACACAATTGCACTCGTCTAGGTCGACCGTGTGAAAACAGCGCGTCCATTGCCGCGCGCACCGTTCGCCCGGTGAACAGTACATCGTCTACCAGAACAATATTCTTGTCCTCGATCGGAAATCCAATTTCTCCTTCTTGAACTACCGGCTTCGGTCCGAGCGTCGATAAATCGTCACGATAAAAAGTGATGTCCAGCGTGCCCACCGGAACATCGACACTGTCGATGCGGGCTATGATTTTTCCCAAACGCTCGGCGATAGGAACACCCCGGCGCCGAATTCCGATCAAACCCAGACCCTTGACGCCGTCATTCTTCTCCACAATCTCGTACGCTAGACGCACCAATGTACGCTCAATTTCCGATGCTGACATCAATTGTGCTTTCTGTCGCAGCGTTGGCTTGCGGGCAAGTGTTTTCGAATTCATCGTGAAATCTGCCTCAGGAATTTATCTTTGCCACAATAAGCTAGATTAACTTTAGTGGCAACTGGGCGGGTGCTGCAAGGAGGCAGAAATATCAGACTCCCGTTGATTCGGTCGGACTTGCTTCGGCGGCAATCATGCCTTCCGCAGGAGGGCGCTGAACAATAGAGGGCTGAACAATATTGAATCCGGTATATCTGACGATCACCGTACTGGTTAGAACGCCGGAGTCATTTTGCAAGGCTCGCAGGCTGATCTCGTGAGGTGCGGCCACCATGCCTTCCACTGGTAAAATTCCTATGGCTTGATTTCGCCCTCCTGCTTTTGCGCGGTACAGCGCAGTGTCTGCGAGTTCAATGGCCTCTTCAGCGCATAGAGCCTGATATGCGTCGCGACTCCACGGGTAAGGAGCCCATCCCACCGAGCAGGTCTTCCGCACACGCACGCCCTGCCCCAAATCAAAAACCTCCGATGCCATCACGTCCAGAATCCGATCACAAAATGCAGGCGTGCCTGAGGGGTCGGCGGAACGGGACATAATCAGAAACTCTTCTCCGCCCCAACGCACCAAGACGTCGGATTTTCGCACAACCCGGCTGAGACGCTCTGCCACCAACTGCAACAGACGATCACCAGCTGGGTGGCCGTGCAAATCATTAACTTCTTTGAAGAAGTCCATATCGACCATGAGAAACACCAGGTCACGGTGATCCATCTTTTGAACTTCAGTGCTCCGGGCCCGCTCGTAGTTTCGCAGAACCTGGCCCGCTTCCGCTGTCAGAATTTCTTCGAGGTAGCGCCGGTTCCACACGCCGGTTAGCGGATCAGTATACGAAATCTCCTGAAGTTCGAGATTCTTGCGCTGGAGTTCCAGACTGTGCCACCTCAAGGATTGTTCCTTGCTTTCCAGTTCGTCTTTCAGCTTGCAGGTTTCATCAAGGTTATGCCGCGACAAGCGCAACAAATGAAGCAACTCGCGGTCCATCCAATGCTGTTTGAGAAATACCAGCGTTCCCATCAAGACCATGGCTGCTGCCGTCAGCAACAGCCGGTAGGAGCGCACCCGGGGCGTGGCCGCCCCGCCGAGTTCGGCCCACACTACCATGAGCGGCATGGAAAATACCGCCAGCATAGCAAGACGCGCCGTCCACATACTGTGCTCACCCTGAGCCACCTGATCCGCACTCCGCATCGAGGAGCACGAACGTGCTTCCAAGCCCACTACAGCGAACCAAGTCATGGCAGCGACCAGCGGAACGTCGTATAGGCTGCCCGTATAGTACCGATGAAAATCGATCGCAACGCTAGCGAAGATCGAGCCCACACTGTATAGCAACGCGGCTTTAAGAAATTGTCCATAAGTTGCGCGCCAGGAGCCTTGGCTGCGCCTCCAAACCAGGTACGTGCCTGCAATCAGAACGATTTGCTCGCCAGCATAAACCAGATCGAAGCTGCGACCGTACACGTCCTCATTCGGCGAAACATATTGCCAGGGAATTACGATAAACAGATAAAGGTAGAGCCACCAAGTCAACAACAGAAAGAAATCCAGCGATCCCCGCCAGAGGGAATGGTTGTTCTGTTTCATGTGAGGCTGCACCGCCAATGCCGCCATCATGGGAACGATATGCAAAAATAGAACTACGTCAGCCACGAATGGGTTCGGTACTTCTTGACGCAGAAATACCTCGAAGTAGGTCCACAGAACTTGCGTACAGAGCCACATTCCGCAACCCGACGCCAGGAGCAGCCAAAAGATCCGTTCCTTTTTGTTGGGGGTTCTAATGTTGGAAAGAATGGCAAACGTCGCGCAAACAAGCACAAGACATTGTGTAACATCGCCGAAAGCAGTGAGCCCGATGCTGTGCGTGCCCAGCAGTGACACAACGGCATGCACACACACTACAGTACACAAAAGTAGCGTCCACTTGCCCGGTGTTCGCCCCGAGATCAATTCCACTTCAAGAGTGTATGGTCAGGCCCCGGTCCTGCTCTCGTTACGAAAGTAATCGAAGGCAGTGAAGAAAGTGGGGTCTCTGGCAGCTTTTAGCCAATCGCCGCGATGAATTGTTCAGCAAAGCGGAAGACATCCTGATAAGAGTTGTATAAAGGCACGGGTGCGATGCGGAAGGTATCTGGCTCCCTCCAATCTCCAACAATTCCTTCCCGAGCTAATCGCTCGCAAAGGGCTCGTCCATTACTGTGGACTCGAATGGAAAGCTGTGCCCCGCGCCGCCCTTCTTCACGCGGTGTGATAATCGAGAACTTGGAAGAGAGTTTTCGACTTAGCAAGAACTCGAGATAGCCCGTTAGCGAAATGCTCTTAGCCCGCAAATGCTCGATACCGGCAGCGTGGAATACATCCATGGATGCGCGCAAAGCAGCCATGCTCACAATCGCCGGATTGCTCAGTTGCCAGCCCTCCGCTCCCTCTATCGCATGGAACGTCGGACCCATTTGAAAGCGCGACGCTTCGTCGTGCCCCCACCATCCCGCGAAGCGCGGCAAATCCCAGGATCGGGCGTGACGCTCATGAACAAAACACCCACCGACGCAACCTGGGCCGCCATTCAGATATTTGTAGCTGCACCACACTGCGAAGTCTGGCCCCCAATCATGGAGTTGCAATTGCAAGTTGCCCGCTGCATGGGCCAGATCGAAGCCGACAACGCACCCTCGCGCATGGCCGGCCCGCGTAATCCTTGCCATATCGAATGCCTGGCCCGTTGCGTAATTCACTCCTCCCAGCATGATCAGGGCAATCTCATCGCCGGAACGCTCAATCAGATTTTCGACTTCTTCATCGCGCACGCAAGATTCGCCCGGTAACGGAGTCAATTCGAGCAGCGATGTCGCAGGATCGAAGCCATGAAAGCTTATCTGCGATTTCACCGCATACTGATCGGAAGGGAATGCCCCACGCTCAACTAAGATTTTATGGCGCTCACGTGTTGGTCGGTAAAACGACAGCATCATCACGTGCAGGTTTACCGTGAGTGAATTCATCACCACAACTTCAAGTGGTTCAGCTCCGACCAGGGCCGCCGTTTGGTCTCGCAGCAGTTTGTGATACGGCATCCACGGGTTCTGAGCACGAAAGTGAGCCTCAACGCCCAGCTCCGCCCAGTCTCTCAGCTCCTGCTCGATATAAGATCTCGTGGACTTTGGCTGCAATCCGAGCGAGTGGCCGCAGAGATACACGCAGTCACCTCCCGCATGTTTAGGCAAAAAGAAACGGTCGCGGTAGCTTCTCAGCGGGTCGCATTCATCCATCGCAATGGCAAAATCCTTGCCTGGTTGAAACTCGATCACGTTCGAAGCTCCAACGGACTAAGGTCGCGACGAATCAACTCGTCCGCATGGTTCCAGTCGAGATTATCCATTCGTTCAATACCCGCACAGAGTTCACCCAAAATCCGGTCCTGCACTGCGCCGCGCGTCAATGCCACTGAATAAGGAACGCGATGGAAGGTCACCATCGCATACTTCGGGACAAAAAGGTTTGGATATTTTGCCTCCAACGCCAACTCCACTTTTTTTCGAAACAGAAACCGCTCGTCCGCCACTCGATCCCGCATTTCACTAAAATTTTCAATAGCCATATCCGCAATCGCATCGGTATTGATCTTGCGCTCTTTCTCGAACTCTGCGAAAACTTGTGGCCAGTCTGCGCCATAACGGTCGATCAATTCCACGAGACAGGTACAGTCCTCAAATCCGCAATTCAGTCCCTGGCCGAAAAAGGGAACAATGGCATGAGCAGCATCCCCGAGAAGCAGAGACTTTCCTTCTACGTGCCAGGGCGAGCACTTGACGGTGACCATCGCCCCCGTCGGATTTGCAGCGTAGGTATTCGCGAGCTGGGGCATCAGCCGAAGAGCATCCGGAAATCGATCTTTGAAGAAACGGACTACATCGGAGGACGTGCGAATTACCGCAAAACTGTCTGCTCCCTCAAACGGCAGAAACAGAATGCACGAGAAAGTGCCGTCGACATTCGGCAAAGCGATCAACATGTGATTGCCCCGCGGCCAGATGTGCAAGGCATTCGTCTCCAGCAGATGCTTTCCGTCAGATCCAGCCAGAATCGTCAACTCTTTATAGCCGTAGTCGAGATATTGTTGTGAAAAGTTAAACCGGTTCAACCTCAGCATCTCAGTTCGGATCGCGGAGGCGGAGCCGTCGCATCCGATCACCACTTCAGCTCTGCGGGTTGCATCGTCTCCGGATTCCTCATCGCGCAGTCGGAGCTCGCGGGCATCCGCATCGAATCCCGTGCAGCGGCGGTTGAAGTGGATAGTCACACCTTGCTCTTCGGCGGCATTCATCAGTGCGATGTTCAGCTCCGCTCGCGAAATCGAATTGATGACTTCGCTTTCGTCTTTTCCGTAAGGTTGGAAGGTAAGCTCGCCGGCAATCGAATGCATCATCCGGCCCTTCATCGGAGTGATGATGCCCCTCATTCGATCCCACAAATCGGCTTGCTCTAGTGCATGAATGCCGCGGGTTGAAACAGCGAGATTGATGGAACGTCCGGCGCTCATGCGTACTCGTCGCATATCCGGACGCCGCTCGTAGATCTCGACTGCGAAGCCGCGCTGTCTCAGAAGAATAGCCAGAAGAGGCCCGTTCAGCCCGGCGCCGATCATCGTCACTTTTTCTGCAACGGGGTTCATACCAGAAGGACTTATAAACGTTCAGCGCATAAAACGAGACATGCCGCAATTTACTCGGTCAGCAGAGTTCTGGCTTCCCACAACTCCGGAAAGAATTTCTTATCGAGCGTGAGCTTTAGGTAAGACGCTCCGGCGCTTCCCCCGGTTCCCATGCGGATACCGATGATGCGCTCGACAAGTTGTATGTGCCGCAACCGCCAGCTCACCACGAGTTCATCGAACTCCGTCAAGCGCTCGCATACATCGATCCAGTCGCGGTGATGGTGTTCATCTTTATAAAGCGCGTGCACTGCCTGCGCGCGGGCTTCGAACCGTTGCCGTTCGGTTGCGCCCTCAGCTGCCGGAGCAAGCATGCCCATCGCCTGCAGCGCCTGAAAGAAAACATCGTGCAACGAAGGTTCCTCCAGGCGGCGCTTCAGGCTCGCATGAGCTTCCGGAGTAGGTTTGTGATACCGCAGCATCTTTTCGTCTTTCAGCCCGCAAAGGAATTCAATCTCGCGAAATTGCTCGGACTGGAATCCACTCGCCGGCTCCAAAAGACCGCGAAAGGCGAGAAAGTGTGTGGGCAACATCGTTTCCAGAATCGTGAACTGTTCCACCAGCACTCGCGTGATCTCTGTACATCGCCGCAGCAACCGCGCTGCTTCGTAAACTTCGTCATGCGATTCCTGAGCCGCTCCGGCTTTTCTCAGATTTGCTACGACCGCATCGAGATCGTGAAGCAGCTCCTTGAACCACAATTCATAGGTCTGATGTACAAGGATGAAAAGTAACTCGTCGTGGTGAGGCGGGGAAGACTGTGGCTGCTGGAGTTCTAGGAGTTCCGGAACCTTCAGATACGAACTGTAAGTGCGTTGCCCTGTTTCAGGGGCAATCGGCGCGGCAATGGCCGCTGCGCTTGATTCTCTACCTTCGGCCTGCGCTTCGGCTTTGAGATTCAGGAAGCGCGTCGCATTTCCGCCCAGCAGCTTCGCCTTCGTAAGTTGCGGAAAGTTGCTCTGCCGGATCAGCGAACCTACGCGTTCCTCACCGAGCGGAAAAGGATAGTCCGACCCCAGCACGACCCGATCCTCTCCCATCGTTCCCACGAGGAATTGCAGGGCGCTCTGATCGAACACTGCGGAGTCTGTAAAGAAGCGGTTTAGATAATGGCTCGGTGGATGTTGGCATTCGCCACGCGCAACCGGATGATGATGCCATGCATTCTCCAGCCGTCCCAGCAAGAATGCAAAGCTTCCGCCGCCATGCGCAAAACAGATGCGAAGTGTGTTCGGCAGGCGATCGAATGCCCCGCTCAGGATCAGCGCCACTGCCGAAAGCTGCGTTTCCGCCGGCATACCGACTGTCCACGGCATCATGTACTTCGGCATCCGCTCCTGCCCGAACATGTCCCAGGGATGCACCAGCACGGCGGCGTTTTCGTCAGCGCAGTGGTGCAGAAAAGTCACAATCCCAGGATCATCCAAATTTTTTTTACCAACATGATTACCGATCTGCACCCCCAGATGCCCGGTCTTCATGCATCGACTGACTTCCTTGCACGCGACGTCCACATCCTGCAGCGGCACCTGGCAAAAAGATTTCAGCCGGCCTTTCCCGCGACTGCAAAGCTCAAGCGCTGCATCATTGAACAACTGCGCACAGTCAAGTGCGTGTTCCACCGTACGTTCGTACCTGAACAACACTGGCGTCGCTGAAATCACCTGCATGTCAACGCCGTCTCGATCCATCTCCTGCAATCGAACGTCAGGATCCCAACACGCCGAATAAATGTGGCGGAAGAATCGATCTCCCACCATAATGTCCGCTTTCCCCGCCTCGGTATGCTTAATCCACGGCCAGTTCGGTGTGCCGTAGCGCGCCGCCAGGTCGGGCCATGAACTGGGAAAGAAATGGTTATGAATGTCGATGACCTGCATTCTTATCTACCCAAATGAATGGTGCCGCAGTGCTTGCATCTGCGCCGGCTCTCGTCGCCGTAAAACTGCTCAAAGATAGGCGGCAGATCTTTCACGATGCTCTTCAACTTTACTTCGGCGCGGTGAATCAATTGATGGCAGTTCGGGCAGTACCATTCGAATGCGTCCAGCGAGTCCTCTGGGGGCCTTGGCACCTCGATGACCACGCCAATGGTGTCGGCCGGCCTTTGCGGCGAGTGGCGCAGGTGTTTGGGTAGAAGAAATATCTCACCCTCTTTGATGGGTATTTCCAAAGGAGGTTTGCCGGGAGTCTCCATGATCCGGAGAACGATATTACCCTTCAGTTGATAAAAAAATTCTTCCGTCGGATCATCGTGATAATCGCGCCGCTGGTTCGGGCCGCCCACAACGGTCACCATCATCTCGCCATCTTCCCAAACCTGCGCGTTGCCGACTGGGGGCTTGAGCTTCTCTTTATTCTCATCAATCCACGACTGAAAGTTGAAAGCCTTCAGGCTTTTTATCGATGCCATCGCGTCTCCTACGTTCGTTGCGGTTTGTAAGCCATGGCTCTGATTTCAATCAGCAAGTGCGGATGTGGTAGTTGATGGACGGCCACCGTGGTTCGCGCCGGCCCATCGTATCCGAAAAACTCGCCATAAACTTCGTTGTAGCCCGCGAAATCGTTCATGTTTACGAGATACGTCGAGATCTCGACCACGTCTCTAAGGTCTGCCCCGACGCTCTGCAGGATACCGCGAATATTGTCGATGACTGCGCGCGTCTGCTCGCGAATGTCGAGCCGAGTAGTACCGAGCGCATCGACTTCGGCCCCTGCAATAGTGTTGTCTGCGCGGCGTGCGCTTGTCCCGGAGACGAAAAGAAAATCGCCCGCCCGTTTGATGTGCGGAAATTTCCCGCGAGGTGTCGCTTTGCCTTCGACGACCTTACTGTGGGTCGCTTGCATGTGTTCTTGTTTAGTCATCTCTTGACACTAGATCTTCTGCGCAATCGATCCTTTCAAAGTCGGACGCAAATATTATTCAGCTCGGAGTAAAAATTCAGCGAATGCATTCCGCCTTCGCGTCCAATGCCCGAAAGTCCCGCTCCGCCAAATGGCGTTCGCAAATCTCGCAGAAACCAGCAATTGACCCACGTAATGCCCACCTTCATCTGCTGCGCGACGCGATGGCCACGTTTTAAATTGCTGGTCCAGATTGAAGCCGCGAGTCCGTACTTCGTATCATTCGCCAGCGCGACTGCTTCCTCTTCAGAATCAAACGGCGCGACGTGGCTCACCGGGCCAAAGATTTCTTCCTTCACACAGCGCGCTGTCTCCCGCAGTCCAGTATAGATAGTTGGTTGCACGTAAAAGCCATGATCGCGATTGTCACCGAACTCCGGAATCCCTCCGCCCGTGATCAGAGTAGCCCCTTCTTCCAGCGCCAACCGATAATAGGAGAGCACTTTGTCGCGATGTTGCGCGGAAATCAGCGGTCCCATGTCAGTCTTCGCATCTTTGGGCCAGCCAGAATGCAAATGCTCCGCTTTCTGCTTCAGCGCCTCGACAAATGCGTCGAAGATGCTGCGCTCCACATAGATTCGCTCCGCGCACAAACATACCTGCCCGGTATTAAGGAACACGGCATCGGTTAATCCGCTCACTGCCTCTTCCAAATCGCAATCGGCGAATACGATCGCCGCATTCTTCCCGCCTAATTCAAATGAAATCGGCTTCACCGCGGGAGCGACTGCTTTCATAATGGCCGCTCCGGTTTTCGATTCGCCTGTAAACGTCACCGCATCCACATCGGGATGAAGCGTGAGAAATTCTCCCGCCGATGCCGGTCCGAATCCGTGAACCACGTTATAGACACCTTGCGGAATCTCCGCCTCCTGCATCGCCTCGGCAAGCAGCGTTGCCGTGGCCGGAGTTTCCTCCGATGGTTTGACGACCACGCTATTGCCGCAAGCCAAGGCTGGCGCCACTTTCCATGTGAGCAGGAGCAACGGCAAATTCCACGGAGTGACGATACCGACAACGCCCAGGGGTTTTCGAATCGCGTAGTTCAAGGCTTGTGCGCCATTGGGGCTTTCCGTTTGAAACGATTCCAACCCGGCCAGTTTCGCCAAGTCAGCGAACACGCGAAAATTCGCTATCGCCCGAGGAATATCAAGTCTTGAAGCCAGGGATACAGGTTTTCCAGTGTCCGCAACCTCGGCCTGCACGAAGCAATCGAATCGTTTCTCGATTCCGTCCGCGACTCTGTGCAACCGCGCCGCCCGCTCGCGAACTCCGAGACGTCCCCATTCTCCACACAAAGCTCGGCGAGCCGCATGTACGGCCTCATCCACCTTGGATTCGTCGGCCTCAGTAACCTCGGCGATCACCGTCCCATCCGCCGGATTCACGTCCGCGAACTTCTTCTTCCCGGGCACGAAACGGCCGTCGATATAATTCTGGATTGAATTCACGAGATCTCCGGGCAGGCCCTGGCAATCGTAGCAGCACGGCGGGAAACGAGGCAATCTTGAGCGAAGCTAACCGTTTCGTTCTTGCAGATAACGCAGCGTCGCATCCTGCCAGGAAGGCATTTCAATTCCCAAAGCCCGCAAACTGTTTGGAGACAATACGGAATACGCTGGCCGGGGTGCTGGCCGCGCCATCTGCGTGCTGCTTACTGGGCGCACCGGTGTGGCAAGACCCGCGCTCCGCACAACCACTTGCGCAAAGTCGAACCACGTGCAATCCCCGGAGTTGGTGACGTGAACAATTCCGGCAGCATTCTTTCGGCATAGTTGAGGGATTGCCCGCGCGAGATCAACCACGTATGTGGGACAGCCACGCTGGTCGTCGACCACTTCCAGAGCCGGGCGATTGGCGGCCAACTTCAAAATCGAGTCAGGAAAACATTTGCCGCCCACTCCAAACAGCCACGACGTTCTAAGAATACAGCACTCCGGCATCAGACTGAGCAGTTTGACTTCCGCCTCAGCCTTGGTTCGTCCGTACACACCCTGCGGGTTCCGCGGATCACCGATCTCATACGGAGTCGTCTTCTTTCCGTCGAATACATAATCGGAACTTAAGAAGAGTAGCCGTGCTCCAATTTCTTGAGCCGCCATGGCAACATTCATGGCGCCATCGCGGTTCACAGCGAATGCCAGATCGCGATTACTCTCACAGCCGTCCACGTCGGTGTAGGCTGCGGACAAAACAATCCAGTCTGGATTTGTATCGCGAACGACCTGCTGTACGCGCTTCGCATCGCGAATGTCGGCGTCGCGCGAACTCAGGCCTGTGATTGTGCCTTCCGTCCATTCGGGCATGAGCGCTTTCCCGAGAAGGCCAGACGCTCCAAACAATAATGTTCTCATCGGGATTATTCGAACGTCTCTGCCTCTCGCAACGGCACTCCATGCTGATCTTTTGCCGAGACTACTGGTTCGTTTTGCAGGCCCCAGTCTATGTTCAATTCGGGGTCATTCCATATGAGTGTGCGTTCGAACTCAGGGGCGTAAAAATCTGTCGCCTTGTAGAGCACTTGAGCCTTTTCCGAAAGCACGAGAAATCCGTGTGCGAACCCCACCGGGATCCAAAGCATTCGATGGTTGTCGCTTGAAAGTCTTGCCGCTTCCCAACGCCCAAAGCTCGGCGAACTTCGCCGCAGGTCAACCGCAACATCCAGAATCTCGCCTTCTGAAACACGGACGAGCTTTCCCTGCGGCTGTTTTACCTGATAGTGCAGGCCCCGCAAAACATTGCGCGATGAAGACGAGTGATTATCCTGCACAAAAGTTTCCATGATCCCTGCAGACTCCATGGTCCGCTGGTTATAGCTCTCAAAGAAAAATCCACGCTCATCGCCAAACACCCGAGGCTCGAGAATGAACACTCCCGGCAGTGACGTAACAATTTTCGTGAGAGGCTCTTTCACCGGAGCAGTTTTGTCTGCAGCAGTCATCAGAAAACTTTCTCGCGCAGCAAATGAAGAAGGTAAACTCCATAGCTGTTGTTCTTCATCGAATTGCCACATTTCTCAACCTGCTCAGCCGTTATGTAGCCGGAGCGCAGCGCAATCTCTTCCGGACAAGCCACCATCAGGCCTTGTCTTTTCTCAATTGCCTGAATGTAGAGCGCCGCGTCCATCAGCGATTCATGTGTGCCCGTGTCGAGCCACGCCATTCCGCGGCCCATCACCACCACTTCCAGTTGCCCGCGCTCGAGATAGGCTTTATTTACGTCCGTGATCTCCAGTTCGCCCCGCGCGCTTGGCTTTAAGGACTTCGCAATGCTCACGACTTGATCATCATAAAAATAAAGCCCGGTCACCGCATAGCGCGATTTCGGCCGCACGGGCTTCTCTTCAATGCTAAGCGCTTTTCCGGAAGCGTCGAACTCCACCACACCATATCGCTCGGGATCGTTTACCCGGTATGCAAACACGCGCGCGCCCTTAGTTTTAGCGGCGGCCTCGCGTAAGTCCTTGCCGAGGTCGTGGCCGTAAAAAATATTGTCGCCTAATACCAGCGCGCACGGGGTGTTCGCCAAAAAAGACTCGCCAACCAAAAAAGCTTGCGCAATCCCTTCCGGCTTGGGCTGAACTTTATATTGCAGTTCAATTCCGAACTGGCTTCCGTCTCCCAGCAGAGCCTGAAACTTACTTACGTCCTCCGGCGTGGTAATCAGCAAAATTTCACGGATACCCGCCAGCATCAAAGTGCACAGCGGATAATAGATCATCGGCTTGTTGTAAACCGGAAGCAGACTTTTCCCCATGGCATGAGTCACGGGATACAAGCGCGTTCCCGATCCCCCTGCCAAAATGATTCCTTTGTAGCTGGTGCTGTTCGATGCTTGCATTTTTGGAATTGTCGTCCCTGAGAACACAACTAAGAAGAATAATGAATTTCAATCCATTGGCGATAGCTGCCGGTGGTAACGCCCTGAACCCATTCCTCGTTGTCCAGATACCATCTCACGGTTTTTCGGATTCCACTCTCAAAAGTTTCCCGGGGGCGCCAACCGAGTTCCCGCTCAATCTTAGTTGCATCCATGGCGTAACGCCGATCATGCCCTGGGCGATCCTTCACAAACGTGATCAGATCGCGCCGTGAAGCGCCGCGGCTCCCTGCCATCTCATCCACCATATCGCAAATCGTTTCGACAATGTCGAGGTTCCGCTTCTCATTCCAACCACCAATGTTATAGGTTTGTCCCACACGACCTTGCTTCAGTACCGTTGCAATCGCTTCGCAATGATCCTCCACATAAAGCCAGTCCCGAACGTTTTTACCGTCTCCATATACCGGCAGAGCCTTTGAATCGAGCGCGTTCAGGATCATAAGGGGTATTAATTTCTCAGGAAATTGAAAGCGCCCGTAATTGTTGGAACAATTTGTGGTTAAGGTTGGCAGGCCAAAAGTATGATGGTAGGCACGCACTAGATGGTCGGACGCCGCCTTGGATGCGGCATACGGACTGTTCGGAGCATAAGAAGTCGTTTCCGAAAATGGCGGATCATTCGGTCCCAGCGATCCGTAAACTTCGTCGGTGGAGACATGAAGAAAACGAAAGTCCGCGTTGTCGGCCGCCGTGAGGCCTCCCCAATAAGCGCGAACTTCTTCAAGCAGCGCAAACGTGCCATCGATATTGGTGCGAATGAAATCTTCCGGTCCCCGGATGGAGCGGTCCACGTGACTCTCGGCCGCAAAATGTACTATGGCGCGCGGCTGGCGCCGATCAAGCGTGCTCCGCAACATTGCGCGGTCCGCGATATCCCCTTTCACAAACTCGTAGCGTGAATCCTTCGCTATCGCAGCCAGATTGTGAATATTCCCAGCGTATGTAAGTTTGTCCAGGTTGATGACCGACGCCTTTTCCTGCTCCATCCACCGCAAGATGAAGTTGGATCCGATAAACCCGGCTCCGCCGGTGACGAGAATCGCGTTCTCCATAAGAATTCCGCTGACTTGTATGACAGCCTGTCATTGTAAACAAAAAGGGACGGGAATAATCCCGTCCTGATGGTGATGCGTTGACTCTTGTGAGGCTACCGTTCTCCGCCTGGCAAGGCTCGACTCCTATCCTGCTTTTCGTTCCGCTTCTCGCGGTTGTACTGATGCGCTTCCGCTTGGCTTTTTACTTGCGGGCTCGGTCAAATCCCAGCCCATGGTTTCGAAGTAAACTCGTTCAGTCTCCGCAGCAATCGTGCTCCACTGATAATGCTCGCGAATACGGCGCTTTGCCGCCTCTCCTGCTGCTTTACGCACGGCTGCATTTGCCATGAGGAATTGCAGACGATCCGCCAGGTCCGCGGCGTCGCCTCGCCGAAAAGTGAATCCGGCATCATCGATGGCTTCCCGATTCTCTGGAACGTCACTAGTGAGCACGCATAATCCAGCGCCCATCGCGTCCAACAACGCCAGCGAGAGACCCTCCAAATCTGAGGGCAAGACGAACACCATGGCGTTGGTCAACAGTTCGTCTAAGGCCTCGCCTGAGACCCACTCTAAAATCTTGATGCGTTCGCTGCTGTGAGCTCGCAGCTCGCGCGAGTAATCGTCACAATAGCTGGATGCTCCCGCCAATACCAGTTTCGTTTCTGTATCCAAGCGTTCGAAAGCTTCAACCAGAAGGCTGCAACCCTTTTCTGGAGAGAACCTTCCCAGAAAAAGGATGTAGTTCCCCGTCGCCAGCCCCCAGCCGAGAATTTTGTCCGGGAGTTTCCATTCCCGCAGTAAGCCTCCGTTGGGCACATAAGACATGCGAGCTTCATGGCATTCGCCGTAGTGCCGCTGGAGTGTCCTCGAAACCACGATCGTGCTGTTCGGAAATTTCGCCGCTGCCCGCTCTCCCAATCGAAGCACTGCCGCGGCGATAATGCCCCATTTTTTTCGTTTCCAGTCCAGACCTTGTACTGTGACCACAGTTTTTTTCCCTGCAAGTCGTGGAATAAATGAGAACAGCGACGGACCCAACGCGTGATAGTGGACCACATCGCATGGCTGCATCAATACATGCAGCGTGCTGAGCATCGTATGCAGCAGTGTCTCAAGATGTTTGGACCGCAGCGTTGGCAGTCGCACGACGCGGATGCCGTTGTGTTCTCGCACAGCTGGGGTGAAATAGGTTCGGCAATAGGCGGTAACCTCGTGACCCATCCCCGTCAGCCGTTTTCCAACTTCTTCGTAGTAATTCTCGATGCCGCTGTACTTCGAGACCACGCCCCGGCCGCCGATGAAAGCGATGCGGAGAATTCTCTTATGGGGCGCTGCAGACATCGACGATTCGCGATTTGGGGACGCCGCTGTTTCTGAAACGATTCGCTGAGGGCAGATATTAACCGCCGTCATTTTCTTTGCATGTCTAGCCGGCTGTGCAGATTTCTTTTTCGAAGCAGCCAGACGCTCGTATAAATCAACCAGCTTTTCGTAATGCGCTTCCGGTCTGTAACGCTTTTCTATCAACTCTCTTCCCGCCTGCCCCATTTTCTCAGCGACATCGGGCCGTGCACTGAGAAACTCTATGGCCGATGCGAGCTCCGTCACATCTCCGCTTTTGTACAGAAGCCCCGTTTTGCCGTCGTGCACGAGTTCGCGCCGTGAGCCCAAATCCGAAGCGATCACAGCTCGCGCATGGGCATAGGATTCAAGAATTGTCTTTCCCAAGGTCTCGTACGCGTGTGAAGGCAGCACTGTGAAACTCGCGTCCGCGATTGCTTGATTCAGTTCGATACCTTGCATGTGGCCCATGAACACCACATTGCTCAATCCCAACGTCGTACCCAGTTGCTGCAAATTGCTGCGCTCCGGTCCGTCTCCGGCGATGACCAGACGCACGTGTGGCAATCGCTGCATCGCACGCAGCAAGTCCTCCACTCCTTTTTCCTGTGATAATCGCCCGAAGTAAAGAAGCGAAGCTTTTCCTATGGTGCGTTTCCTCACCGGCTTCGCTAATTGGAAGTGGGGGAGAACTTCGAATTTCGCCGCGTCCCATCCGTGTTCCACAAATTTGTCGCGCACAAACTGACTCGGTGCGAGGAAGCGGTCCACGCACTTCCGGTAAGTCCCCACCCATTTGTGAAAGTAAGCTTCCGCTACGAGCGTAATGCTCTGGGCCCGCCCCGGATAGCACTTCCGCGGCAGCATGTGCCAGAATTTTCCGCCTTTACACGCTTCGCAGGCTTCTCCGCTCGAGACTAGGTTATAGCTGGGGCACAAAACCTTGAAGTCGTTCAAGTGGTATAGGACGGGAACATCCTGCGCCTTAAGTTCCCACAGAATCGACGGCGATAGGTGGTGGTAAATGTTGCGCACATGGGCCACATCAGGACGGAATTCCCTGATCATTGCTCGAATCCGTCTGCGTGCATCGACGGAATAAATGACATTCGCCGCCGTCCTCGCCCTGTGAAACCAGCCGCTCTGACCCTTAAAATCCCGATAGGGCATGAAGTGCCGGTCGTAGGGAGTGGGCTCGCCGCGCGGGTCAGCCATTGAAAATAATGCCGCCTCGTGTCCCATGGAACGCATTAGCTCCATGGTCTCGAAGAGGTAGACCTCGGTGCCACTAAAGAGATAGTTATATTTGTTGCAAAACAAAATCTTCATGATGGGGTGTCCAATAATGTGGCGCTACCAGTTCAAGGAATAAATCGCTAAAGCGGTTCAAGTTCTTATCGTGGCTGAAGTTATTGAGGATTTGCACCCGGGCAGCGTGGCGGACCCGGTCAACGCCATTCGCTGAAAATTGAAGGTTCACTTGCATCAGGATCTGAAGGAAACGAATGGTGTGGACAAAATCTTCCACATTCCCGGCTTTGTAGAGAAATCCCGTTTTTCCTGGAATAACCAGCTCCGGGATTCCGGTGATCGCAGGCGCAACCACGATGATTCCCAGAGCCATCGCTTCCATCAGCACCAGCGGGATTCCCTCACTGCGGCTCGTAAGGACAACCAAATCGGCTTGTCGATAGAGTGAATCCATTTTTTCCCGGCAAACGTGCCCCAGCAGTGTGACCCGGTCCTGCAGTCGGTTGCGTCGCATCAACGATTCCAAAAATCGACGCTCCGGTCCTTCGCCCGCAATCAGACACTCGAAATCAAGCCCAAGATCGCGCAATTGAGCACAGGCATGCACTAGGAATGCGTGATCTTTCACGGCATGGAGACGTCCTACCGCCAGCAAAATGAATTTGCGCCGCCCGCTGGCAGAGGCTTGGTGGCGGACCTTTGTCGCGAGAGGTGTGCTCACTCCCAGCCGCGACACGACAATCTTCCGCGGGTCAATCTCCGGAAAGTGCTCCAAAATATAGCGTCGGTTGTATTCCGAGATGGTGATGCAAAACTCGCAATAACTGAGTTTTACATCGAGATAGGTGCTGCGCAGCAACAGGTCGGACCCGTGGAGGGTGAAGCTGAATTTTATGCCCAGCAACTGCGCTGCAACCATTCCAATCCATGAACCAAAAAAGCCGTGATGAATGTGGATGTGGTTCACACACCGGTCTCGGAGAAGGATGGCATAATATGCGCCGAGCCACGTATGCAACAGAGCCTTAAAACGCCTTTGCGCTGTTTCCTTTCCCTCCAGTAAAACTCGCCCCACTAATCGCGATATCCGTTTCCAATACCTCACAGCCAGTCCAAGCGATCGTAGGAGAGTAAGCAATCGAAGCGGCAAAATGCACAAACTCTTTCCTCCGCCCGAACCGGCTGCAGATTCCTTCGTTGCTGTTGCCCTTCGGACGCTTCCTGGAATGACTTTTACTCCCCTACGCTGCAACTCATCGATTTCGTCACTGACATAAGGTTCCACGGATACGGGAAATTGATTCGCGAGATAGGCGATCGTGAGCATTAAGGGCTCGACTAAAGAGGTGTGAATTTTGGATGAATTGCGGAAGTCTTAGGCCGTGGGAGTGTGGCTCTTTTTGAGGAAGAATTTGCCTTGCCGCGATCCTCTTGCGCCGCCAACATTCCCGCAAGAGTGAAGAGCAGTCCGTTGACGAACTGATAGCTCATCACGACAAACGATGCATTTACCCAAAAGACACCCAGCAGGACGGGCCAGAAGACATGGAATTGATGGTTTAATAGGCCATTCGATTCGCTACGCGGAACCGCACAGCGTCCCAGCCTCAAAAGTTCCCACATCAGCCATACATAGAGCACCAGTCCCAAGACCCCGTGTTCGACGAGCAATTCCAGGTAAGTATTATGCGGATAAAGTTCCTTCTCGCTGTAACCGCTGACGTGGCGAGCCAACTCGGCGGGCATTTGATTCACACCCCAACCGGTCAGAGGCTTTTCGAGGAACATCTGCCAGCCGCCGGTGTACACGGCCTCACGAAAATCCACTGGCCCGGATTCGTGCAGCCTTTCAGTGAGCGCGCGACGCTGATCGTCGAAACTCAGCGCAATCAGTAAGCTGCCGGACCCCACCAGAGCAACCGCGATGCAAACTCGGCGCAGTCGTCGATTGTCGGATCGTACGATGAGAACTCCTACACTGACCACGAATGACAACCAAACCGTCCGTGTCATTGTTGCCAGAATTGCAAATGGAATGGAGGCCAGTAAAATGGCCGCCTTGAGCCCCCGAAGTTTTCCTCGGAGAACCGAATGTAGTGCCAGCAGACCAAGCAGATTTAATGAGACGCCGTTCGCCACTGCTTGGAGAAGTGGTCCCCGTGCCCGGTCGACGTGGTAACCGAGACTTTCATCCAGAATAAAGCGGGGAAAGATGAACGACTTTGCCCCTGCCAGGAAAGCGATCGATGTGAAACAGAGGTATCCCAGCACAGCGAGCGAGAAAAATTCGAAGAGCTCCATTCGCCGCTCGTCTCGAAATATGAGCGCCGCCAAATGAAACAACGTGAACGGAACGATGAACTTTGCCGCCAACAGGGACCAAGTCTGATTGTCGAACGGCTGACCCATCACGCTCGTGAATGCCAGAATTGTGAGGCCAATCATCGGCCATGTAGCCCGCCTCACCAATAACAATCGTTGCCGGGTGACTACCGCCTGCCCAACTACGCTGACCACCAGCAGCACAAAAGCCACTCGGTCGATTTCATAAAAAGGTACGTCGGGATGCCGCAACAGCATCGCTGCCATTGCCGTGAGGAATAGCACGGTCGGAATCGCTATCATTGCTTGCAGCGGGCGAAGGGCCAGATGAAGTCCTCGCAGCCCTAGATCACCCGCCCAGGAGATGGACGACTCGGTCCTCACCGAAGCCCGAGACATTACTCTCCGCTCCCACGAAAGACTGCGCCTGCCGTTCTGAACAAAATGCGCAAGTCCATTCCGACGCTCCAGGAGTGGATATACTCGACATCCAGGTTCATCGCGGTTTGAAAGGACGGGTTCTGCCGCCCCTTGACCTGCCAGAGTCCCGTCATCCCCGGTAGAACGTCGAGCCGGCACAAATGTTCAATGGCGTAGGTGCAAACGTCATCCATGGGATGGGGCCGGGGTCCGACCATGCTCATCTCGCCGCGCAACACGTTCCATAACTGCGGAAGTTCGTCCAGGCTATAGCGCCGTAGAAATCGGCCGAGACGCGTGATTCGGGGATCATTTTTGATCTTGAAGACAGGCCCCGATCGTTGATTGTGCTCTCGCAGTCCCTCTTTCAACTTGTCGGCGTCTGTAACCATGGTGCGGAACTTGTAGCAATAGAAAGGCCGACGCTTATGTCCTGCGCGGAGGGCTTTATAAAGAACCGGACCAGGCGACTCCAATTTGATGAGAAGTGCGACCAGCATCAATACGGGAGCAGTCAGGAATAGCGTGATGCTTGCTCCCGCAATATCTAACGCACGTTTTAAGAGCAGAGCCCCACCGGGAAGTTTTTCTTCGTGCAGTGAAATGAGAGATGTGCTTCCAATCTTTTCGGTTTTCCCGACCGGCTCGCAGCCAAACAGATACGGCACGATCTTTACATCCAACCGGAGTTGCCGAGATGTGTGGAGCACACGCAAGGTCACGTCTTGATCATGTGGAGGCGCCAAAATCACCTCGTCGGCGAACGCAATGCGTGCCAGTTCCACCAGGTTGCTCGTACGTCCTATGACCCCATTCCCCAGCGGCTTCCGGTCGTCTAGAAAGCCGCAAACAAAACGGCCCATCTCCGGATGTTCGCCGAGATAGCTGGCGATTCGACGGCCCAACGGACCTGCTCCCACGATGAGAACATTGCGCATGCCGTGGGTGACGTAGAGGCCACGCTGGCTGCTTTTTTGTTCGATCCTTCGACCTCCCCAGAGCGCGCCAAAGTGCAGCAATCCAGCGCTCCACACGGCAACCACTGCCAGAAATGAAAAGCCTTGCAGTTGCAGCGCCGCGCTTAGCACTACTGTTCCCCAGAAGACCGCTCTTGCCAACATTCGCGTTTCCCCAGGCCGATCTACTTTCTGTAGAGTGTTGCAATAACTCAGCAGATTGATTAGAACCCCATGCAGCAGAGCGATGCCGATAAGCCCCGGCGAAAACGGCGCCGTTCGAGACAGCCCGGCGAATGCGGGCATCCGTGGAAATTCGGCGTGAACCAGGAGATAGATCTGCGCCACCAAAATCCAATCGAACATCACTAGCGCACAGCCTTTTAAAGTGAGCAGCCAATATCCGACTTCGCTTCTGCTTTTTCCATTAGGATTTTGTGTATCAAGAGTCGATTCAGATGTAGGGTCGGCCAACGGAAAGGGAATGGGAAACTCGCAAGTCCGAAACTTTAACCGGCTCCCCTGGGCAGTCTTCTTGCTACCCCAGCAGGCGGACGGTACCCCTGGGATCAACCGCTGCGCCCACTCGGTTCCCTGAGGTTTTTGCTGTGAAGATGATCTAAAGGATGACACTTCAGACCAATTCCAACTCGTATCCCTGGATCTCGATCACCAACGAACGTTGGATGGATTGAACCGAAATCACGAGCTTTTGCTTTCCCTGTTCCAACAGAATTCCCTCTAGTCCGTGCAAGCTCCCGCCGCGGATTCGCACACGCTGGCCGGTGTGCACGAACGCATGCAGGGAAAAGGGTCCTTTTTTTTGCAGCAAAAGTTGCAGGTCTTCAATCTGCTTGGCCGGCACAGCAGCTAGGATCCCTCCAAAAGTCACAAAGCGGATCAGCCCCGCGGTTTGCAAGACCATTTGAGACAAACCACTCGAATGATCGAGGCTTACAAATGCATATCCGGGGAACAGGGGAGTGGTTACCGCCTTCTGTCGGTCGCTCCAGGTGTGACTTTCAGTCAATAAAGGAAGGAAAACTTCTAAACCCTTGCGTTGTAGCTGGGCGGCTATCTTCTTCTCATAGCGGTACCGCGTCTCAATCGCAAACCATGACTGCAGTCCGTCGCTTGCTGCCCTCTGCGGCGATCCCGTTGGTGCGATAAGGGATTGCTTCTCCTCGCCATAGCTACCGCCTATTGAGTCCCATCGCCATTTCCTTTCATTTTGCAAAGCGTTTAAGAACCGCTGCCGGACAACAACGAGCACGCAGCTACAACCGGCGATAAATTCCATCCGGGATTGGGAACGTCCTCTCGCTGAGCACAGTTCCCAAGATTCGACACTGAGCTGATTTCAATCCTTCTTTGATCTTTCGAGCCGTTGCTTTCCGCGTGCTATGGGCCCCGAGCACGAGAATGACTCCATCTGTTAAGCGTCCCAACAGGGCGGCCTCGCTGGAGATTCCTGCAGCTTGGCCATGGATTAAGAGATACTCGAATTCATTGCTCAAATCCGCCAGCCGGGAAATCCAATCAAGCGCCGTCATAACTTCATCAACAGGTTCGCAGACGGTCCCTGGCACGCGCCAGAGGTTCGCAGTCATCGCAGTAGACCTTGATTTGATCGAAGCCTTCGGTTTGGAAGCCACACAGATCTGCGGGGCTTCAACGATGGTCTGTGAGCACTCGACGAGAGCAACATGCGCTCGTGTCTCCAGCGCCAGGATTCGTGCAACTTGTTCGCAGATTGGTCCGACATCCAGGTTTGGCTCGGCCCCGGTAAAAACTACGCGCTTGACCGGGCGGGCGCCCCCGGCAACGAAAACCCGCCACACCAAACCTCGAATTTGCTCGCGAGCGAAGTCCTGTGGATTCCAACCATTTGTCTCCCGAACCGCGATCGGCCGTGACTCAGCTTGCTGAGCCGGAGCCTCCATGATTTCGGGTCGTGGTAGTATGTGCGCACTCGCGTTCATTTTTCTCCTTAGGCGGACAGTCGCTCGCCACTTCTCGCTGGTATTGAAGCCAATACTGGTATCTCCAGGCATAGGAATACTTCCTCCGGAGTACGTAGAGCAGGGTCGAGATAATCCGCGGTGAACACAGTTCCGGCTCCAGCAATAAGAGCTCCCGCAAAGCCGAAAAGCACAACTCCGCTGGCTGGCCATACGGGCAACGCCGGAACGGTCGGTTCTTCAGCAATCGCTACATTCACGATGCCGCCTTCATCCAACGCATCACCCATCCTTGACTCTTCCCGTTTCTTGACATAGAGCAGGTAGTTCTCTTGCGCCGCTGTTTCGCTACTGGTTAAATCATCCTGGGTGATCGCGTCCACCCCAAATTGCAGGGCCAGTCTGCGGTATCCAGCCAGCTGGTTGCCGGTTACTTGTTCCCGTGCTTCTAAACCGGTCAACTCAACGCGAGCCTTTTGCAATTCCGCCTCAGCCCACTCATAGTCGGCATTCTTGTCAGTGGTTTCGTCGCGCAGTGGATTCAGCCTCTCAGCATCGATCGCTGAATTGGCCTGCGAGATCTGCTGTTCCACCTCTTGCACGAGGCGGTGATTCGGCTCAAATTTAGTCAACAACTGAGTCTTCTTCAGCTCCAGATCCAGCAAACTCGCGTTCAGTGCCCGCAATAGTTCGGGATTGTTTGCCGTGCGAATCTGGGTCGTCGTCCGCTGTGGCAACTCTGAGATCTCCGCATTGAGCTCTCGGACGCGCCGTTCGGTTTCCGAGATCTGCGCCTGAGTTTGCCGGTAATCGGCATCCACAGCGTCCAGACGCTGCAGCACGAGATCTCGTTGCTGTGCGGCCATCACCACGCCATGGCCTTTTGTGAAAGCGAGCAGTTTTCGCTGGGCCTCATCCAGTTGCCGTCGCGACTCTGTGGTTTGCTGGTCGAAAAAGTGAAGCTGCCCCGATGGACGGTGCACCTGCGCGTGTTTCTCGAGGTAAGTGATCGATAAGGACCGCAGCACGCTGGCGGCAAGTTTTGGATCCGCGGCATCGTAGCTCACGGCGATCAAATTGGTCTTCTTGATGGATTCCACCTTCAGTTGGTCCGCCAAACGCCTCGCTGCCCGCTCCACTCGCGCCGTCTTCTTTTCATGAGGGCGAACCCATCGCAGCCAATTGCGTTCTGCTAAATCGGTGGCCTCCACCACCTGCCGTAAGACGTCGTCGTCTTTGAGCAGCTCAACCTCTGAATTCAACTCTTCTTCCGTCACTTCAACCCGCGAGAAATCAGGGAGGGCATTCGGCTGAGCAGTGGCCGGAGGATCCGCACGTCCTCGGCGAACCAGGATGCGCACTTGGGCACGATAGGTGGCGCCAGCGAACGCGTAGGTGATGGCAAGGGCAAAGACCAGGCCTGAAACAATGAGAAACAGCTTTTTATGGCGGAAAAGCACGATCGCCAATTCCCGCATCGTCGGCGCCTGCGTCGCCTGCGCCGGGCTCGCTCGATCCTCTTCTGACATAAGTGGGGACCTGTGCTGCTCGCTAGAACTGCGTGGAACTCACGTACATGCTGAAGGATGGTTTGCTGAGAAAACGCTCCACCTTCGAAACAGAATTTTGTGGGACGAAAATCAAATCGCCCGGCCGTAAGCTGCAGGCTTCACTCAGGCTCCTTTCCTTAAACATCTTCTTGAGATCGAACACGCGCGCTTCCACCAGATCATCATTGACGTGGCGAAACAGAACCACCTGCGAGTGCTTTGCCTCGTGAGTGAAACCGCCCGCGATTTGCACTGCTTCCATGATGCTTGTGTCTCCCCGCAACTCATATTTTCCGGGATGGCCCACTTCTCCGCCCACAACAAAATAGGGGTGCTCGAAGTCCTTCAGGGCAACCGCGATCTGCGGATCATGAAGATATCCTGCATAGGCTTGCCTCACCGCCACGCGAAACTCCTCCAACGTCAAACCTTGAGCGAACACCGGCGATGCATCTTTCAAAAACGTATAGCCGTCTGGCTGCACAATCAGCGTTTGATCGAACTCCGGCGAGAGAGTGAAACTCAGCGCGACAACATCACTGCGGTTTAGCCGGTAGAGCGGACGGCGTCCTCCGAGCTGAGGGTTTCCCATGCCGTCCGCTTGCCCCGGTTTTGCAGCCGCCATTCCTGGACTTCCCATCGCGGCCCCGGTTTGGCCAATTTGAGAAGTCTGTGTGCTGGTTCCCAGGTCCTGCTCTTTCTTTTCTTCCTGGGCGAATGCGGCCACGCAAAGTTCTGATATCAACATGGCGACCAATAAAAATCCTTCAAGTTTGTACTTCATTGCACCTGTCCCGCAGTCTAATGTTCGGCTTTTTGAAGAGTCGTTCATGATGCGGCTGTCTGTGAGCAAGCTATCTTTCCCCAGCTTTCCCAGCAAGACTTGAGAAGTGTTGTCCACCAAAGTTGTCATACTCGGTTGCGAGGAAGTCAGCCATTCTGCCCGCCTGATGCGGTTCTTCGCCTGCTCTGCATTTTTCGATGGCAATGCAGAGCTATCTCTTACGGCTACCCACAAAGGTAGACTTGCATGTTTGCTGATAACAACACCCTGAACGCAGGAAGGTAAAATACCGAACGCTACGCCGGATTATTGAAGTTGGTGCCGAGATTCCTTCGGAATTTACAAAACTCTTCCGTACAGCTACGTTTTTCCACAGCATGCGGAAGTCTCTTCCCGATTTGACTAGTTCACCTGAACTTTGTGACATGTTTCCTTGAGTAGCGTTGGCCTGACCCCTACGATCGACTTGCTCACTAAACCGTTTCTCTCGGAGCCCTGTTTCATGGATCTGTCTGCGGTCGCCGCATCGACCGCTATTTCGGTTCTGATTGCGGACTCCAACCGGATGCAGTCTCAGCTTTTGATCAGCGCTCTGCGCCGGCGGTCGGAGTTTCGCATTTCCACTTCTCCCATCGACATTGACTCTCTCCTTCAGGCTGTCGCCCGCGTTCCTTTCAGAGTCATACTTCTGGCTTTGAATCACTCCGTCGAAATCGCGAGCCAACTGGCGGCAATGTGCCGGGTTCATCTTGCTTACCCGGCTGTCGCCAATGTTGTTCTCGTCGAATCCTATGACCGTGACTTGGTGACCAGTGCCTTCCGATCCGGCGCCCGCGGAATCTTCTGCTTGACAGACACTCATTTCGGCTTGCTTTGCCGTTGCATTCACCGAGTTGCGGCCGGTCAGGTGTGGGCCAACACGGAACAGATGAACTTTCTTCTCGGCCTGATTTCAGAAGTGCCTTCGTTACGCGTGATCAACTCCCGCGGGCGGCCATTGCTTACGCCCCGCGAGGAGCAGGTGGTGGCTTTGGTGGCCGAAGGCTTAAGCAATCGCGAAACGGCGCGCGAACTGAATCTGAGCGAACACACCGTTAAGAAGTATTTGTTTCGTATCTTCGACAAGCTGGGTATTTCGTCCAGGGTCGAACTGGTTCTCTACGCCGTGCATCACAGCAATCCCCTGCAAGCGGAGTGGCTTGCCGGCGAAGGCCGCAACCCTCCCACCGCTTAGGCAAGTGCGGAGTGTCAACGAAGTTTCCTGCCGTAGTTTGAACGCGACAATCGAAAAGTGTGTCCAGCAACTGTAGTAATCTAAGGACAGAAATTCGTGCCTGACGCCCCACCAAACCTTCGCTCCAATGTGCGCCCGCGCCGCCCCACGCTGGTGGCCGCGGCGCTTCTTCTTCTGGCTCTCTCGCTAGTGGTTATTTACACAGGCCGGGTTGCGTTCCTGAGTCCCTTGGCCTTGGTGGTGGTTGCGGCGATCGGCTTAGCCGCGTTGCTCTTGCAACTTCGTCTTCGCCCGGATCTTCGATCTTCGATTCAAGGCCCACTTTGGCTCAATGGACTGGGCGTGGTGTTCGCACTGGCTGCTGTGTTCGCCGACCTTCTTCACATCGGTGCTGCGTTGACGCACATTGCAGCGCTCGCTGCCGTGGTGTCCTTTGCGATCAGCGGGATCATCGTCCTCAGCGCTCTGCGCAAACGTCGAGTTTGAATACTGTTCCAGAATTAAGGTTTGAACTCAACTGCGACTTTCGTTTCCACCACCACGGGTTGGCCGTTTACGCGGTATGGCTCAAATCTCCACCAGCGAAGGGCGTCTTCGGCGGATCGCGCCAGAATCGGGGGCCCGTTCAAGGCGTGAACTTCTGCGACCGAGCCGTCCCGTCCGACCGTGACATCGAGCACGATCACTCCACTCAGTTTTTCCGGTCGCGCGGCTGCAGGGTAGTTGGGGTCCACGCGGTGCGTTACCAATCTCTCCATCACATCGGCGGGGACTTGGGCTTGGGGTCGAGTGGGGGTTGGGTTTTGTTGCAGGCCAGACTCCAAATCCTGCCAGCCCCGATGCCAGCGCCATAGCACAGCGGAAACCAGGATCGTTGCAGCCAATACTAAAAGTAAGACCCATCCCCACTTGCGCCGCTTGCGCTCCGGTGGTCGCGCGCCACCGTCCGATTTTTTCTTGTTCCGTTCTTGCTGCTTTTTTTCTTCTTGGTCTTTGATCAGAAGCTGTGCAGGCAGGTCGGGTGCGAGTTCCACTTTCGCCTCTTCGGTCCAATCGCGAATGGACTCCTGTTGCTCGGCCGATAGCCCGATAAACTCCATTCCGCAACGCAACTGATTGTGATGTCGCACTTGCGCCCGCGTGCGCAGCGCCGGTACGGCCGACGGCAGATGAATCTCCACTCCCACCGTTTCTCCCAGCAGCAACTCCCCCGCCATGACCGCAGCGAGTCCGCCAGCGCCCAGATCGACCATCCGTCCCGGCACCGTGTCCGGAACTCCTGAGCGCAGCACGGTCACGTCCAGCGGAGCCTGCACGCGATACCGCAAACTGTGCCGCCGCGTCGAGTGGCCGTGTGCCAGCCCGCCTGTTCCCATTCCCATCTAGGAAATATAATCCACCGCGGAAGCAAAGAGGCGAGGAGAGGAAGAGTTCTAGAACTTTGGGCCAACTTGGGGAGATGGCCCGTCGTCGCGGGGGTCTCGCTTCATGGATCACGCGACTGAGGCTGCCCCGGTGAGATCAAACGGCCGAGGGGCGCCTGACGGTATGTCATCTCATCTTCTTAGCTCCACCACCTCACCGCCCTGCGCCACCAGCACCACACTCGCCATGCCAATAAAAAGACCGTGCTCGACGATCCCCGGCATGTCGCTGAGCTGCCGGGCCAGAGCGTCGGCATCCGGAATCCGATCAAAGTGGCAATCCAGAATGTAATTGTGCTCGTCGGTCAAATAAGGATTGCCGCTGGGGTCTCGCCGCAGCGCGACCTGCGCGCCGAGAGCCTCGATCTTTTTCTTCACCAGCGCCTGCGCGAACTTGATCACTTCCACCGGCAGGGGAAACCTTCCCAGGACCGGAACTCGCTTCGTCGCGTCGGCCACAATCACCAGCTGCCGGCTCGCCGAGGCCACAATCTTTTCCCGCAGCAGCGCCCCGCCGCCACCTTTAATTAGGCGCAATTGCGGATCGACCTCGTCCGCGCCGTCCACGGTCACATCAATCTCTTGGCATTCGTCCAGCGAGGTAAGCGGAATTCCCAGGGTGGCCGCTTGCTCCCCCGAACGATCCGAGCTGGGGAGGGCTCGAACGCGGAGCCCGTTCTTGACCTGCTCGCCCAATAGCCGAATGAAGTAGGCCGCGGTTGAACCCGTGCCCAACCCAACCACCTGCCCGTCTTTGATGAACCGCAAGCTGGCCCGCGCCGCCGCTTCTTTTTCCCGATCGTTGGCCAAAATGTCTCCTAGCGACTGTCGCCTTATGACGGCTGCATTATTCCACAGCCTTGGCCACCAGTGCGCTGACGCCCGAAATATTCTTCAGCAGATCGGCAGGCACGCCGTGCCGCTGCTGCAGGTACTCCGGAGTGTTGAACGTTACCGAGACTTTGCCGCCGTCTTCCGCCACCAGCACCTTCAGCGGCAAATCGATCGCCACCGACGGTGCCGCAATCATCACCGGCGTTCCGCCCTTCGGGCTCCCGAAGATCAACAGCTTGGTCTCTGGCATCTTCATTCCAGCCTTTTTCGCTTCGCCGCTGTGATCGACCAGAGCAAATATCTGCAGCCCGCGCTCAGCGAGAATCGATTCAAGACGCTCCACCGTTTCATCCACAGAATATGGGCTTGTCACTTGGATCAGACCATTATTCGGCATAACCCCTTCCTCCATAATTGTCATCCTGAGCGAGGATTCAGATTCGCAACAGCGAAGCTCAAACGCAGTCGAAGGATCCCTACTCGCTGCGATGTCCCCCGAACCTTTTTCAGGTCCCCTCGTTTTCCCCATGCTCGCGCCCCAGTGCGCACACAAAAAGCAGCGCCTAGTTACGACCGTCGATCATCTTCCCCAGAATCTCCTTCAGAATCTTCGCCGCCACCGGGGCCGTCATTCCAGATACATCTTGCTCAGGATTGAATTCAACAATATCCGCACCTACAATCTTTCCCTCCACCGCGTGCAGATGGGCGATTACTTCCCGTACCGACATTCCACCCGGCTCGCGATGCGAGATTCCGGGCGCAAAAGAAGGATCGAGCACATCCATGTCAAAAGAAATATAGATCGGTCCGTGAATCTTCACCACCCCGTAGGCAGGAAGCGCCGACATAGGAACGATCTCCACGCCAAATTTTTCCGCCTGCTCACGTTGGTGCCGGTTCAGTGTGCGGATTCCAATCTGCACCAGCCGTTTCGCCAGACGCTCCTCCATAATGCGGGCGAAAGGGCAGGCGTGCGATATTCGGCTGCCTTCGAATTCGCCATACAGATCCGGATGCGCGTCGAAGTGCACGATGGTTAGGTCGCGATAGTGCTTCGCATAGGCCTTCAAGATGGGATAAGTGACCGAGTGGTCGCCGCCAAGTGAGATCGGCCGGTCACCTTTCTGCAACAATTCATCGATGGCGCGCTCAATCTGCAAGAAATCTTCGCCGACCATTTCCCGCGCATCGTCCAGACGAAGGTCGCCGGCATCGTCAAAAGCGTTGGCCACGTCCACACCCAACTCCGACCATTTATTGGAAGCGTCGCTGCGGAAGGCTTCGCGAATTTTCACGGGAGCATTCGCAGCTCCGCGAAGAAATGACGAGTTCCCATCCAGCGGTATTCCAAGGAGAGTCGGCATATGACGGGGCATCTCTCAGGCTGCGCGGCGGTCCCTAGCAGTCTACATCGCGTTTGTTGCGGGTGGGTTCCTACAGAAACAAGCGTAGGTGGTTTGGCAAGCTGTGGAAATCTTTTAACCTTCGATTCACACTACGTGGTTTTTCGGCGGGTTAGGATTACGAACACAGAGACCGCTCTGAGCGACCAATCCATGGCTGTGAATTTCTTTTCATCTGGAATTCATGTTGAATTCACCTGACTGTAGCCCCGGCACGACTACCTTTGCGAATGTGTAGTTCTTTTGCACTATTCTTTTCAGGAGAAGCTTCACGGATCGGAGCAAGCAATGGCGAGCCTGATTTTGGCATTTGTCTACTCAAAGATAAGTTGCTACAGTTCTACGCGCTGAAAGCTTTTGAGTGACTCTGAGTTTTGGAAACCAGCCGAATGTTAAAGAGTTTCCTCCGCGTTGTGTCGTTTCTATGCTTGTGCTTTGTTCAGTCGCAATGCTTCCTTTACGCGCAGCTGGCTCCAGAAAATTGCCCGCGTCCTCAGCTAGGTAGTGTAGTCAACCAACCAACAGATTTGCGTAGCCGTAATGGTGTGCTCAAAGTGGAGTTGACCGCACACAACGCGGAGCCGAGTGACGGGTCCACGCGTTACTGCTTTATCGACGAAAACGGCTCGGAATCACCGACGTTGCGGGTTAATCCCGGCGACCTTGTCATTATTTCCCTCAAAAATGATTTTACGGCGCTCTCTCTATCTGGTGCGACGCCTGCGCATAAACACATGCTTGCGGAGACCGCAAGGAACGGCAATGCGTGTGCAAGCGAGGCGATGACGCGGGAATCTACCAATCTTCATTTTCATGGCTTAACCATCCCACCGGTCTGCCATCAGGACGACGTCCTGCACACCTCGATTCAGCCCGGTGATGCGCCGTTCGAGTATCGCTTTCGCATCCCGGAAAACGAACCCCCTGGATTGTATTGGTACCATCCGCACATTCACGGATTTACCAAAGAGCAGGTGCTCGGCGGTGCATCTGGCGCCCTCATTGTCGAAGGAATCGAGCGCGCCGACAAGGCCGTTGCAGGATTGCCAGAACGGGTTTTGGTGATTCGCGATCAGGATCTGCTGAACCCGAACGCTCCGCCTTCGAAATCGGAACCCGTTGTCCCCAAGATGCTGTTTGATCGCGATGGGGATGCCGCAAACACAGGCACCGGATTCGGCAAACCGGCGAAGGATCTCTCGATAAATTTTGTTCCCGTACCTTATCCGGACTACCCGCCCGCAGTCATTGAAATGAAGCCCGAAAGGCAGGAACTTTGGCGGGTGTTGAACGCCTCGGGAATTACCTACCTCAACCTGGAAGTTTTAGTCGGTCACAAACCCCAGCTGCTTGGTCTCGTGGCAATGGACGGAGTTCCCCTCAACGAAAGCGGCCTGCCCAACGATTTTGTGGACTGGCAAACCCACCTGGGAGTGCCGCCGGGAGCGCGAGTAGAGTTCATCGTCAAAGCGCCTTCGGAAGGCGCGACGGGACTTCTCGTCACCAAGGCCGTCGACACTGGCGCTGGCGGCGAGAACGATCCCAACCGCGCCATCGCCACGATTAAGGCTTCCAAGGAAGCGTCGGAAGCTGCCTCGGAACTGGCCGCCTCGCCCACGCCGCTTCCTTCTCCGCAGGTTCCATGGCTTGGAAGTGAAGCTCCCGTGCGCGTCCGAAAATTGTATTTCTCCGAGAAGCTTCTCGAGCCGAACAACCCCAATAGCGCGACCGAATTTTACCTTACGGTGGATGGCCAGACTCCAATGCAGTTCGACCCCAAATCGGGGGTCCCGAACATCATTGCGAAGCAGGGAACTGTGGAGGACTGGATCATCGAAAACCGGTCAAGTGAACTGCATGCGTTCCATATTCATCAGCTTCATTTCATGCTGCTCAGCTACCGCGGCGTGCCTGTGAAAGAGCCGTTTCTTCGCGATACCGTCAACGTACCGTATTACGACGGCAAGGCTCTTGAATATCCCAGCGTCAGATTGCGAATGGACTTTCGCGATCCGAATACTGTGGGGGACTTTGTGTACCATTGCCACCTTTTAGAACACGAAGACGGAGGAATGATGGGATTGATTCGGGTACAACCATGAGGAGTCAGGGCGCGTTCCAGTGCGAACTTGCCCTTACTCAAAACCACTTAGATAATGACGAATCGAAAATCACCGATTGCACGATTGCCCAGGCTTACTCAGGACGCTTGAATGGTCACTCTAACCAACACCTTAAAACTCACGAAGAGGAGAAGAGGAAAAATGACTTTCACATCGATCGCATCAAAAGGCGTGCATTATTTGCGCATTGGACTGGCGGGCCTTGCCATGCTTCAGTTTACAATCGGCGCACCCTTTGCCAACGCGGCTTCCGAGCCAGAACATTCACGAGATTGGCAGACCAGATCGCCGATTAAGCACGTCATCGTGATTATCGGCGAGAATCGTAGCTTCGATCACGTCTTCGCCACCTACGTTCCCAGGAATGGGGAGTATGTAAGAAACCTTCTTTCCGAAGGGATCATCACTCTGGACGCCAACAAGAACGCCGTTCCCGGACCCCACTTCGACAAGGCCCATCAGTTGGCGGCCACCGATACCGATAGCTTTTTGCTCGACCCTCCGAAGCAGGAGTTTCCCAACAACGTTCTCCCCGCCCCCCTGGTCGGCGGTCCGAGCGGCACAAACGGCTATTTCAGCGGCACCACCCCTTGCCCAACCCTGCCGGCGCTTAATGCAGTCCAGTGCGCTGAGGTTACCGAAAGCGGCCTGCTCCCGGGTACCTACTCTGCCCTCGCCAGCGGTGGTACCAATGAGACGAAATACACTCCGGATACGCGCATCACCAACGTCACGAATCTGCCTGCCGGACCTTTCCAGTTGACCAACGGCAGCACGTTCCCCTACAACGCCTATGCGGCCAGCCCGGTCCACCGCTTCTATCAGATGTGGCAGCAGTTGAACTGCAGCTTAGAGCGCGCTACTCGGGACAACCCCTCCGGATGCAACGCCAAGTTGTTTTCGTGGGTCGAGACTACAGTTGGAGCAGGCACGAACGGCGCCACCCAGCCACCACTTTGTTCTGCAGACGGCGATCAAACACCCTGCTTCACCACGAATTACCTGCCTAACGTTCCCAACGCCCAAACCACCGGAGAAGGCTCGACCGCCCTCGGCTTTTACAACGTACAGCAAGGCGACGTTCCCTACTTCAAACATCTTGCGGATACCTTCACCTTGAGCGACAACTTCCACCAGTCCGTTAACGGAGGCACTGGCGCCAATCACATCATGTTCGGTCACGCCGATGCCATCTGGTTCAGCGACGCCAAAGGGCGTCCCGCGGAACCACCCAACGATAAAGTGGTCTACACTGAACCCTATATGGGGCAGCCCAATCCAGATGAGGGAACCGTTAACGAAGTTGAAAACCCCAATCCGGCCCCCGGCACCAACAACTGGTATACCGAAGACGGATATGGCGAGAGCAACAACGCCGGCTATCCGCCACCCTTTACGGTTTCGCCGGTATATGGCGGCGGATCGTATAGCGACTGCTCCGATTCCTCGCAGCCCGGCGTCGGACCAATCGTAAGCTATCTCAGCTCCCTCGGTATCGACCCGAGATGCGAGAAGGGCCACTACTATCTGTTGAACAACTACAATCCGGGCTGGTTCGGCAACGGCAAGAATGCCTATATCGACCAGAATCCGTCCAACACGCCGTTCACCATCCCCCCATCGTCCACGCCTAGCATCGGCGACAATCTCAACGCGAACGGCATTTCGTGGAAGTACTACGGCGATCAGTGGAACAACTACGTCCCTGACCCATACCAGCTTAACTATGGAACCAATGGGCCGCAGGCCGACGAATACTGCAACATTTGCAACCCGTTCCAGTACGACAGTTCCATCATGTCGAACCCGGATCAAGTCGCAAAACACATAAAAGATTCTGTCGACCTGTATGCGGACATTGGCAAAGGTACTTTGCCTGCCGTTTCCATCGTCAAACCTAGCGGCTACGCCGATGGCCATCCGGCGTCGTCGAAACTCAACGTGTTCGAAGACTTCGCGAAGAAGATCGTCGATATGGTCCAATGCTCGCAGTATTGGCAGGACACAGCGATCTTCATCACCTTCGACGAAGGCGGCGGCTACTATGACTCTGGCTATGTGCAGCCACTCGATTTCTTCGGCGACGGCACGCGCATTCCACTGCTCATCGTCTCTCGGTACGCACAGGGCGGTCACATCACTCACGGCTACGCCGATCACGTTTCCATCGTCAAATTCATCGAGAGGAACTGGCAAATCGGCCCAATCACGCATCGCAGCCGCGACAACTTCCCGAACCCAGTCGCGAGAGAGGGCGACCCTTACGTTCCTCTTAACGGCCCGGCAATTACCGACCTGTTTGACGCGTTCAACTTCAGATAGGTCGTTCACACTTCCTGGAGTCGTCCAGGTGCAGTCGATTTAACAGCCGATCGGGGAGCGATCCTCGATCGGCTTTTTAATCGAAATGATCATGTGGGGACGGCCGCCTCAGCCGTCCGGTAGGATGCTGGATTTCTCGCGTCCTATGCGAAAGGGCTTTTCGCTTCAACTCTAAACACGGGGGTGCCCCGCTTCTCGCGTCTTTTGCGAGAAGTGGGAATCTGTCCGTGCACCTTCTGCAAGAGCGAACCTTCTCTCGCCCGGAATCCTCCACCTTCACCCTCGCATCCTTTATCCTAGTATCTGCATTCCTATGAATTCAAGACCTACAACATCCAACAGTGGATCGAGCACCGCTGTCATTGAAGCTCCTAACCCCGAGCGCGAACGCATCTTCAACCTCTACCGCCAGTGGGGATACCTGGAAGGCGATCTCGATCCTCTCGGTTTTCTCCGGCCCCGTGAAACCCCCGAACTGGAAAGGGAAGGCGAGTATGCGCGCGAAGCCCGCGCCATCTATTCCTCGACTATCGGCGTTGAAATCAATCACATCTACGCGCCTGAGCGCCGCCGCTGGATTTACGAGCGCATGGAATCACCCGCTCCTGAGTTTGAGGTTACAGAAAAAGATCAGCAACGCATCCTGAATCTGCTCATCCGCGCCGATGTCTTCGAGCAGGTCATGCAGCAGCGCTATCTGGGCAGCAAGCGATTCTCGCTTGAAGGCGTGACCGCGCTGATTCCGCTGGTGGATGAAATTCTGGACACCGGCTCTCGCCTCGGAGCGGTTGAACTCGTGATGGGCATGAGCCATCGCGGACGCCTCAACGTGATCGCCCACGTTGCCCAGCGCGATCCGGAAGAAATCTTTGCCGGTTTCGAAGACGTCGACCCGCGCAGTGTTCTCGGCTCCGGCGACGTCAAGTACCACATGGGTGCGACTGGCGAGTACGTTACGCGAAGCGGTAACAAGGTGCACATCCACCTGGTTTCTAATCCCAGCCATCTCGAAGCCGTAGATCCCGTCACCATCGGCCGCACGCGCGCCAAACAAGACCGTACCGGCGAAGGCGGACGCGAAAAATATCTACCGCTGCTGGTGCACGGCGACGCCGCTTTCGCCGGACAGGGAATCCTCGCCGAAACCATGAATTACGCCGACCTTCCGGGCTACACCGTCGGCGGGACCATTCACGTGGTGGTCAACAATCTTCTGGGATTCACCACCAGCTATCTCGAAGAGCATTCCACGCGCTTCGCGGCCTGCATTGCTCGCCGTCAGTCGATCCCGATCTTTCACGTCAACGGGGAAGATGTCGACGCCGTCGTTCGCGTCGCCCGCCTTGCTACCGAGTACCGCTACCAGTTTGGTACCGACGTAGTCATCGACCTCATCGGCTATCGCCGCCACGGCCACAGCGAAGTCGATGATCCTACTGTGACTCAGCCGTTGCTCTATAAGAAGATTAAAGAGCACCCGCCGCTCTGGGAGATTTATGCCGACGATATCGGCGCAAGCGACGCTCCCGCACAAGCCGCCGCCATCAAAGCCGGGTTCGAAACCGCGCAAAAAGCCGCCGGCAAGCTCACCAAAAAGCCAACCTTGCGCGAATTGCCGAGTTATTGGGACCAATACTACGGCGGGTTATACAAGCCGGAGTTTGACGTAGAAACCGGGCTTTCAACCGCCGAACTCGCAGAGCTTACCAGCCGCCTTACTACTTATCCCGAAAGCTTCCACATTCATCCCAAAGTGAAGAAGTTACTTGAACAGCGCGCCGAGATGGGTGCAGGCAAGCGCCCAGTCGACTACGGCATGGCGGAAGCCCTCGCTTTCGCCAGCCTGGTGAAGTCCGGCATTCCCGTGCGACTCTCCGGCCAGGACTCCCGTCGTGGAACTTTCAACCAGCGTCATTCCGTACTCGTCGACATCGAAAACGAAAACGAGTATGTTCCTCTGGAAAACATCGCCGCAGTTCAGGCCCGGTGTGGTATTCACAACTCAACTCTTTCAGAACCGGGCGTACTTGGCTTCGAATACGGCTACAGCCGCGATTATCCCGAAGCTCTCGTTCTCTGGGAAGCCCAGTTCGGCGACTTCGTAAACGTCGCGCAAGCCATCATCGATCAGTTTATTTCCGCCGGCGAAGCTAAATGGAGCCTGCTTTCCGGCCTGGTGATGCTCCTTCCGCATGGCTACGAAGGTCAGGGGCCGGAACACTCCAGCGCCCGAATCGAGCGCTTCCTGCAACTGGCCGCGAAACACAACATCCAGATCGCGCAACCCTCGAACGCCGCGCAATATTTTCATCTGCTCCGCCGCCAGGCTCTACGTCACTGGCGCAAGCCGCTGGTCGTGTTTACGCCCAAGAGCATGTTGCGTCATCCGGACGCCTCTTCGCCCATCGCGGATTTCACTCACAAGAGTTTCCTGAACGTAATCCCTGACACGGAAGTAGGCGATGCTGACCGCATCCTGGTCTGCACTGGCAAGATCGGCCACGAGCTACAAGCTGAGCGGAGGAAGAGAAAAGACAACTCAACCGCGATCGTCTTCCTCGAACAGCTCTATCCCTTCCCGGAAAAAGAACTCGCCGCCGAATTCGCCCGCCACGGCGAAACCGGCGACATCGTATGGGTGCAAGAAGAGCCCGCCAACATGGGAGCCCTTTTCAACATGCTGCCACGCTTGCAACGCATCGCCGGCACCCGCCACGTCATGTCAGTCAAGCGCAGCTCTAGCGCCAGTCCCGCCACCGGCAGCGCCAAAGCCCACGAAGTAGAACAAAAAACCCTGCTGACTTTGGCGTTCACGACAAAGGGATGAGTCCAGGATTGTGAGCAATTAAGGGATTGTCATTCCGAACCGCAACGCGGTGAGGAACCCGCTGTTTGCTGCCACCACACCGGTTCTTGTGGGGACAGCCGCCCTTGGCAGTCCTGCGGCGACAGCTCCCGAGCATAGTTGCACCCAAAGGCACATTATGACTATAATGACCACCATAACCATCTCGAGGAAAATGGAGCCCTGAGCATGAATTCCGCAACCACGAATCCGCAATCCTGGACTGTTGCCCAAGCCAAAGCGAAATTCAGCGAGGTCCTCGACCGCGCAACGGCCGAAGGGCCGCAGACTATCACCCGGCGCGGACGCACCGCCGCGGTCGTTGTTGATGCCGAAGAATGGAACCGCAAAACCAAGCGCGTCGGTACGCTGGCAGACTTCTTTGCGTCCTCCCCGCTACGGGGATCAGGTTTGAAGCTGCAACGCCCAAAAGGTCGACTGCGAAAGATCGACCTGTGAGTTTTCTCCTCGATACGAATGTGGTTTCGGAGTGGCTCAAGCCCAGGCCGAATGCCGGCCTCGTGCGGTGGACCGAGTCAGCCGACGAAGGCCGCATCTTCCTCAGCGTAATCTCGCTGGCCGAACTGCGCTACGGAATCGATCGTATGGCGGTTGGAAAACGCCAACGGCGGCTAGAAGAGTGGCTGCGCCACGAGTTGCCTATCCGCTTCGAGGGCAGAATCTTGCCTGTCGATGCACCTATCGCCGATGCTTGCGGACGAATCGTTCGTCGTTCCGAACTCCTCGGACGTCCCATCGAGGCGATGGACGCCTTCCTGGCCGCAACCGCGGAAGTTCATCGTCTAACGCTGGTAACGCGGAATGTTTCAGATTTTGTGGTCCTCAAGAAGATCCTTAATCCTTGGACTGAAATGCCGCCCTAGCATCCCGACATGACCACTCGACAGCGAGTCACACCGAAATATGTGGGGCATCCGACCTCGGCTGTTCAGCGAAGCGAGGCGAAAGTTATCTTAATTTAGGGGAACCAGGATTTCAGTTTTCAGTTCCTTCTTATCGGTCTTAGACAAATTTTACTTCGGTCTCTCCGTCACCACCTTTCCTTGCGTCCCCGGCAGAGCCGTCTTCGCTCCTCCCGCAGTCTCCCCCGCAAGCAGCGCATCCAAACTCCGATACGCATAAATTGTCGGCGCATGATTCTGCATCAACCCACCCGTATCCGCCGTTGGCCCGTAGTTGCTATGCACATCGCGTCCTAACATTCGCAACATGGCCATCAACTGTCCGCGATGATGCGACGTATGCGCGATTCTTCGCGTCATCACCCAGGCCCGCGACCGCTGCACATCGAAAAACTTCACGCTTTCTTCCCACCAGGTTTCGTCCTTCTCTTGCAGAGCGGCCAGCCGCTTTCCGCTGTCGTCCGCGTACTGTTTCATAAACTCCAGTCGCGTCTCCTCCTGCGGCAGCGGAGGTGCCTTCACATCAATCCCCAGCATGTTGCGGAACCATAAGTCTTCGCTCACACACTGGTGCACCATCTGCTCACGCACGCTGCGCCCTCGTGCGTCGCCTTCTCGCGGACGCAATGCAAGATCCTCGTCCCGAAATTCACTCCACACGCTAACCACCTTTATTCGTTCGGTAGCGTAGGTTTCAACGAGGAATTCATATCTCATAGCGGCAAATGTTACCCTAATTCTCCAAATCATTGTGGGTGCCCACGTCTCGCCGTTCTTGCGAGACGTGGGCCTCTCGCGACCGATCGAATCCATGCCCCGCCGCCAACCCCTTCGCATCGCCATCGACACCGGCGGCACTTTCACGGACTGCGTCTGGACCGACGCCGCGGGCCGCCTGCAAATGTTAAAAGTCTTCTCCACTCCAGCCGATCCTTCCCAGGCGATCCTCGAAGCTCTGCAGAAAATCACTCCTCAGGGAGACCTCATCATCCTGCACGGTACCACCGTCGGCACCAACACGCTGCTCGAACGAAAAGGCGCTCGCACGGCCCTAATTACGACCGCTGGTTTCGAGGACGCGATCGAGATCGGACGCCAGGCGCGCCCCAAGTTATACGATTTCTTCTTTGACCGAGTCGAAGCGCTCGTCCCCGCCGACATGCGCTTCGGCATTGAAGAACGCACCGCCAGCGACGGAAAGATCCTAACCGCTCCTACGCCAGAAAATCTTAAATCGCTAATCTCCCGCGTGGCGAAGAAGCATCCTGAATCCATCGCTATCTCACTCCTGTTCTCGTTCGCGAACCCACAAAATGAATCAGCCGTCGCGCGAGCCTGCGAGATCTTTAACATCCCGCTCTCTATCTCTCACCAGATTCTTCCCGAATTCCGCGAATACGAACGCACCTCTACCGTGGTCGTCAACGCCTACCTGCAACCGATCATGCAGAATTATTTAAATAATCTTCAAAGCAGCGCAAAGCAATTCTCTCTAGGCAGGCGTGCGAAATATCGTGTGGAGCAGGACTTTAGCGCTGCGAAAAACAATCCAAAATCCGGCAGGACTTTAGCACCTGATCGAACCAGAATTTTCGTCATGCAATCAAGCGGCGGAATTACAACGCTCGCTGCCGCCGCCCGCGAGCCCGTCCGAACCGTTCTCTCGGGACCGGCAGGAGGTGTCGTCGGTGCAGCCGCCAGCGCCCGCCGCAGCGGCTTTGACCGCATCATCGCCTTCGACATGGGAGGCACTTCCACCGACGTTTCTCTGGTCGAGGGCCATATCGCAACCGCCAGCAATGCCGAAGTTGCAGGCCTTCCCGTGGGCGTCCCAATGCTCGATATCCACACCGTCGGCGCTGGCGGAGGCTCGCTCGCCCGCTTCGACGCCGCCGGAGTTCTTCGCGTCGGTCCCGAATCCGCCGGCGCTGATCCCGGTCCCATCTGCTATGGCCGTGGCACGCAGCCCACCGTGACCGATGCCAATCTTCTCTTAGGACGCCTGCAGCCCACTCGCTTCCTCGGCGGCGACTTCACCCTCGACCTCGACCGTACTCGCAGCGTCACGGCAGAGTGGCTTAAAAAAGAATGGTTGAAGCGGCAGGGAAGTCCGCTCACGCTGGAGAAGTTTGCTGCGGGTGTGATCCGCGTCGTGAACTCAACCATGGAAAAGGCGATCCGCGTCGTCTCCATTGAGCGCGGGCGCGATCCACGCGACTTCGCTCTCGTCGCTTTCGGCGGCGCCGGAGGCCTACACGCCTCCGCTTTGGCCGACGCACTCAGCATTCCGCATGTGATCGTGCCGGCGTTACCCGGAGCTCTTTCCGCTCTTGGAATTCTGGTGAGCGACGTCCTCAAAGACTACTCCCGCACTGTCCTCTGGAGCGTCACGGCCAAACTACCGCATGCACGTCTCAATCAAGAACTTGCGACGATGCAAAAACGTGCCGCGAACGATTTTGAAAAAGAAGCGTGGCAGGGAAGAGTGCACTATCAGCGCAGCGTGGATATTCGCTACCACGGCCAGGGATACGAACTAAACCTGCCGCTCACCAACAATCTGCTGAAGGAGTTTCAGCAAGAGCACCAGCGCCGTTACGGCTACGCGCACCCTGCTCGGGAAGTAGAGTTGGTAACCCTCCGACTTCGCGCAGTTATGAAGTCCACCACAGCTCATGTAGGGACAGCCGCCCCCGGCTGTCCAAGCCGAGTGAAAGTCGGCAGACTTTCCACGTCCAAAGCCCCAGTCCTATTCGATGGCAAGAAATTTACCACCACAATGTACTCCCGCAACTCCCTGCAACCCGGCGAAAAATATTCCGGCCCGGCCATCATCACCGAATACAGCGCTACCACAGTCATACCTCCCGGCAAGGTTTTCCACATCGACCCCGCGGCCAACCTGATTGTTACAATTCGATGAAAAGCGCCATCAACACCTGCAAACTCGACACTCGGTACTAGGTACTCGCAACTCCGTTCGTTACAATGAACCCGTGAAACCCAGCATCTTCGTCGTCGAAGACGATCCTGATATTTCCCGCCTGGTTCGCCACCATTTGGAGAACGAAGGCTTTTCCGTACGCGTGTACCCAACCGGCGCAACCGTAATCGCTGACGCCGAGCGCCAGCGCCCGGCGCTGTTCGTGCTCGACATCATGGTTCCCGGCAGAGATGGGCTCGAACTCTGCCGCACCGTCCGCCAAACGCATGGCCTTGCGGCCGTGCCTGTAATCTTTCTGACCGCCAAGAGCAGCGAAGCCGACCGCGTCCTCGGTCTGGAGATCGGTGCCGACGACTACATCGCCAAGCCTTTCAGCCCGCGGGAACTCGTGGCACGGGTCAAGGCGGTGCTGCGTCGCTTCGAGCGCCCGCTCCCGCCCAGCCCGCTCAAAGTCGGGGAAATAGAAATTGATCCCTCCGCCATGGTCTTAACCGTTAGCGGCCGAACCGTTCCCACCACCGCCACCGAATTTCGCCTGCTTGATTATTTTGCCCGCCATCTCGGCCGTGTTTTTTCCCGCGATCATCTGCTGGATTCCGTCTGGCGCGATACCTCTTACGTTACGCCACGCTCGGTGGATGTGTACGTGCGCCGCATCCGGGAAAAAATCGAACCGGACCCGGAGAACCCTCGCTATCTTAAGACCGTCCGGGGCGCGGGCTACCGCTTTGAGGCTCCCAGGTGAGAAGCGGGATTTTCCTGAAGTTGATGGCGGCCTTCCTGGTCGTTATCCTCACCGCGGCAGCGACTTTCTACCTCATGATCGGCAGCGCGTGGCAGGAATCGTTGCGGGCCGAAATTAAACGGAACCTCGTCCAAAAATCTGAACTCCTCGCACACCGTGTCGAAAGCGAACACGCCCGCTCTCTGGCCGACATCGCAGCTCAGGAAGGACAGGCCGCCGGCGCTCGGGTAACCATCATCGATGCTACCGGCGCCGTGATGGCCGATTCGGAGGCGAATTCTGCGAGCATGGACAATTATGCCAAACGACCGGAATTTATTGCGGCGCTATCCGGCAAGATTGGAATCGATGAACGCCGCAGCGCCACCCTCGGCGTCCCATTTCTCTATGTAGCGGTGCCTATCTCTGGAGGTGCGGTTCGCCTGGCGTATTCGCTCTCCGATGTGGAAGCGGTTTCCGAGCAGGTCTGGCGCCGGTTGGAATTGGCCTCCGCCATAACGTTCATCTTCGCGTTGCTGGTAGCGGCCGTGGCATCCCACTGGAGCGCTCGCCGCCTGGAGCGCATCGTCGATGTTGCCGGCCGCATTGCCGAAGGTGATCTGCAGGCTCGGATCCTCGAAACTTCGCCGGACGAAATCGGCCGCGTTGCCAACGCCCTCGATCTGACCGCCCGTCGCGTGGAAAAGAGTTTCGCCGAAGTGCGCTCCAGCCAGCGGCAGTTGGAGACTCTGCTCAACAGCATGCAGGACGCTGTGATTGCGGTCAGCGACGAGGGCCTCGTGCAGTGGGCCAACCAGCCAATGAACCGCCTGGTTCCGCAAGGCACGCGCCTGCAGCAGCCGGTCGTTGAAACCATTCGCGATCCCGACTTCCTGGCTACAGTCAAGGAAGCCACTTCGACTCGGAAAGTAAAAACCGCCCGCGCCACCTCCATCGTTCCCGGCCGTGCTTTCGACGTAACTGCTGCGCCTCTGCCCGATGGAGGCGCGGTCGCGGTGCTTCGCGATCTTACCGAAACTGAGCGCGTCGAAAAAACCCGCCGCGACTTTATCGCCAATGTCTCCCACGAACTGCGCACGCCTCTCACTTCGATTCAAGGCTACGCGGAAACCTTGCTCGACAGCACTCAGGAAAATGTCGCCCCCTCTCGCGAATTTCTGGAAATCATCCGCAAGAATTCCTCTCGCATGTCGCGCCTGACCGAGGATCTGCTGACTCTGGCCCGAGTTGAATCCGGCGAAACTCGTTTCGATGCTGAGCCCGTCCCGCCCGTTGAACTTCTCCACGATGCCGAGGAAAGCTTCCGGGAAATTGCCCGCACTCATGGCATTGACCTTCACATTCAAGATTCACCTGTCCCGGAAAGTCTTCCCTCGGTGCTAGCCGACCGCGAGGCCATCCATCAAGTCTTTTCCAACTTGATCGACAATGCGTTGAAATATGGTGCTTCCGGCGGACGAATCATCCTCGGTGCCCGTTCGGTTCCTCATGCCGTAGAATTTTGTGTGCAGGATCTTGGCGCCGGTATCGCCTCAGAACATCTTTCGCGGCTCTTCGAACGCTTCTACCGCGTCGATAAAGCCCGCTCGCGGGAATCCGGTGGCACCGGACTTGGCCTCGCCATCGCTAAGCACATCGTGCTTGCCCACAAAGGCTCCATCCGCGCCGAAAGCGAACTCGCGCACGGCGCCACATTCCTATTTACTTTGCCCACAGCATAACTCATGTAGAGGCATCCGCCTCGGCTCTCCAAGCTATGGGCGCAGCCCGGTGCCCAATAAAACGCAACTCAAGCAAGATGAAATCCCATGAGCCCTGATGACGTTCTCGACTTTGTGATTGCGGCCATGAGCGCGGCTGGTAGAAATCCCTGTAAGCACGACTCACACTATTACTGGAGCAATCGCCCGCTCCCATCACGGTATGTTGTAGAAAAATGGGGGAAAAGCGCACGAATGCCCTTTCCAGCATTTTGCCTCGCCGTGATCAGAAGAGCGATATTACGACGGTACTGCCTGTTCAGCACTGACGGGAAACTGCAAAATTGACGGAAAATTCACAACCGCTTAACCCGCATCCCGCGTAGAAAATCTATTCTTAGACGTTGACCATCTATCCATGCCTACGGCAAAATCAAAGGCAACAGTATTTGCACTCCCCCGTCCGCGCCACAGGGAGACATTAATGAGTACCGCACGCCTCGAGAGTATTACCGAACCGGCTCATCACCATATCGTTCGCCGCACCATCGAAGCCTGTCATCTAGCCAAGGAAGCTGCCGCCGCCGCCGCGGAGGGCATCGCCACCGGATCGGCATCCCTGCTGAGTTCTCAGCGCCACCGCGAGCGCGAACTCGACACCCTCGATATGGAGATCGATAGCGCTGTCACCTCGATCATCACGGAGGTGGGCCCCAATGAAGCTCGCCAGCTTCTCGCCTGCATGAAGTTCATGATCAGCCTCGAGCGCATCGGTGACTTGCTGCTAAGCTTCGCCAATAGCGCCCAAGCCGCCGCCGGACGGATCGATTCCGAGGACACCCGTGATCTAACCCACATGGCCACGATCCTGGAAAAGATGCTTACCGACGTGGGTGAGGCGTTCTCCTCCCGCGATGTTGGCAAGGCGGTCGACGTGCTCCGCTCCGACTCCGAGATCGATCGCTTGCGGAATCTCATTTTCCTGCGCCACATCGAAAATCCCGAGAACATCGCCCGCCAGGCCAGCCTGCAGATCATCTTTATGACCCAATCCCTGGAACGCGCCGGCGATCACGCCAAAAATCTCGCCGAAGAGGTGTGCCACTTCGTCAGCGGCCAAACCGTTCGCCACGTGCTCAAAACCTACGACAAACCCGTCGAACAAATGTTCATCGACTACCTACGCCGCCGCGAACAACACTAAAAAGTTCGTGTGGGGCGGACATTCTCCTCGGCTTCGCTCAGAACAGATTCTGTTCGCCTTTATCCGGCAAATTGTTAAGACTCCCAGAACCAGACCGACTTAGGACGAATTTCCCAATCTCGGACCGATTCGTATACCATCGCCCGCAGCAAAGCCGAGCCGAATGAACATCCACCTGATTGATGGAACATACGAACTGTTCCGCCATTTCTACGCACTGCCCTCCGCCAGGGATGCAAATGGCCAGGAGATCGCCGCAGTCCGTGGCGTATTGACTTCCGTTTTGTCCATGATCGAGCGCGGCGCTACTCATCTCGGAGTTGCGACCGATCACGTGGTGGAGTCCTTCCGCAACGATCTGTATCCAGGCTACAAGACCAGCGAAGGTATTCCTCAGGAATTACTTTCGCAGTTTCCGATTCTCGAAGAAGCGCTCGCGGCAATGGGCGTGGTGGTGTGGCCCATGGTGTATTTCGAAGCCGATGATGCTCTGGCTTCGGCCGCCGGCAAGGCATCGAAAGATAGCACTGTGAATCAGGTTCTGATCTGTACTCCGGACAAAGACCTGAGCCAATGCGTTGTAGGCACGCGAGTCGTTCAATTGGATCGCCGACGCGACATCTTGCGCGACGAGGCCGGCGTTTTAGCCAAGTTTGGCGTGAAGCCGGAATCGATTCCCGATTATCTTGCTGTAGTCGGCGACAGTGCTGACGGTTATCCAGGCCTGGCCGGCTGGGGCGCGAAAGCTGCGGCTCTTACCTTATCTCAATATCCGCACTTGGAAGAGATTCCCAGGGATTGTCGAGCCTGGCATCCCTCAATCCGAAAGGCCCGTACGCTCTCCAAATCACTATTCAGCCAATGGGACGATGCCATCCTGTTTCGCATCCTCGCCACTCTTCGGCTCGATGTACCGGTATTCGATACAGTCGCCGACCTCAGCTGGAACGGGCCGCGCTCTACTTTTGCGGAATATTGCCAGAGGCTGAACTCCCCCGACCTTTTCCGCCGTGCCTCGAAAGCATCGTGTGGGGCGGACACTCCTGTCCGCCTCCTGCCATGAGGTGCTCTGTAGATCACGAAACTCCAGCCCCAATCCCAAAAGCCTCAGAAAGCTACGCTTTCTCCATATACTTTCCAACCATGGCGGCGCAGGCTTCCACAAAGCTCTTCTCCGAATCGGTGAATGTGTTCGTAAAATAGCTCTCGATATCAAGTTCGGCTGCCAACTCTTTCTTCGCAAAGATGGGGACTACGATCTGGCACTTCACCAGTGGCGATGCGGCAAGGTAACGCGGATCATTGGAGAAGTCATGCACAACTACAGTCTCTCCGCTGCTTGCAGCGGCGCCGCAAAGCCCTGTATTGAGCGGAATGCGCGCACTTGGTGTGAAGCTGCCGACAAAAGGTCCGACCACCAGCGCGCCCGGGCTCTCCGGATCGACGAGGTAAAACCCCACCCAGTTGTAGCGCGTAATTTTTTCGTGCAGACACTGGCAAATACGTTCCATTACTGCTTTGTAGGTTGGTATGCTCTGAGCGAAGTCCTGAAGCTCTCGAAGGAGGTCGGTGTGCGCCGGCATCATGAGTGCGGCCCCCGCGGGAGAGGGACAAACCCTTGATCACACCCAGAACTCGCCCGCATCCCACCTCAGTTTACGCGAACAGGAGAATATTCCGAGACGCCTGATCCTAATCGAGTAACCCCATGCCGTGCGGGACGGACACCCCTGTCCGTCTCAGTCCGAGAATTACTAAGGAAAGAGAAATAGAAGAAAAACGGAAAAGGGAAATCCTAAAAAGAGACCCGTCATTCCGACTGGACTTTCTCGTCCCGTACAGAAGGGAAAGCGAAGTGGAGGAATCTGCTGTTTGCCATCTTGAGAATATGAGTTAGCTCTATCCACAAACCTGACACACTAAGCGCACTCCTCCGACGTCTCGACCGCCGAGCCAGGCACAGCCGCTCCTGCATCTTTCACGCTCGTCGGCCGCTCTCCCCGGCGAATCAGCACGATTGCCCCCAGGATCGCGATCGAGGCCAGGACTACCCGCATTGTTATTGGCTCATGCGCAAGCAACCATCCGAGCAACACCGCCACCACTGGATTCGCGTAGGTATGCGTCGCCACCAGCGCCGGCGGAACGCGCTGTAATAACCACGTGTAGGCCGTGAACGCCACGACTGACCCAAATGTGATCAGATATGCCAACCCAATCAGTGATCGCAAGGAAACACTCGCCCAGTGCGTCTGTTGGAATTCGCCGGTAATTGCCGCCGCGGCCAGCAGCATTGCTCCCCCGCAGATAGTAGGCAGCGCCGTTCGCCCGAGTGCATCCCAAGGTAACTTGAGCCGCGGCGAGATGACTACCCCCAGCGACCACGACAATGATCCCAGCAATACGGCGAGCACTCCTAACAGGCTCGATCCTTTCACTGACAATTCCGCTCCCGTCAGCATGGCCACGCCGGCAACGCCCAATCCCAGACCCAGAGCGCTCAGGCGGCCGATCCTTTGCCGGCCCATCATCCAGCCCAGCACCAGGATGAACATCGGTTCGGTTGCGATCAGCAGCGCGGCCAATCCCGAGCCCACATACTGTTCCGCCCAGAAGAGCGATCCATGCCCAATCAGGAAGAAGAATGTTCCCAGCACAAAGCCCGCCGCCCACTGTTGCCGCGTCGGACGAAACCCGCGTATCCACGCCCATGCCAGCATGATCCCGCCCGCAATCGCCTGCCGTACCCCCACTGTCACCAGCGGAGGAATCGTTTCCACCGCATAACGGATCGCCAAGTAGGTTGATCCCCAGATGACGTAAATCGCCACAAAGGCCAGCGCCATCTTGATGGCGAGGCTGCGGTCACGCTTATTCGCGGGTTTGCTCGGCTCAGACACAACTACAGGCCTCCCTCCAATATTTACCATCTTGCCGCTGCGAATGAGAGCCATAATCTGGGACGCTTGGGCTGAAGGCATAATCTCACCCCATAACCATCAAAACGTGTTTAATAGGTTACACACACAGATGCTAGCGCTTGTCGTCTAACTTGTCAAACGTACTTTGATGGTTATATGATTTGGTTGACAATGAACCGAGCACGTAGGATCAAGGGGAAGGCTCTAACGCGGAGTCGATGAAGGAAGCAAAGAGTAAAACACAAGGCCAGAAGAGGTTCGATCTTATTGCGGGCAACGTTTGTCTCGACTTCGTGAACACACTAGACGATCGCCATATCAAGCCCAAAGAATTGCTCGTCATCTACGACGACCTTCTTCAATTTGGCGAGGATGCTGGTCTGCTTGACGCCGCCCAACGGGAACGCCTCTCAAGGCGCAACCGCACAGAACCAGATCGTGCGCAGGACGCGTTGCGCCGCGCCCGGGATTTGCGCGAATCCATCCACGACGTCTTTTGGGCGGTCATTGAGAATCGCCGCGTTCCGTCTGAAGCACTCGCCAAACTGAATCGAGAAATTCAGATTGCCGCGGAACACTTGCGCCTGGCCCCGGCCAATGGCCGCTTTCACTGGCGCTTCGCCGACCTGACTGACTTTGATGTTCTGCGCTGGAGGATTGCTCGCTATGCCGCTGATCTGCTCGCCTCGGACGAACTGCCCTTCGTCCGGGCGTGCTCCTCCAAAGAGTGCGAATGGTTCTTTCTCGACACCAGCAAGAACCACCATCGCCGCTGGTGCGACATGAAGCGCTGCGGCAATCGCGCAAAGGTTCGCAGGTTTTATGAGAAGAACAAGACTGCCTAGGCTATTTAAGAGAACTCAACTAGGGATCTTACGATCGGCTCGGAAATCGGGAGTCAGTTCGACTTTCCGCGTTTTCATCAGCGAGACGAGCGATCTCGCTTGCGCTAACAGCCTTCCTGCGTAAGCCCACGTGAGGGATAAGTCGCGGAAGTTTTACGTACTCATGTGCTACGATAGTATCGCATTACAGTACTATTACGGTCGATGATTGCGAGTTTCCGCGGCAAGGAGACCGAAAGGCTGTGGCAGTCTGGCCGGAGTCGTCGACTAACGGCTGATTTGCAGCGCCGTGCCTTCAAGAAGCTCGCCATCCTGAATGCGGCGGTGGCGTTAGACAACTTGAAGGTACCGCCGGGCAATCAGATGGAAGCTTTACGTGGGGACCGCGCTGGACGGCATAGCATTCGGGTCAACGATCAATACCGTATATGTTTTGTGTGGCGGGACGGGAACGCGGCTGAAGTAGAAATAATCGATTATCACTGACTGGAGCAGTTATGGGAAAGTTGAAGAGGATCTTTGCGGTTCACCCTGGAGAAATCCTCAAAACAGAGTTCATGGAGCCAATGGGCATAAGCGCCTACGCGCTGGCGAAGGCTCTTAATTTTTCTGGCATCTATGAAGTGGTCCGGGGAGATCGCGCCATCAGCGCCGACACTGCAATCCGATTAGGAAAGTATTTTGGCCTTCCTGCGCAATTCTGGTTGAATCTTCAGAACGACTATGACCTGAGAATTGCGGAACGCAGCGGCGTTGGCAAGGCCATCAAGCCGCTAGCTTATGAGGATCGTGTAGAAGTTGCCGGCGCTCGCTAGTGCACCTGAGTTACTTTCGCCGCGACTGTACTCTTACGGAGGCCCATTTGATCGCCCGCATTATTGTTCTGGTATTACTCGTCGCTCCAGCTCTCGCCCAGACCACCATCCACTACACTGCCACGAACGTCAACGTAAAGTACCTCTTCGCCACCGCCGAACCAGTCGCCCATCTCAAGTC
>JBAVZU010000058.1:0-6005 GCA_049588915.1 Candidatus Sulfotelmatobacter sp.
CCATTTGGGGTGCGGCGTGAATCGGCCCGCATCTACTATGGCGAACGCAGTGAGCACAGAAAGAACTTAACTCCTGCGAGCGCTTGCGCCCGGTTGCACTCGCGCAAGCGAGTGCAGAGAGAGACCAAAACCAATCGGCCCGCTTCTCAAACGGGCTTGTTTCTACTCAGGATCTGGTTTTTGCCGGTTGGATCGGCTCATAATGGGCACCGAAGCGAAGGGATTGACCGCGTGCCCCGTCACGAGGTTATCGAAGAAGTGGCGCAGCGCCGCGTGGGCCACCATTTTCGTCCCCGCGCAGCCCGTGGTCTGGTCCATATACTGACTGGCCATGCAAGGAGTGATCTGGCGAAGTTCGACGCCTTTCCGCTCGCACCAGGTGAGGAACCGCACCACGAAACGGACGTAACTGCGCTTCGTGCAGGCGTTGTTGATCGTTGCCTTTAAAACCTCGGCCGCGAAGACTGTGTTCGCGCTCGGCGCTTGTTTAGGGCGCCCCATTTGGGGATACGGCCCTGCAGAATAGGGCTTGAGGGCGAGATACAGGGTCGAGTACGAGACTTCGAGCGCAGTGGCGATGTTTTTTTTCGCCATGCCGCTGGTCAGGAGGCGCCGCGCGCGAGCGATCTGGGTCTCGGTCAAGCTGCGGGGACGACCGCCAGGATTTTTGCGTTTCATGGCGCCCACCCGCCGCGTCCTGCCCCCGAAACCCTTGTTTCGGGGATAAGCAGGCCGCGCCTGACAAAATCCAACATGAATCGGCCCGGCTTTACTACGCCAGCCCCCGGTTGCACGCCCGGTTGTGCGAACGCAGTGAGCACAGAGAAAACGCAAAACGAAGCGAAGTGCAGAGGGAACGTATTACCACCGAAGCGCAGAGACAACTCAAAGCTGCCCCATTTTGGGCCAGCGTGAATCGGCCCACTTCTACTGCGCTTTGCCGACTTGTTTTTTAACTTAAGCCTGCGAAGCAGCCCGTCGGCTTTGCCGACAGTCTTTTTTAACTTAGCCTGCGAAGCAGGCGGACCAACACCCGCTTTGGGATACGGAAAGCGGCGCATAATGTTGTGCATCTTGTATCCGCTTTTTTCCCAGACGGCCGAGCAGAACGGCTTGCCTCTCCACAAAAAGGAAATCCGGAGCCGAGGAGAGGGCTCCGGATTTCCCACTAGCTGCGTGCTACCTTCTTATCTTATATATCGCCGCGTGAGCCGGATGGCTGCTACATGCGGTAATGGTGGTAACGGCGAGAAGCGTCAAAAGGGTCAAGGCTACCAATCTTTTCATTTTCGCCCCCATGTGTTGTGTCGGGACCCAACAGATAGTCTCGTCCCTATATCTAAGCAGAGAATCATTAATTACCCGGAAATAATCAATAAAATGCAATTGGTTTGGAAATTCAATGGATCTGCAATCCATTGAAATGTCAGAGAAGATCGTTCCACGGATTATTTGGAGGAGTTACAGCAGTAAGTGCGAGCGAATAGCTCTGTGTTTGTTGTCTATTGCGCGGCCCGCGCGGTCCGATCGCCGCACGACTCCCCGCGCGGTCCGATCGCCGCCACCCTTGGTGGCGGCGTGAATCGGTCCGCCTCACTCAAAACGGCAACCGCGCCGCTTTTCGCGCAGAGAAACCCTGTTAACGGGGCGGTGTGAATCGGCCAGCCTTTACTACGCGAGCCCCGCCCGCGCGGTCCGATCGTCGCACCATTTGGGGTGCGGCGTGAATCGGCCCGCATCTACTATGGCGAACGCAGTGAGCACAGAGAACACTTAACCGTTTTCGCGAGCACTTGCGCCCGGTTGCACTCGCCCAGGGCGAGTGCAGAGAAACCCTAAAAACTACGCGAACCTTGGTGAGCACAGAGAAAACTTCACTCTTTTCCCGAGCACTTGCGCCCCGCCCGGTTGCGCTGGCACCCGGTTGTGCGAGCCCTAGCGAGCACAGAGAAAACGCGCAATGCCAGCGCAGAGAAACCCTAAATCTTCCGAGCCCTTCCGAAGCGCAGCGGAACCGCTCAACGCCGAACGCCGGTCATGTTCGCGCCGGTGAGATCGGCATCACTCATGTCCGCGCCCATGAGATTGGCATCGCGAAGATCGGCATCGCGGAAATTGACCTGCCGCAAATTCGCCCCCGACAAATTGGCAAAGCGCAGCGAAGCCTGCGACAGATCGGTCGTGATGAGTTTGCCCGGCGCTACGCTCAACGGTTCGAGCCGGGCGTTCTGCAAGGAACAATTGGTGAATTTGGCGCCAGATAAGTTTCCTCCGCGCATATCGGCGGATTCAAAATTGGCATGGCGCAGATCGGCGGTGCTGAGATCGGCCGCCTGGAGTTGGGATTCGGAGAAGTTGACGGCATAGAGAACGGCGCCCACACCTTTCATCATCGTCAGGCGGGCGCGCTGGAAGTTTGCAGTGCCGCGCAGGTCGAATGTGCTGATATCGAGTTGTTGCCCGCTCCGTCCCTTGCTGTCCGCCCACATCTCGTGGAGTTTCACCAACTGCTCGATCGGCCGGGGCAGATCTTTCGCCGATAGGCCTTGAGGCGTACTGGTGAGCGCTCCCTGCCGGTCTGCTTCCGGGATTTCGCTGAGATTAATGGCGGTGCCGATCAAAATGGCGTCGCGCAGATTGATATTGGTGAGGTCGCACTGGCTGAAGTCGGCGTTCTCCAGATTGGCTCCGGAAAAGTTGGCGCCCCTCAGAATCGCGTTGGAGATTTTGGCGTTCCTCATCGTCGAGTCGCTGAAGTTGCTTTCGATAGCGACGGCGCCGGAAAGACAGGCGCCGCTGAGATTGGCGCCGCTGAGGTTGGCCCCGCCCTTGTCGGCCACGGTCAGGTTTTCATGCGCGCTCTTGAGCTCGCCCGAGCCGCCGGCGCTGGCGAGCGCTCCTTCGCGCAAATCGACGCCTTCCATATTGGCGCCCGTAAGATTGGCCCCTTTCAGCGAGGCGCCGCGCAAATCCGCGCGCACCATGCTGACGTCGCTCATATCGGCGCACCGCAAATCGACGCAGAATAAAATGGCGCGATCGAACGTGGCGTTGCGCAGATTCGCCTCGTAAATCAAACTAAAGGTATATAGAAATAGACTACGTGCACTCAGACAAAACTTGAGTGCTCGCAGGGAAACCGGCGATGCAGAACTGCTCAAAGTCGGGGAAACCTTAACTGGCAATCCCGAGCCAAGCCTCCTAACCGAGGAAGGTGTAGAGACTAGACGGGCAGCACCTAACCCCCGCTATCTGGGGCACGGTGAAGGGATAGTCCAGACCCCGAACCTCGACGAACGCGCCCGACGGCGCTTTCCGGAAGAGGGCGGCGAAAGCCGTAGAGGCAAGAAAATCCGTTGGTCGCAAGGCCGTGTGGGTTCGACTCCCTCCGCCGGCACCATTTTCATCAAAATTACCAGATCACCGACAGACGAAATCTATTGCTTCGACCCACACCGCTTCGCCTCCGCGCCCGTTCCTTGTCGAGGACGTTCTAAAGCCGCTTTGACGGTAATGGTCGAAGACTGTCATCCTTGACAGCCCTCGCCAATTATCAGGAGCAAGCCAACGAGCCCTTCGAGCACGAAGCGCGGATGAAGGAACTCCTCGCCCGCCAGGCACAACTCAACGCCGCGCTTGACTTCGACAAGGACCAAACACAAGTCGCCCCACCGACAGAGGTTGACTTCGGGCTTGCGGGTGACGTTCTCCAAGGTCCGTCAATCAAGACGAAAATCCAGCGGGATTCTGCCCTCTACTATGAGCCCGCTAGGCCCTAAACGATTGAAGGAATTCCGTTTGATTTAGTATTCGTACAGGACTATATTCTCCATCGAAGTGGAATGCGTCCAATCGGAACACCTCCTCTGACTACTGTATGGTAGCTACGCCGCCCACTGTGTTACTGCGGTTTGTCCCCGCTAGGTTATAGCGAGTTGGAAGCCGTGCAGTCGGGGCATGAAAGTCCGCCGAAGCTTCAGTGAAGGTGGACGAAAGCAGGCTGACCGTGGGGAAAGAGCGCACGTTCGTCGGTCTAAGTAGTGCCGTAACCTCATCCGATACCCTCACGTATAACAGGACCATTTCAGGACGGCCCGATCTCTGGCCGGACTGCGTTCCTGTTCATGCCGTATGCGCGCCAAGGTATTCCGACCCAATAAGACGACAGAGGAAACGCCAGACATCGCGGCACAATTCAAGGGAACGAGTATCAAGACGCCGGACAACAGCCCGGGGCTGCTTTTCGTTGGCGGCCAACAGATTAGGGTGTTCAATCGGGCGAAGGGAGGCACGCGATGACAAATGAAACCAAATCAATCGTATCGAAGTTTCTGCTGGTTTTAGCAGCGATTTTGTCGGTCGTGATATTTATGTTCCTTCATTACGTCAACGGAGACTCAGTTTTTATCACACAGGTACAAAATTGGGATGCCGTCAACTGGTCGCAAAGTATTCTGGAGTTGATTATCGTGTGGGTTGTGTTTTTTGCTGCAAAGTTTATCGTTTTACGGCAAAGCCCTTCCGCAAAATATGCGAGCGGCGGGAATGTGGCTGGATCACCCGTCGGCCCCGCTCCCTCTGCACCAAATGCTCCAGTAAATGGTTTTTGCACGAACTGCGGAACGGCGCTGGGCGCGGGAGCAGATTTTTGCACCAAGTGCGGAGCTAGACGCGCGTAGACGGCCGGTACTTGATAAGGAATTAGAGAGTCCCCTTCGGAAGACACAAGCCCGCTGCTCGTTCAAGGAGTTTCGGACGAGGAGGTGTTCAAAGTGACGAAGCCGCTTTCATTTCTGCTGGGCTTGCTAGCTTGCTCTCTTACGCTGGCGGCGCAGAACAACACTACTAAATCGAAGGCAAAGCCCATGGGCATTTGGACAGACCCCGCAACTCATTTGATGTGGACGAGCCAGGACCTCGACGTGGATACGGACTGGAGCATGGCGACGTATTGGTGTAACAGTTTGAGATGGAATGGCCGCGCGGATTGGAGACTGCCTACCATCAACGAACTGAAAGGGATCTTTGATATAGAGTCCCCCACCAGGACCTTGGTTTTTGAGGGCCGACATTTCGAGTATCACATCAAGGGCGGGATTATCCTGACAGGCAGGGAATGGAGCTCAACGCTGGCACCAATCGCGCGGGATCGTCCCGGCGCATTACCCCCGGCGGGGGCTATGACCCTCAACTTTTCTCTCGGGGAGCAGGTCGCCTTCCCACTAAGCGCCATGGAGGGCAATCGTGCTTTATGTGTGCGCCGTCCCGGAGAATGATGTGGAATGGGTTTCGGGGATAACAAGGAAACGGAGCGGGCTTCACGCTATGGATAGACCCTATCGGGGAGCATGGATGGCGAGACGGGCAGGGATTTTGGGTCACGATATGCCACACCGCGCTGAAGGGTGACCGCGTAAAGGCCACGCCCGAGAATTTTATTGATGTCTTTTCAATCGTCCGTGCAATGATGCTTCCCACGCATTAGGATTCCTTGCCGGGTGGGGAACTCAACGCGCGCCGGCGGCCGGTAATTAATGAGGAATGAGAGAGGGTCCCTTCAGGGAATCAACCCGCCTGCTCCTTCAAGGAGGGGTGGACTAGGAGGCACTTGAGATGACACGTCAGAATCGATGCATCTCGCGGTTTCTTTTGCCGCTCGCGGCATTTTGCGCTTTAAGCTCGACAGGTCGAACCCAGAGCCCGTCTGGCGATGGTCACGGTTTTGACGTTGGCGGCATTCGGCTGGACATCAGCGTGGATCAGGCGCAGGCAGCCCTTCGTGCCCACGACCCCTCGATGAAAATCCAAGTGCTGCAATCGCCGGCACGATTGAGTAAAGGTACCTTTACAAGCGCAGTGGTTGGTCTGACAGGCACGCAATTTCCGAGCCCCGGCGTAACTGGCAAAAGTGACGGGATTCTCATTTCCTTTACCGAGACGGAGGGCAACAAGGCCTACATGATCGCACGTGTAATAACCTATGACACGAGCACCACTCCATTGCC